>CALRLN020000407.1:0-5228 GCA_943368675.1 Chitinophaga pinensis | reverse complement strand
AGCCCCGACAGGCGGGGCTACACAGAATGAGGCTCTTAACGAACTTCTTCTTTTGAGGTAGTAAAGATAAAAAAAATTATACCTTTTTTATTGTTTTTTAAGACAGTACCTAAAGCCAATAATGATGATTGCTTTCTTGTTACCCCCATTTAAAAATGGGGGCTATTGAAATAAATATTTATTAAATCAATTGCCTCCAGCTTTAGCTGGAGGTTACTAAATGATATCATACATTTGGATTTAGCCAAAACTTTATTTAGCATTTGGCTATTCAATCTTTAAACCTTTCAAATCCATATCTCAAAATAAACTCATCATATTCCTGCGCAAATGTCTTTCTTTTATGATGTTCTTCTTGATTCTTAATGTAGTTCCTCACCTGTTCAACCATAGATTCTGAAACTGATACAGCAAAATATTCATCTTGCCATTCAAATTTTTGTTCAGTGATTTTATGTTTATTTATCCAGAAAGATGATTCTCCTTTAATGAGTTGAATTGTTTTCTGAATAGTTTGGTCAACTCCGAGTGATATCAGGCAATGGCAGTGGTCTGAATAGCCATTTATACAATCTACATAAATATCTTTTTCTTTAGCATTTTCTCTGATGTGTTGCCAAACCAGCTGTCTCTTTTCTTTAGTAGAGAGGCATGTCTCACGATTTTTGGTGCTCCAAACAAAATGGATATAAACTTTTATGAAGGGCATTTTATAGGGTTTTAAATTCTTTTGATTTCCTCAGACTTTGGGCATCTCTGTTTTGGCTAAAGCCAATTAGGATTGTATCAATTTAGTACCTCCAGCTAAAGCAGGAGGCAATTGAAATAGGAAACAATTTATTCAATAGCCCCCATTTTTAAATGGGGTAACAAGAACGCAATCATCATTATTGGCTTTAGCCAAAATAATTGCGATAAATCAAATTATAATCTATCAAGTCCTGAAGATAATACATGATACACTTTTCTCTATTCCCCTGACCAAAAGTAATAGAGATAATAATTATCATCGTCAAGGAATAATACTTTTTCTTCATCCCAGTTTGGATTCATTATCAAATACTGTTGGTCGACATTTTTATTAAGTAGTGTAGTTATCCATCTATCATATCTTCGTTTTTCTGTTAAGCTTGCCATTTGACAATTACCCACTCGGTCAGAATCATTTTGCCAAGCAGAATAAGACCACAGTTCATCAATAATCAATATTTCATAAAAATAATCTTGTCCATCGGTGCCATACCATATTTGCGTAGACAACCAAAATTCTATTAAGTTGCCATACTCAGTTTTTTCCCCTTTGAGGATAATCGTTTGCCCTGAAATATATTGTGTTTTTACTAACTCTATTGGCCTCAAAGTTCTAAAACTTTGCTCTAATTCTATGAGAGGGAAATCAATAATACTTGATGGTGATATTTTTTCAAGTTCTGTTTTAATCATTAGGCTTGTGTAAATTTATTCTAGGAAGCGTCAGTCTGCTAGTTTTATATGAATATAATCGAAATTTTAGATTCTTTTAACTGTGAACTACCCAACATTAGTGTCTATTTTATTTAATTTTCCTATAACAACTTTCTTAAATTAAGTTAATAAAGAATATATTACAAATTAAACAATCTACAATGAAGCCTATTTGCGTAGTAAGATTTTTTTAATAACTTTTTTGAGTCATCTTAAAATAGAGTTACATAAACCAATTTTAGGGCTAGACACTTTTATTTTCGATGACGATTTAAAAAAATCATTACCCCTCACAAAAAAACGCCCCAAACCAAAGGTCCAAGGCGTTTCCAAATTTATAGACTATTAACAATTAGTTACCACCTGCTCTGCGTTGCTCAGCTTCGGTTGCCGTACTGCGGTTACGGGCATTTTTTACGTTCTGGTTACCGAATTTGTAGGAGAACGATAAACGTACCATTCTGCTATCCCAACGGTTGTTCAGTGTCATGTTTACGCCTGCAAAGTTGGTTTTGCCACTCCAGAAGCTCGTTAAGAAAATATCGTTGATATTTAAACGAAGGGTAGCCTTTTTCTTCCATAAGCTCTTTTGTAAACCTGCATTCACCGAATATTGTGATTTGCCTTGCATGATACCATACACGTTTGGCGAGTTGTACCACATCGACACCTCGGCCGATAAATCTTTAGGCAATTTAAAATTCTGACTTGTGTAGAAGTTATACGCCCATTGTCCCACGTTCAGATTCTGGTCTGATACTTCACCTTTGAATTTGTTATAATAGAACGAAAAGTTGTTTTGGGAGTTCCACCATTTGGTAATCGGAATCGGAGCACTGAAATTCACGTTGATATTCTCAAATCTCGCAATGTTTTCAGTAGTTGCAAAGGTGATTTTCTCAGGGTCGATACCTTGTATATTGTTGTATTTTTTCAGTTTCTCCAATACCTCCGGTACGCTTACTGCATTTTTAATAACCTCTGCCATATAATCGTTGGTAACACTATAGCCTACACTGGTTACAAATCCTTGCTTATACGTATGTGTCAATTCGAAAGAGTTGGTATATTGTGGCATCAGGTACTCATTACCTAACTGATACGTGTATGGGTCAAGGAAATAAATGAACGGATTCAATGAGTTATAACCCGGACGATCAATACGACGGCTATATGAATAGGTCAACTGGTTGTTTTTGTTGATGGTTTGTGTCAGGAATATACTTGGGAACAACTTTACATAATTGCGCTCACGAGATTCGTTCATAGTTACTGATTTACCTTCTGAATGGGTATGTTCCATACGTAAACCTGCCTGTAAGTTGAATTTCTTGTTGAATTCTTTATTAAAGTTGGCATAAGCCGCATTGATGTTTTCGGTATAAATAAAGTAATTGGTACGTCCTTTGTCTACCGCGCCGTTCTGATAGAATCTGATGTCGTTATCCGATTTCACCCAGCTGCTTTTTACGCCGAATTCCAATTTTGCTTTCATTTTTGGTAGTGGGTTCACATAATCAGCTTTTACGGCAAAAATATTGTATATATTCGGTGCATTGCTGGTAATGTTCAAAGGCGTGCCGTATTCTGTTTCAACTTTATCAACATATTTATAAAATCTCGAAACCATCCCTCTTTCTATCCCTTGATTGTTGTAAACCGAATAGTCAACATCAGCAGTCAGTTCTTTTCCGGTTGAATCGAACGTGTGTTTAAAGTTGGCATTGAACGTAGTATTTGCCCAGGTTCTCAGTGTGCTCGAGGTAGTCACCAGACTTGAATCAGGTGTAAGCTCACCAATTTTTTTCATATATGTAATGTTGCGGTTTGGATCTTTACTTTCCCATGACCCCACATTGCCTGTCACTAATACGCCTAGTGTGGTTTTTTTAGTAGCGTAATAATCTGCACCTACTTTATAGCTGAAATTCTGATTAAACTGATAGCGATAAGCGTATTGTTCAAAAGTTTGTCCACCAATTTCTCTTACAAATGCATTGTTGTTGAAACGTTGATTATCAGAAAACGTAAGATTCGTAAACGTATTGAATTTGCCCTGGCGATTGTTTAAATTCAGACTTGTGTTGTATTTTGGCATCATGCCTGGCTTCATGACCTCTACGGCGGTGAGTTCTTTGTTGAGCCCGGTTTTTAGAAAAGGGGGCAAACTCAACGAACCCCCTATGGATACGCTTCCATTGGTACCAAAGTTTTTGTTTTTCTTGGTTACAATATTGATAACGGCCTTCCCTGCGGCATCGTAGCGGGATGACGGATTGGATACAATCTCAATTTTTTCAATCTGGTCGCTGTTCATGCTTTTCAACAGGTTAGCCAGATCGCTTTGCGACATATAAGTCTGTTTGCCATCCATCAATATCAAAACACCTTGTTTGCCTTTTACGCTGATGTTGTCGTTGTTATCAACTGTAACACCCGGTGATTTCTGCAATACCTCTAAAGCCGTATTACCGTTGGCCACTATACTGCCTTCAACGTTCACTACCAATTTATCGGCCTGTTGTTCGATGAAAGGCTTTCTGGCTGTTACAGTTACTTCTTTCAGATTTTTGGTATCTAATTCTAATTGTATGTTAGAAAGTTTTACCTCAAGATTTTCGGAGCTGATAACAATTTTCGGAGAGAAGTATTTTCTATAGCCTACCATCGAAACCGATACGATAAACTGGTTTTGTGTTTCACTGCTAACAAATTGTTCGATTAAGAATTTACCTTCTATATCACTTACTCCACCTTTAACCAATGTAGAGTCCTGAGCCCGGAGCAATAATACACTTGCAAACGGAAGAGGTTGTTTTTTCTCATCATAGAGGCTTCCTGAAATTTTTCCTTTGGTAGTTTGGGCAAAAGAAAGTAAACCCGCTCCTGCGAGCAGGAGTGTTAGTAATAGCTTTTTCATTGGTTTTAATTATTTACTTAGTAATAGCTTTATATAAGGCGAGTGCTATTTGGAGCATTGCGCTGTAATACGTTATTGTTTTATTAAATGCTTTTCATAAATTTTTTCTAAAAATTTCTTTCAATACCTTATTGGATGCGAAAGAACGATTCAGGTTACAAGGATGCTTTAAAAAACTGCCCCTAAAGCCTGAGACAGTTTTAATCTTTAATTAACCTAAACTAAACTAAATGTCGTGAGCTTTTTCATAATTTTCTTGATACAAATGTATAGTACTTTGTAATGCAAGGTAACTGTTATTACACAAATGGTTTTAATTTTTGATAAACGGTAAAACCCTGCATTTGTCTTGTAGATGCAACTATGTGTACTTCGGTTGCACCTGATTATGATTTTTTTTCAGAAACAAATTCCAGTATATCTCCCGGCTGACAGTCTAATACCTCACAAATGGCCTCTAATGTTGAAAAACTTGCTGCTTTGGCTTTTCCGGTTTTTAAAATAGACAGGTTTGGGAGGGTTATGTCTACTTTTTCGGCCAATTCCGAAAGCGGCATTCTTCTTCTGGCAAGCATTACACCCAGGTTTACGACAATGGTCATTGTTTGATCAATTTAAGTGTTAAACGATATCATTAGCATAAAACGGGTGCAGTTAGCTCCCCTTTAGGGGTTGGGGGCTGTGCTTTTAAACTGTTAAATCGATTTCTTCCTGTAGCTCAACGCCACGTTTAAAGATTTGTGCCACCACATAAATGATTCCGGCTGAAAAAAGGTATTGAAAATCGCTATTGAAGAATCCTTTGTCTATTGTATTAATTGTTTTAGACAGATAACCAGCATAA
>CALRLN020000406.1:0-5232 GCA_943368675.1 Chitinophaga pinensis | reverse complement strand
GGGTTTTTCGACATGGCCTGGCGCAGGGTTTCGCTTACGTTAAGGTATTTGTTCTGTACATTATTATAATTCCAGGGTTGTACTCTGCCCGTCAGAATCAGGTAGGGCAAATCGTTTTCGTACTTTAATTCCTGACGGAGATACTGGTTAATTGTACCTGAATATGGCCCTGAGATAGTGGCATCCAGACTTGGGTCAAATTCATAGCGTTCTCCGGCATTGTCGTAGTCGGTGCCTGTGAAGCGACCGTCTAATCGTCCTGCGGTTTTGCCTTCTTCTCGCAAGAGTTCTTTTGTAAATCGGAAGATTTCTATACGGTTATTGGCTCGTTTGATAAAGTCTTTTGATAAGCCCGTGAACTTGCTGAGTTTTTCGGTAACCATCGTCTGTTCAGCTTCGGTCGCCATATCTCCTTTCATTAATATGGTTGAATACTCGTTTAACACAAACTTTTCAACCTCACGTAAGGTCTTTTGTAAATCTGACTGGTATTCGGGAGCGATTTTCTTATGATACCATGCCATAGCTGTGTAGGTGGGCAGGAATAGCTCATAAGGCAAATCATTCCCTTTATCGAAAAGGGCTGTCTGAAAATTAAGGATAGAAGAAATAAGGGCTACGCCATTGATATACATATTGTATTTGTCTTGCAGATAGCCTGATAGGCCTGCGGCTCTGGTAGTACCGTAGCTTTCTCCCGCAAGGAATTTAGGCGATGCCCAACGACCATATTTAGTGGCGTGCAAACGGATGAACTCCCCTACCGATTCAATATCTTCTGTATAGCCGAGAAACTGGCGTTCGTTTTCGCCCTGCACGGCACGGCTGTAGCCCGTATTAACGGGGTCAATAAAGACCAGGTCTGTTTTATCAAGCCAGCTATATTCATTATTTACATACGAATACGGAGGTGCTAAAGACTCTCCTTTATCGCTCATCGGGATACGTTTGGGGCCGATACAACCCATGTGCAACCAGACAGAGGCCGAACCCGGCCCCCCGTTGAAAGTATAGGTAACGGGGCGTTTGGATAAATCGCTTACGCCGTCTTTGCTATAAGCAATAAAAAAGATATTGGCTTTGGCTTTACCGCTTTCGTCTTTTATGACCATATAACCCGTGCGGGTGGTGTAGTTAATGGTTTGTCCGCCGATGATAACCTGTCCTTTGGTTTCAACCGGAGCCGGAACGGGTTGTGGTGCAACTGATTTTTCGTCAGGTTTTTTGTCTGTATTCTGAGCGAAAACAGAGAGAGTAAAACACGTTAAAACAACAAAGATAGTTTGCTGGAGTATGGTCATTAGTTCAGGTAATTGTTAGATGGACAAAAATATAAAAATAAGGGAGGATGCAAGCAGATATAAGAGATAAAAAAGTATTTTTAAATCAGTGTACTGGATAAAACAGTATGTCGCCTGAATATCCAACGCCGGAATCTTACTGTGGAATGCCCTTTAATCTCTGCTTCCCCAGCGGCATCCTCTCCCCAAAGTTGGGGTATATACACCACGCATCAGTGAGCGGGTATACGTGGCAGGAAATTTTACTGCTTATATAGCATACGGCTCTCATAATAACCGGGCATCATGTGCTCATAGCAATGGGAAGCCATACATTTGATATAATCATAAAAAAGAGGATATTTTATTACTATTTTCACATAACTAAATTCAATCACAATGGGAAATTTATTGTATATAATCGCGGTGATTCTGATCATCGGCTGGGCAGTCGGATTCTTTGCTTATAGTGCAGGGGGTATTATTCACATTCTGCTCGTAATTGCCTTAATCTCTATTATTTTAAGAGTTATACAGGGCAATAAAGTTATTAAATAAGTGTACAAAAAAACGAACAAGATGAACTCAGGTAAAGTATTAGCAGGAATATTGGCAGGTATTGCCGCAGGTGTTGTTATTGGTATTCTGATAGCTCCTGATAAAGGCTCGGAAACCAGTAAACAAATACTGGAAAAAGGTGAAGGCTATGCCGACGACCTTAAAGGCAAATTTGAGGATTTTGTAGAATCTCTGAATAAGAAATATCAGGGCATAATGCAAAAAACTGAAAGCCTGGTTGCCGAAGGCAAATCGATACAGGAGGCCGTAAACGGCGGAAAAGCCTGATAAGCACATCATAACTGGGGTGTTAAACCTTGAACAACTACGGTAAGTGCTCTTTGATAAAGAGGAACTTACCGTAGTTGTTTTATGCTTACCAATGCCATACTATTTTATCCGTAATGTCATTTCATAATGCTCAGCCAGTTCGTAGGGAGGTATAAAAACTCCTGTAGCTGACTCGCTGTTATACCTCTTCAAATATGGCAGAATAAGTGTTTCTCTCCTGCAACTTTCTTATAAGATTGACTTTGCTATTCAAAACTGATTATTAAATCAGCCATAAATCTTTAAAGGCCTCAGAAGGACATTTATAACTGAAACCGACCGTACCTAATGTGTGAATCATATAAGTAATATAAAGAATTGTATAATACTACCTCAGGTTTTAATAACGACCTTTGTATCAGTAAACTAAAGGTTAAAAATATGAAATCATCATCCTCATCAAAATATGATAATCTCATTTTTTTCTGCCTGTTTGTGATTATTGTCATCGTTAATGCTTTAACTATTTAATCAGAGAATCTCTTATCCGTTTTTTCTGATTAATAACAGGAGCATTAACAATGAACCTGTTTCAACTTATTTGCGGTTCGCCGCGATTTGGATTAGAAAATGGTATATTTTGAAGCGACTGGTTCGTCTATTTTCATCAATAAATAAAAAGTTTAAACAGGTTCAATAAAAACTTAAAACCATGGTTATCAGATCCGCACAATTTAAAACGCTACTTTTTGGGCTATTTGGCCTTGTATTGATGATTTCATTCAGCTCTTGCAGCAAAAAGATAACTTTTCTCAATTCACCGATTGTTCCTGCCGCCCGTGGATACGTTGAGATAAAATCTGATAAGAACAAGAATAATGTTATAGAAATACACCTGACGGACTTAGCAGAAGTTCAGAGATTACAACCTGCCAGGCTAACATACGTGGTATGGATGATAACTGACCAGAATCTGACGAAAAATATTGGTCAGATAAAAAGTTCAAGCGGCATGATGTCAAAACAGTTAAAAGCTTCTTTTGAAACGGTTACTTCTTTTGTGCCTACCAAGATTTTCATTACGGCCGAAGATGATGCCAATGCGCAATATGCCGGAGAACAAGTGGTTTTATCAACCAAAAGCTTCTAATCGGAGATTCTGCATTTCATAACAAGCAATAAGGCTTCATCATTATTGTATCTCTGCTGCGTGTTTAACCAGTACAGAACAATATCAAAATTCAAACATCAATCAGAATGGGTAATCTTTTGTATTTACTTGCTGTGATTTTAATCATTTCATGGGCAATCGGATTCTTTGCATTTGCAGCGGGAGGTATTATTCATGCGCTACTTGTAATAGCCGTTATCATTATTATTTTAAAAATTGTTCAGGGAAATAAAGTCATTAAATGACATCATTTAAAATTCAAATAAGTATGAATTCAGTTAAATTATTGACAGGCATATTGGCAGGTTTTGCCGCAGGTGCCGTTGTGGGTATTTTGTTTGCTCCGGAAAGAGGATCGCGCACAAGAAGACAAATAATAAATCAGGGAGAAAATTATGCTGACGATCTTAAAGGCAAATTCGATGATTTTGTTGACTCTTTAAATAAAAAATATCAGAGTACACTGCATAAAGCAGAAAGAATGGTTATGGATGGACACTCAAAGCCAGAGTCTTTAAAGGGCGAAAAAGCCTGAATATTACTATTATACACATAAAACATATCAGAATGAAAAATATATTCATAAGAATTTCGGTCATCGCGCTTATTGCAGGCACCTCACTTTCGAGCTGTGTTTCAAGCAAAAAGAAACTTGATAATGCAGAAAACAGAGTAGCCGAGGCAAAAAAAGATTTGGACAGAGCCAATGAAGAATACAGAGCCGATATGGCTAATTATAGAAAAGAAACTTCAGAGAAAATTGCTGCGAATGAAAAAAGTATTCTTGATTTAAATGAAAAAATTGCCAATGAAAACGAAGATACAAAATTGAAGTATCAGGAACAAATTGCCGATTTGAAATCTAGAAATAACGAAATGAAAAAGAAAATGGTGGATTATAAAGACGACGGCAAACAAAGCTGGGATAAATTCAAAACTGAATTCAGCCACGATATGGAAGAACTGGGAAAAGCATTTAAGGGTATAGTAGTAAAAAACACCAATTAATCGTTTTATAAGCGTTCACTGGTATTTAATGTAATATTCCGGAAATTGACAATCAAAAGCCTAAGGGCAACCTTTTAGACAACCGGAGTATCGGATAATTCACATACTTTAATATAAATATGAAAAAAACACACATACTCACTGCGATTATCACGCTTTTGGCCATTAATACTTATGGACAAGGCATGGATGTAAACTCTCCTAACAGGATTCACCTTGGGGTGAAAGCAGGTTTAAATTACTCCAACATCTATGATTCGAAAGGAGATAATTTTGATGCCGAAGGTAAATTTGGTGCAGCAGCAGGTTTGTTTCTTGCCATTCCTATCGGTAGGTTTCTGGGGATTCAGCCTGAAATTTTGTATTCCCAAAAAGGATATAAGCAAACAGGCGCTTTTTTAGGAAGCAATTATGATCTTACCCGTACAAGCCACTATATTGATATTCCGTTATTGGTTTCGATTAAGCCTGCTAGCTTTATAACTGTGCAGGTTGGCCCGCAATTTTCTTATCTGCTGAAACAGAAAGACGTTTTTAAAAGCGCATTGGCTACGGTTGCACAGCAGGAAGAATTTACCAACGACAATATCCGTAAAAACACTTTGTGTGCAGTGGGTGGCATTGATTTTAATTTTAAAAGAATTATAATTGGTACAAGAGCCGGATGGGACTTGCAGAATAATAATGGAGATGGGTCGTCGACTAATCCGCGTTATAAAAATGCGTGGGTACAGGCAACTTTAGGATTCAGAATTTTGTAAAATACAGAATGGGTTATTGAATTAGCCCCTGCTTCATCAACAGACAAGAAAAATATTCTTTTTTTAAAGGGTATTTTTCTTGTCTTTATGGTTTTATAGGGTACTTAGAAAAACTAAACTCTGGAATACTATTTTATCAACAATGTCATTTCATAATGCTCAGCCAGTTCGTAGGGAGGTATAA
>CALRLN020000405.1:0-5241 GCA_943368675.1 Chitinophaga pinensis | reverse complement strand
GACAATAAATCGGGTATTCACCACCTTCAATAAATCGTGCGTAGTAAAAATAATTCCCTTCTTTTACCGGAACAGATTCATCCCGCTTCTGAATCCGGCTTTTCATTTCCTCAAAAAGCTTTTCTTCAAAGGGCTTTACAGGCGCCATTACCTGGTCTAAATAGGCATTTTCTGCATTTAGGTAGTCTATTACCTCAGGATTTTCTCTTTCGTTCAGCCAATAATAATTGTCAATGCGTGTATGTCCGTGAATCGATAGTTCTTTAGGTTGTGCTTTTACTGTTGGTATCTGAATCCCTTCGTGCTTCATCAATTGTCCAATGCTCATATTTGAAATTATTAAGAGTACAAAAAAAGCTGTTTTTTATGGGATTTTAAGCTTAAAATACGATAATAACAAATAAAGTACTTAATGAGGATCAGAAACCTGTCTGAGAAATCTATCCTGACGCTTAAGTTTTTGTTTAAAAAACAATTTAATCAATTTAGTCGGTGTACTTAATACCGTCTGGGAAATAGCCTGACTGTCAGAGTAATTTGCCTTATTAAAGACTATAATACGCTTAAAATACATTGGCTTTTTGTTTAAACGGAAAAAATTAACGAGTTTTATACCTAATATTACATGCCTAAACTAAATTGGCCTAACAACTCAAATTACAGGTAGATGAGAAAGAGAATTTTATTTTTAACACTTACTGTCAGCATCGCTTTATTTTCAGCATTTACTACGCCGGCAGATGAACTGGAAGCACTTTTTGTTAAAATTAATGAAGACGTTTTAAGCCGTGGCCGGGCCTATGAAACACTGGAAGAAGCAACTTCTTCGATTGGTCATAGGTTGACGGGTAGTACAAACGGGAAAAAAGCAGAAGATTTTGCTTACAAGCTTTTGAAAGAATATGGCTTTGCTGATGTGAAATACATGCCTTTTGAGGTAGAATCATGGGCAAGAGATACTGTAAGTCTGGCAATTGTACCTAAGGGAAGCGATAATTTTCGTGATGTTGAGGTAGTAGCCCTGGCGCACTCTCCTGTCTCATCACATATTAAAGGACCAATTGTTGATTGTGGTGATGGAGTAGAGGCAGATTTTGAAAAAGTAAAAGATCAGGTAAAAGGTAAAATTGCTCTGTTCAACATTAATCTTCAATCGCCCGAAAACAAAGGAAAGAAAAATCTGCATCGTTCTGAAAAAACAGCGCTGGCTATCAAATATGGTGCTTCCGGTGTGATTATCGCCAATGCTGTAGAGGGAGGGGTACTTTTAACCGGAACTGCTTCAGTTACAGGAGCATTAATCCCTATTCCGGCAGTATGTGTGTCAGTAGAGAGTGGTAAGAATATTCGTAAGTGGATGAGCGAAGAGAAGAATATCTGGGCAGTAATTGATATGCAGAATTTCAGCCGGCCTATCAGAGCCAGAAATGTGATAGCCACTCTACCGGGTAGTTCTAAAAAGCATGCCAATGATAAAATTGTGATTGGCGGACATCTTGATTCGTGGGATTTAGCAACCGGGGCGATGGATAATGGGATTGGTTCTTTTACGGTATTAGATGTAGCGAGGGTTTTTCAGTCTTTAAAACTTAAACCTAAACGCACAATAGAGTTTGTCATGTTTATGGGTGAAGAACAGGGCTTACTAGGCTCTAAAGCATTAGTAAAAAAGTATAAAGATGAAGGGAAACTGGATAAGGTTCAACTAATGATGAATCTGGATATGGTTAATAATGCCAAAGGTTTTAATGCCATGGGCCGCCCTGAATTGCGCTCTTTCTTTGACGAAATAGGCAAAAAAATCAAAAATGTGGATTCAACATTTACTAATACAAATCCAAATTCAGCAGGTTTGCATTCAGACCATCAGCCATTCATGATTCAGGGCGTTCCGGTTTGTTCCCCCTCAGGAAGTTTCCCTGTAAAAGCCTACAATTGCTATCATGCCAATTGTGACCGTTTTGATTTGATAGATAAAAAGCAAATTAATAATAACGTACGTTTTACGGCTATGATGCTCTATGCTTTGGCTAATGCAGATGCCTTACCTGTGAAAAAAATGAATGATAATGAAACCAAAGAGTTTTTGATTAAGCAAAACCTAAAAAATGAGTTAATTATAGGTAAAGACTGGCGTTGGGAACAATAAGGTTTTAAAGATACCGTATATTGCCCTCACAAGCGTGAGGGCTTTTTTATTCAAAGCAATAATGCGTATCTTTTCAGATACATATTTACATACTGAAACAGGTGCAAATTGGGGCATCAGACTTTTAAATAATAAAGATTATGTAGCAAGTGCTTTGCTATAGTTTTTATAAACTGATAAGTGCAAATAAAGGAAATCTTGTAATTTTGTGAAATGATCTTAACCGGACGATTAAAATATCTGTGATATGTTATCTAAAACCTTTGGTGCTGCTGTGTATGGAGTAAATGCCACCCTGATAACTGTTGAAGTAAGTGTAATGCAAGGTGTTGGGATGGCTATTGTAGGGTTACCCGACGGAGCTGTAAAAGAAAGTCAACAAAGAATAGATGCTGCCCTTAAACATTGTAATTACCAGATCTCCCGCCAGAAAACAGTTATTAATTTAGCTCCGGCTGATATTCGTAAGGAGGGGTCAGCCTATGACCTGCCAATGGCAATAGGAATACTTACCGCAGGAGAGCATATCAAACCTGTCAAAAACCTGGAAGAATATGTAATATTAGGTGAACTGGCTTTAGATGGTGCCCTTCGACCAATTAAGGGGGTATTGCCGATTGCCATAGAAGCCCGTAGGAATAAATTGAAAGGGTTCATCCTTCCGGTTGAAAATGCGATGGAAGCATCTATTGTTAATAGCCTGGATGTAATAGGAGTAGAAACCCTGAACGATGCCATTGATTTTCTGACAGGCACAAAAGAAATAGAGCCTTTAGTAACAGATACCAGAGATATTTTTTATAATTCTATCAGCGAATACGAAGCCGATTTCTCTCATGTACAAGGCCAGGAGAACATTAAGCGCGCCATGGAAATTGCTGCGGCAGGAGGTCATAATGTAATTATGATTGGCCCGCCCGGTGCAGGAAAAACCATGCTTGCCAAGCGTTTACCCTCTATCTTACCACCATTGACCTTGCACGAAGCATTAGAAACTACCAAGATTCATTCGGTAGCTGGTAAACTGGGAGTGAAAGCTTCCTTGATTGCCCGCAGGCCATTTCGGGCACCACACCATAGTATTTCTGATGCAGCTTTGGTAGGCGGGGGTGGATTCCCTCAGCCCGGAGAAATCTCATTGGCACACAATGGAGTTTTATTCTTAGATGAATTACCGGAGTTTAAGCGAACAGTACTGGAGGTAATGAGACAGCCTCTGGAAGAGAGAAAAGTGGTAATCTCCCGGACAAAACAGGCCGTTGAATTTCCGGCCAATTTTATGTTGGTGGCGAGTATGAATCCTTGCCCCTGCGGCTATTATAACCATCCGGAGAAAGAGTGCACATGCCCGCCTGGTACCGTTGGTAAATATCTGAATAAAATTTCCGGACCTCTGTTAGACAGGATAGATTTACATGTAGAGGTGACACCTGTCAGTTTTGACCAGATTTCATCTACCCGAAAGAACGAATCCTCTACTATAATACGGGAAAGAGTCGTAAAAGCCCGCGAGATACAGACTAAGCGATTTGAGAAATATCCCGATATTCATTCTAATGCAATGATGCCACCAGAGATGGTAAAAGAGATTTGTGATATAGGAGATGGAGGCAAGGCATTGTTAAGAAAAGCAATGGATCGTCTGGGTTTATCTGCCAGAGCTTACGATAGGATACTGAAAGTATCACGCACGATTGCCGATCTGGCAGATTCAGAAGAGATACGCATTGAGCATCTGGCAGAGGCTATACAGTTCAGAAGTCTGGATAGAGAGAGTTGGGCTGGGTGAAATACTAATATTCGGCTCAGGAATTAGTTTTTAGGGTACTTCCTGAGCCGATTTGTTTTGAACAATATTACCACCCAAACCATAAATCGAATTAAGGTTTTGAAGACATGGACACGGGCGCATCTTCCGGATTGTTTCCCCAGCTCTTATTTGGATTCTGCCCCATATTTAATAAGAGTTTCCCTCCATTTACAAGGCTTTCGTGTAATATCCAGGGTTTGTTCAATGGTTTACCATTCAAAGCTGCTGACTGAATATATATGTTACTGGCAGAATTATTATTGGCTTCAATCACAAACTGTTTGCCCTTGTAATATTTTGGGTTGAGATGAAAAGTTATCTTATTAAAAACCGGGCTGCTGATTTCGTAGTAAGGTTTAGGCGTTGTACCGCCACTGGTAGAAAAAATACCTGTTTTTAATAAAACAGCTAAACTGCCCATTAAGCCTTGGTCTTCGTCGCCGCTGTATCCGGAATCAGGAGAAATACCACTATATACTTTGTCGATAATTTGCCTTGTCCAGTACTGAGTGAGCCAGGGTGAACCCGAAAAATTGAACAGGAACGGAGTTTGCATACAAGGTTGATTGCCATAATTGATATAAACTCTGCGAAGTTCTTCAAGGGTTTCTTTATCGTGTGACTTCCCTGATACGAAATCATGTTTCTGCGCCTTCTCAAATGAGGCGTTTAGTTTTGCTGTGAAAGCCTCTCGGCCCCCCATCAAATCAATCAAACCCTGAACATCATGCGGCACAAACCAGGTATATTGTGCGGCATTGCCTTCTTCCCAGCCATTATCGTAGCGTAAAATATCAATCGGTTCTCCCCATTTACCATCCAGTGTCCGGTTCCACATCCAGCCTAGTTCCGGATTCCAGATGTTTTTATAATTTTCGGCACGCTTCATAAACAAGTTATAATCATCAGTCTTGCCTAAAGATTTTGCCATTTGCGCGAGTGTATAATCCTGATAGGCATATTCAAGCGTTTGCGTAGAGCCATCCTGATGGAATCCGTATTTGATATTGGTTAATGGATGAGGGACATAGCCTCTTTCAATATAATATTCAATACCACCTCCTTTAAATGTCTTATGCTCATAACCTGCCTTGCTCATCATTCCGCCCGGAAAATGATTTTTTCTCATGCCTTCATAGGCTTTTGTAATATCAAAACCTCTGATGCCTTTCAGGTAAGCGCTTACAATAAATGGAGTAGCGGGAGCCCCTGACATCACAAAAGTATAATTACCTCCGGCAGGCCCGCGAGGAATTAACCCCCCATCATTATACAGCAATAG
>CALRLN020000404.1:0-5258 GCA_943368675.1 Chitinophaga pinensis | reverse complement strand
CATCATCCGTATACCCACCAATGTATTTACTTTTTGGGTTAACGACTTTCAAGGATTTAAACCTTGGCATCTGTTGATCATGGATTTTAATCCACTCCAGAAGCCATGTGGGTTTATTCTGAATATTGGTTTGAAAAGTATTAATTTTTAAAAATGGTACTGAACAAACCGAAAGTAAGCCTGTATTTACAAATGTCCGTCTATTCATGGTTAGGGTTAATTTTTAGATTTTGTTGATGAAGTGCATCAGCTCAAAGTTCTCTTATTTTAATACTTCTGAACTGCACTTCATCGCCGTGATCCTGTAGAAGAATATGTCCGGCATGTGCCTGAGCAAAGTTCAGATAAGTAATGTATTTACTCTTGGCTACCAGATTCCTGAATATCTGCGAATATCTGTCATACTCTACCGTTTTCAGATTATTCAGCCAATGCTCTACATGCCCGTTTTTAGAGACAATTCTTAATTTGTTCCATTTACCCGGTGGATTCATTCTTTTCTCTTTGCTCCCTTCCGAAAGATTTTCGGCAGTGATGAGGTCATATAAAGAAGCTGTGGTTCTGTTACCATTTACTCCGGCCTTTGCATCCGGGTGTACATTATCATCCAGAATCTGAAATTCAGGGCCAGCGCCTGTTCCTTCTTTTTTCTTCGGGTCATCTACTACAAAGTATTTGACACCGCTATTAGCGCCGATGGTAAGTTTAAAATCTAATTCGAGTTCAAAATCTGAAAATTCCTGCACTGTTTCTATATCTCCCCCTTTGCGTACACTATCTTTTTTTGAGCCTGAGACTTTTAGCACTCCATATTCTATTGTCCAGCCTGCTTTCGGAAAAGTGCTGCCATTGGCGAGTTTCCAGCCGGCAGACGTTTTACCGTCCCACAGTAACCTCCATCCTTTTCTTATTTCATTTTCGGATAGTTGATTGGCCAGATAACTTACTTCAGGAGCCTCCTCACCTTTCCAGACGAGGTCTTTCAGGTCGTCGGTAGCGATTCTGATGTTTTTCCATTGAACAGTTAAACCCTCTTGCTCAGGCCTTTTTATCTGGTGAACCTGGAGTGCAATCAGCCCTTTTGCTGTTTGTGAGTCAAGCACGTTAGCACAGGGGATACCATTTATCCAGGTTTTAATAGTATTGCCGATGGCTTCAATATGGTATTGATTCCACTGCCCGTTTCTGAAAGCCTTTTGTCCTTCCGGATTAACTGAAAGCGGATACAACCATCCATTTCTTGCTTCGTCATAAATACCACCACTCCAGGCACGAGCTGCAGGGTCTATTTCAACCTGATAACCATGTACTCGCCCGTTCATAATAGCCGGGTCGCTGATACTACGAATCTGGATTCCTGAGTTTAAGCCTACATCAACTTTTACGTCTAATTCCAATACAAAATCTCCATAAGTATTTTCAGTACAAAGAAATGTATTGGGCGTATTCAGACGGGAAACACCAATAATGGTTTTATTTTCTATTTTATATTCGGCGTTTCTGTTACGTTTTACCCATCCTTTCAGGTCTGCTCCATTAAAAAGCTCTTTCCATTGTGCTTTTGAAGCAAAACTTAATAGTAGCATTCCGAAGAATGCTACTCTACTTACATTGGTCATAGTGTTAAGGTTAAATAGATGGCTTTATAATTAATAGCCCGGATTCTGCGTCATTTTAGGGAATGACAGATCTATTTCAGATTGTGGTATTGGTCTTAAATTATGTTTGTCACTTATTGACTGACCTTTTACCCATGGGTTATATTTTTTCACACGCTCAACCAGTTTCCCGGTTCTTTTCAAATCAAACCAACGGCTGTATTCTCCCATAAATTCACGTGCTCTCTCATCAAGAATCATATCTATACTGATATTTGATGCAGTGGCGCGATATGAAACAGCATCTAAAGATTTCTGATTTTCGGGGGCTGCTGCACGTTTAGGTTCTGAGCCTTTTTTAGCACCTAAAGCACGGTCAAGCACTTTGTTGTAATAAACATCTGCTGTACCCAGTTTTCCGCCTTTTGCGCCTTTTACAATAGCTTCAGCAGCAATCAGATAAGCTTCGGCAGCTCTGAAAACAGCTTCATTAAATGTACCATAAGCATCGCCGTTAGGAATACCCGGCTGCCAGAATTTCCACATCAAAGGTGCCTGAATATTAAGGCCTGAATTATCAATAGGATAGCCTCCGCCATATTCATCAGTATTGACAACCGCATAGTTTTTGGTTCCTCCTAAATCAACGCCTCTTTCAGCAATGGTTGTTGCAGGTCTGTTCCAGGGGCGATTGAGTAAAACTGTATCACCAACGGCAAAATTGATTTTTAAATTCGGGTTACTTTGCGGAAGAGGCTTATAGTCTTTTACCGCCGAAAGCGAATAGCCAACACTTACAAAATTATGAGCATAACGGGTATCAATATCCGGGTCGAACATGCGATAGGTAGCTGTATTTACCTGATGAATACCTGTAGAGCGATTATAATCGGTTGTACGACCTTTACTACCTATGAAACCCTCTCCACTCGGCCCGAAACGGGAATGTAAATCGTTACCTCCGGCGGCATCCTGTTGAAATGCCGGGTCGGTTTTGTTGGTCAGAACTTCTGAATTATACTGAACTGCAAAAATGATTTCTGCATTTTTATCGTTCTGAGCCCCTGTATATTGTGTTAATGGATTATCAGACCTTTTCGGGAACAAATCTTTATAGTTGGCTGCCAGAGGGTAAGCGTCTATTATCTTATCGGCATATTGAAGCGCCAGATCAAAATCAGCACTTGAACCCCCCAAAGCATTATTGAAGTTCCATCCCCTTGTCAGGTATACTCTCGCTAATAAAAATTGCGTTGCCCCTTTAGTTATACGGCCATAGTTTGATGCAGTTACCGGAAGTTTAGCCTCACATTCAAGCAAATCAGCAATGATTTGTTTGTAAACTTCAGCCGATGGCACTCTTGGGAAGTCCTTCTGAGGAGTGGTGATTTCTGCCAGAGGCATAGGAATATCACCCCAATGCTGAACAGCATAAAAGAAACATAGCGCTCTTAAAAACTTGGCTTCGGCTACTCTGGTCTCCTTAAGGGCAGGAGCCATTGTAGTGATATCAGCAGAACGGGTAATAGCCGTATTTGTGCGTGCAATTTCTGCATACAATATTTGCCAGAGGCTTTGCAGTTCCGGCAAGGTAGCATTAAAACGTGCATCATATACATCATATAGACTGGTAGGCGTTTCTTTGCCATTTACTGCTGAGGGGTTCCAACCGGGTTGCGAAGAAAAGATATCAGTGCCGTTCTGAACCAGAATTCTGTTTTGATGAATATTTCTCAATAATGGATAACACGCCCTGATCAGGTCTTCAAAACCTGCTTCAGTTTTATAATATACGTCAGTAGTAAGGGTAGATTTAGGATTTTCATCCAGAAAAGAATCTTTACAGCTCATCGAAACAAGTAGTAAACCTGCGACAAGTAAAAATTTAGTTTTTGAATATATAGATTTCATTGTCTTTCGATTAGAATAAATTAGAAACTAAGATTAACACCCAGACTGAAAGTTACAGACGGGACATCGTCCTGATAAATTGCTGAATTGAATTCAGGGTCAAATCCTACAAATTTTGATACAATAATAGGGTTAGATACCTGAGTATACACTCTTGCATTGTAGAATCTCCATTTTTCCATCAGACTTTTCGGAATGTTGTATCCCAGCGTAATATCTGAGATTCTCAGAAAACTGGCATCCTGATAATTGATGGCATTACGATATGGGTTGGCTGCAGCTACACCAAAGTAGGTATTAGACGGATTCTCGCTTGTCCAATAGTCAAGTTCTGCGAGTTTATTGTAGCGTTGAGCGCCTATCTCACCAAATGTACCCGATAAAGTCCTGTTGTTATACAATGTACCGTTCCGGTAATAAGCAAAGAATGATAAATCGAAGTTTTTATACTTGAAACGATTGGTCATGCCAATAATAAAATTAGGCAATTCAGAGCCAAGATATACTCTGTCGTCTATTCCATCTGTAGAAGATATTTTGCCATCATTGTTTTGGTCTACTACACGTACTGAACCCGGCACCTGATTATATTTTGCTGCCTGATCTTTGTCGGCGGTTTGCCAGATACCATCAAATTTATAGTCAAAATTGGCTCTGATAGGATAACCCACAAAAAGTTTATTTCCTTTATCTGCCAATTGCCCGTCACCATACAGTTCAAGTAGCTTATTATTATTTTTGGTAAATGTGAGGGTGGTATTCCAGCTGAAGTCGCTGGTTGCGATATTGACTGTGTTCAATAGTAGTTCAATTCCTTTGTTCTGGATTTTACCGACATTGGCTGTTACCTGAGAGAATCCTGAGGTTGTAGGAATTCTTTGATTCAGAATAAGGTCATTTGTCTTTCTGTCATATAATTCTACAGTACCTGAGATACGATTACCGAATAAACCAAAGTCTAAACCAAGATTCATCTCTCTGCTTCTTTCCCAACGTAAATTTTTATTACTAAGATTAGCCGGAGCAAAACCATAAGCAGCTGTTCCATCAAAATCATATCCGGTATTCAGAAGCCCGGCCTGAGTACTATAAGGGTTAACAGTTGAATTGCCAACTTCTCCATAGCTAAGTCTTAATTTCAGATTTGAAAGAACTTTGACACGTTGGATAAACGATTCGTCGATTAATCTCCATGCTAAGGCTACTGACGGGAAGAATGCCCATTTATTACCTGCAGCTAATTGAGATGCGCCGTCTGATCGGCCTGTAAGAGTTAAGAGGTATTTGTCGCGGAAGGTATAATTCAGACGACCCATATAAGATGATAACGAACGCTCAACCAAAGAACTACTGTAGGCCGTAACGGTTCCGGTATTGATAGCGTACCAGTCTGAATCGAAAGGTAAATCTCTTACGGCAATAGATGAAGTTTCATTGCTTTGATAGAAAGCACTCTGGAGTCCGGTCAGGTTAATTTTATGCCTGCCCAGTTCTATGTTGTAATTAATGATGTTATCAAGTGTGTAACTTCCTACTATTCGGTTGTCTAATTGTGTTCTGGGTTTTGCACCAATCTGAGTCTTTGACCAGGTTCCTCTGAAATCTCCTATCTTTGTTGTGCTGTAATTAGTAGACAAAGAAGAACGGATACTTAAGCCTTTAACAGGCGAATACTCAACATAGGCATTAGCCATAATACTTGAAACAGTAGTGCGGAGTTTCGATTGGTTGGGGTCAATATCAGCCAAT
>CALRLN020000403.1:0-5266 GCA_943368675.1 Chitinophaga pinensis | reverse complement strand
CGTATAATCAATTATGGTTCTATTTTGTGGTTTGGCTTTCATATTTTTGATACTTTTGCACTGTTTTTATATTCCGGAAAGTAATAAAACAAAGACTGCTAAAGCCCTTACCAAAATAGAAATCTTTTTAATTGATTAACTATTAATTAAACAAAGAGATTTTCATAGACTCATGTCTTTATTTCTGAGCTTCGGCGTTCTTTAATAATAAAACTATGATTACTAAATCTCCATCTTTGCTGTTATTTTTTTTAATCACCTTAGCCCAGGCGAATGCCCAGATAAGTATTACTTTCCCTATGGAAAAGGCTGTATTCCAAAGAAATCAGAATAATTTTGCCACAATTTCTATAGCAGGGAATTATCCTGCCAATACTTCAATCAGCTACATACAGGCCCGTGTTATCAATCCCTATAATGAAAATGTTGTTATCGGCTGGAATACCATTCAAAACAATCCGACTGGCGGTGTATTTAATGGTACTTTATCGGGAGTTCCCGGGGGGTGGTACAGGCTTGAACTCCAGGCGTTCTCTGGTAATAGCCTTGTAGGCTCTGCAACTCTTAACCGTGTTGGTGTTGGTGAAGTATTTTTAATTGCAGGGCAGTCAAATGCACAGGGTGTTGAGGGCGTTGCTGCAGGTGCAGGTGACGAAAGAGTAGTAACGCATAACGAATTAACCTGGTATGACTCCAATGCTGGAAAATGTGATATTAAATTCCCTAATTATCCTGCCTTTACTCAACTTTCAGACGGGTATATTTCTAAAACAGGCAATAGTGCTTGGTGTTACGGTAAATTAGGGGATTTGCTAACAAGCCGATTAGGTGTTCCTGTGGCATTTTTTAATGCCGGAGCTACTTCTACTTCCAGTATTAACTGGAAAGAGAGTTCCGACGGTCAGGCTACAGCCAATCATTATAATGGTGAGCAGTTTACTTTTTGTAATCAATTGGGCGTGCCTTATAGCGGCTTAAAAAGAATCATGAACTATTATGCTTCTGTTTTTGGCGTTAGAGCAATATTATGGCATCAGGGCGAGACAGATAATTATATTAATTTACCTGGAAGTACTTATCAGAGCAATATTTCTTATGTAATTAACAAAAGTAGAAATGATTTTGGCAGTATAATTCCTTGGGTTATATCAAAGGCCACTCTTATAAATCAAAATGATACGCAGGCTGATATCAGAGTTGCTCAGCAGAGTTTGGGTAGTGATAATGGTAATAAACTTTTCTCTGGCCCGGATACAGATGGGATTCTGGATAGAATGGATGGCGTGCACTTAAATCATGATGGAGTTGTTCAGCTGGCTAATTTGTGGAATGCCTCACTTGATGATAATTTCTTTATCAATGCTACACCCATTGCAGCTAAATCCTTCCCGACTGTAAATGTCAGCCAGGTGAATTCAGAGTTTCAACTCTTAGCGCCGGGCGGATATGCCTCCTATAAATGGGTAAGACTAGACATTGGCAATACCGATTTTGAAGACCCTGCTGAGGCTACATCGCAGGCAATCAGCCGAACCAATGGTACCTATCGTTGTTACCTGACAGACTATCAGGGTAATATTACTTTTACACAGCCTGTTATCTGCGGGTGTTCCGGACCAATAGCTTGCAATTCGGTGACTTATCTTTCTGATATGGTTGCCTGTACTGCCATTAATGGTCTGGGTTCGGTGAAGTATGACAAAAGTAACGATGGAGCACCTATCAAACTAAATGGCGTTACCTATCCGAAAGGGATTGGTTGCCATGCGAATTCAGAAATTACCTACAAACTGAACGGTAATTTTGGTCGATTTATTACTGATATTGGTATTGATGACGAAATAGCTTCCCCTCCCACACTTGGATCAGTATATTTCAGAGTTTATGCCGATAATTCACTAAGGTATGAAAGCCCGCTTTTAAGTAATACGAGTAATACAATTAAATTAAATATTGATGTGCAGGGAGTTCAGGAACTGAAATTAATCACAAATCTGGGACCAGATAATTTTAATTTTGACCACACAGACTGGGCCGGAGCAAGATTACACTGCCAGGACACTCAGAGTCCTTCTGTTCCGCTTGATTTTCATGAAAGTCATGTAGGACAAAACTGCGCTACTATCAACTGGTCTGCTTCTACAGATAATATGGAAGTAGAGAAATATCTCATTTACCTGAATGATGTGCTGATTGATTCTGTTGATGCTCCTGCGACAAGTTATAATATAAAAGGGTTGAGTCCTTCCTTTTATTATACCACTCGGATACGTTCTAAAGATTTTTCAGGCAATGTATCGGAGCTGAGCACTGAAATTGACTTCCCAACCAAGCCGAATCTGCTTGTAGGAGCCTCACCTCAAACAATTAACATAGGGCAATCAGCCAGATTAGAAACCTCTTATGATTATTCATGCTCAGGCGGCACTATAGTCTGGAGCACAGGTGCTACCACCAATGTTATTTATGTGAGTCCTACGGTAACCACCCAATATACCGCAGCCTGTAAAATGGGTGATTGTACGAGTGCTCCGGTTAATGTTACTGTTAAGGTAATACCTGACTGTGCAACTGCCTACAATTTAGTTAGCCCTGCCGACGATTTTTTTGGTGCTAATATAGACCTTTCTTATAGGGCATCAACAACTATTACTGCTCAGAATGCTATTTTACCTGATGCAAAAATTCTTTATCAGGCTGGTCAGTCTGTTACATTGCAGCCAGGTTTTCAGGTACAATCCGGAACCGTGTTCAGAGTTCAGATTGCCGGGTGCAATAACTAAAGTCTTATTGACAGTTTAGTAAGATTAAAGTCAGGCATAATTATATTTCTTACGCCAAAATCGTTTCCTACTGAATTAACTTAACGGCCGATAACTGTCAAATTGTCAGTTTTGTCTGCCAAATAAATGCTTGGCACGTCCATTGATGCAATAGAAATAAATTATTCTGAATTAATTTACTGAAATAAATAATATGGGAAAAATTATTGGAATTGACTTAGGAACAACAAACTCTTGCGTTGCTGTAATGGAAGGTAACGAACCTGTTGTTATTGCAAACAGTGAAGGCGCCCGCACAACTCCTTCAATCGTAGCATTTTTAGAAAATGGTGAGAAAAAAGTCGGTGCTCCTGCTAAGCGTCAGGCTATTACGAATCCTAAAAATACTATACAATCTATTAAACGCTTCATGGGAAAACGTTTCAATGAAGTGAGTGCAGAAATGAAAACAATCGCTTATGATGTAGAGCAAGGTGCTAATAATACACCCCGTGTACGTATAGGCGACCGCCAATATACACCACAGGAGATCTCAGCTTTCATTCTTCAAAAGATGAAACAAACGGCTGAAGATTATTTAGGCACAACTGTAAGCGAAGCGGTTATCACAGTTCCTGCCTATTTTAATGACGCTGAGCGTCAGGCTACAAAAGAAGCCGGTCTGATTGCAGGTTTAGAGGTGAAACGTATCATTAACGAACCTACAGCTGCGGCATTAGCCTATGGTCTTGATAAACAAGGCAAAGACATGACTGTAGCAGTATTTGACTTAGGTGGCGGTACATTCGATATCTCGGTTCTTGAATTAGGTGATGGTGTATTTGAAGTAAAAGCTACTGATGGTGATACACACCTTGGTGGTGATGATTTTGACCAGGTAATTATTGAATGGTTAGCTGATGAGTTCAAAAAAGATGAGGGTATTGATCTTCGTCAGGATGCGATGGCCTTGCAACGTTTGAAAGAAGCTGCAGAAAGAGCTAAAATTGAATTATCAAGCTCTTCTCAAACTGAAATCAACCTGCCTTACATCTTCCCTGTAAATGGTATTCCAAAACACCTTGTAAGAAGCCTTAGCCGTGCTAAATTTGAGCAACTGGCTGATAAGCTGATTCAAAGAGCCATGGAGCCTTGCCGCAGAGCAATGAAAAACTCTGGATTAAATGTGAGTGATATCGACGAGGTTATTCTGGTAGGTGGATCAACACGTATCCCTAGGGTACAGGAAGAAGTTGAGAAATTCTTCGGCAGAAAACCTTCTAAGAACGTTAACCCGGATGAAGCCGTAGCAATTGGTGCAGCAATTCAGGGTGGTGTATTAACAGGTGAGGTAAAAGATATTCTTTTGCTTGATGTTATCCCGCTTTCTTTAGGTATCGAAACAATGGGTGGTGTATTTACCAAAATGATTGAGTCTAATACTACTATTCCAACCAAGAAGAACGAAGTATTCTCTACGGCTGCAGATAACCAGCCTTCAGTAGAATTACATATTCTGCAAGGTGAACGCCCGATGGCTAACCAGAACCGTACACTTGGTAGATTCCACTTAGATGGTATTCCACCAGCACCACGCGGTCTGCCTCAGATTGAAGTAACATTTGATGTGGATGCCAATGGTATTCTGAATGTAACTGCCAAAGACAAAGGTACCGGAAAAGAACAGAAGATCCGTATTGAGGCTTCTTCGGGCTTGTCTGATGCTGAGATCCAGAAAATGCGCGATGAGGCAAAAGCAAATGAAGAAGCAGATAAAGCAGAAAGAGAAAAAGTGGAGAAAGTTAATGCAGCAGATGCCATGATTTTCAGCACTGAAAAGCAGTTGAAAGAGTTTGGCGATAAACTATCGGCAGGTAATAAAACGGCGATTGAAAGTGCTTTGGCAGAGCTTAGAGCTGCACATGGTACAAAAGACCTGGCTGCAATTGATGCTTCAATGGAAAAAATAAATAATGCATGGCAAGCGGCTTCTCAGGAAATCTATGCTGCAGGTGCAACCCCAACAGGCGAGCCAAGCGCTAATGGTGCAACAGCAGGTGGCAAAGATGAAGAAGTAACTGATGTAAACTACGAAGAAGTAAAATAAATCAGTGCTAGTTGACCATAACAAAAAACTCCTTCATCGCTGAAGGAGTTTTTTGTTATATACTATTTATTCCTGTTTAATCTGCTTTAGTAAAATGCGAGGTGCGGCCAATGATTGAAATACCAATAAACCCTCTGACATCTAATCGGGTAGGGCTTGAAAGTGTCATTTTGCATGAATACGTTTTACCATTTTTAGGGTCATATACTTCTCCATCCTCCCAGGTATTTTTATTAGACTGCGTAAAGTTTTTAAGATTTACTAAACCGATGAGCGGTCTGCTTCTTAATTTTTCATCCGGGTTTTCTTTATCTGTTCGTGGCTTACCATTGTCGTTCGGTTCTTTTAACCACACAATCTTTCCGAAAATTTTATCTCCTTGTTTAAAAAACTGAAT
>CALRLN020000402.1:0-5286 GCA_943368675.1 Chitinophaga pinensis | reverse complement strand
TTGGTGTAGAGGGCTTCTACCTCTTCCCCTATCGGGGTTGCATCAGCAGGGTTGCTGGCTTTTGCTGCTACTCTTAGTCTGACTTCATAGGGTATTGCACTATTACCGAAATTGGTTCTATGAATGGCGTTGCTACCCAAATAATCAATTCTTATATCCGGGAATTGAGATTTCAGTCTTTTTTCAATGATTTCGCCAGCCAGTTCTGCTCTTTCCAGAGCTGATGCTCCTGCGTAAGCTATTTCTCCCTCACCCAGATAAAAGGCTTTGTATCCTACACTTACCTTATAGCTTGACGGCTTGGCTTTACCAGTTCCACCAGTTACCTGTACCTGATTTGTTGCAATTTCTTTAAAATATACTGTTGTAAAATCTGCTACCACATCGGGGGTAAAATATTCATTAGGATTAATGACTTCGTACAGTAATTGTTCTTTGGCGGTTTGCAGATTTACTACTCCGCCAGTACCTTCAACTTTACTGATGATAGCAGAGCCATCAGCGCTAACATCAGCAAATGGATGCCCGAGTATATCCATATCCGGAACAGGTTTTTTGATAGGGTCAGCAAAATAGCCACCTGTGATATGTCCGGCGCATTCGAGTAAATGGCCAATGACAGTTCCTTTACCCATCAAATCGTAATTATCCGTTTGCCAGCCAAATTCATGCACCATTGGCGCTAAAAATAAGGACGGGTCTGCCACCCGGCCTGTAATGATGATTTGTGAATCGGCTTCTAAGGCTTTCAGGATACCTTCAATACCTAAATAGGCATTGGCAGAGATTAATTCGCCACTTTTGCTAAGGGGTTCATTGGTTTCAATCGCAAGGGTATCAGGCGATATACTTTCAAAAACATCATCGCCATACACAGCTGCCACTTTTATTGATACGCCTTTGCTTTGTGCTATTTCTATGATTTTCCTGGCTCCTGCAATCGGATTAGCAGCGCCCATATTGGTAATAAGGCGAATATTATTCTGAACCAGAAGAGGCAGAAGGCCGTCGATTCTTCGTTCGAGCAAAGGGTCATAGCCTTTGGTAGGGTCTTGTAATTTACGTTTCTGCGCCAGGCCAATGGTGCGCTCGGCCAGACACTCCAGCACCAGATAATCCAGTTTACCTTTTTCGGCCAATACGATGGCGGGCTCCAGTCTATCGCCTGAAAAACCTGCACCACAGCCTATTCTTATTTTTTGTTTCATAAATTCTTAAATATGCAATGAGCCTGTGAGTAATGCAACGATTGTCATTACAATAGTTGTACCCCATGCCCATTTAAAAACAAATTTCTGGTGTTCACCCAAATCTACCTCAGTCAGGCCAATTAGCAGAAACGTAGAGGCCGTTAATGGACTTAAAGGAAAACCTACTGTCATTTGTCCGAGCAAAGCAGCCCTACCGATCTCAAGCGGGTCGATGCCGAATTGCGTAGCTGTCTGGCTCAGGATGGGCACAACACCAAAATAATAGGCATCAGGAGTAAACAACATACTAGCGGGCATACTGGTAATGGCTGTCAAGGTTGGAAGCCAACCTGCATGATGCTCAGGTATAAACGAAACCAAAGTTGTTGCCATTGCCTCTATCATTTTAGACCCTGTAAGAATCCCTGAAAATATTCCTGCAGCAAATATCATACTTGATACCATAAAAATATTGGTTCCGTGGCTTTTCAATACCTTTTGCTGGTATGATAATTTATGATAATTAACCAGCAGTGCAATCATGCTTGCTACAACAAACAAGGCAGGAGCAGGAATCCAGCCTTTAATGAGGGTTATAATCAAGGCAATAGTCAGGATAGCATTAATCCATATCAGTTTTGGTCTTCTTAGTTCACGCTGTAATTCCGTCAGGTTTTCCTGATGATTATATTGAAAATCAAGAATACCCAGACGCCTGCGTTCTCTTTTTCCAAAAACATAAGCTACAAACAATACCCATGCTATACCTCCCAGAATGGCAGGGATATTCGGGTTGAATATATGTACGGCATCTGATTTAAGTGTAGAAATAGCCCTTGCCGAAGTACCCGACCAGGGCACCAGATGCAAAGGCCCAACGCTGAGCGCCACAATGCCCGATAATATAAGGCGGTTGATTTTGAGTTGTTTATAAATGGGCAGAAATGCCGAGAGTACTATCATAAAGGTAGCGGTACCGTCACCGTCCAGATGCACTATCATTGTCAGTATAGCTGTGCCCATAATTACTTTCAAGGGGTCACCTTTTACAGAGCGGATGATGAAGGCAATCACCGGGTCGAACAGACCGGCATCAAGCATGGTAGCAAAATATAAGACAGCAAACATCAATAAGATACCCGTTGGTGCCACCTGCTTAATGCCTGAGAGCATCATATCCCCCAGTTCTTTAGGATTAAAGCCTGCAAGCAAGCCAAAAACAATAGGTACTATCACAAGGGCTGTGATTACGGAAAGGCGCTTGGTAATGATTAAAACCAGAAAAATAACAATGGTCGCAAATCCTAGTAAGGCTAGCATAAGGGTCAGTTAATAAAAGATTTTATTTAAGAAGTCAATCGTTTTATTCATGGCCGGGATGGTTCCGCTAATGCAATAACTCGCTATCAGAACAATTTCAAGCCCTCTGCCTTTCTTATTTCTCTTTCGGCATCCTCCGGCAGTAGGAGGCGCTGTTTTATCATCTTTTTTGCGGCTTTTTTTACTTTTTTCACGAAGTTGGCTTGCGTTTTATAACGTTCTTCTAACGATAAGCGGGCATCCCCATTGACCAATCGCTCAGCTTTAGTTTTCGCAAACGGAACATACATTCCTTCCAATACGGCCAGGTCGCCTTCTCCATACCCTGCTTTGCGTAAACTCCAGCCGGTATAAGTACCCAGAGGTACTTTCAATGTCAGCGTTGTCAGACCACCCAGCTCATTATTATCGGCATCTACTTTTGGCACCAATACGGTATATTGCTTCTCTTTTAGGATAACCGGGGTTTCATCGGCTATACCGGACATCATTTTTTCATCGAACTTAGGACCAAAATCTCTTACCTGTAGTTCGTTGACTAGTCCTTTGAAAGGCACATTTTCTATAGGTTGCCAGCCTATATCAGCACCTTTAGCCAGGGTTTTGCCCTTGATGGTCGGGTAAATGCTTTTGGGAGGCTTGCGACCATCCAATACCCATTGCTCTAAAGCAATCTGCAAAGCACGCCACGAATCCATATAAGAATTAGGATTTGACGGGAAACCCGTTAGTTTATTTATATTCGAACTAAACGCAGGTGTATGTTGTGTACTTGAAAAAAGATAAATTCTTACATTCTCAGGTATTTCTAAATCCTTTGTTCCATAAACGTCGGTTGTTTTTAATGACATACGCGATTGCCAGTATTCAGTTGAACTTAAAGTGTGAATAATTTTAGGCATATAGCCTTGTTTTTCGCAGGCATCGAGCAAACCACCCTCAATACCAGACAGAGGGTCAAGGGTTCTGGACCATGTAAAGGGTGCTTCATTACCTGCAAACAGTATTTCTTCATGCTGCATACCTCCCCCACCCGGACGGCCAAAACGAGAATTAAGTGTGATTCTTCTGGCTCCGATATGCACATTCAGTCCTTCAAAAACAGGTTTATTGTCTTCATCGGCATTAAAACCCAGGTGAAGAAAACTGCGCAGGAAATTACCACATTGTGAAACTCCTACTGCAATAGCAGCTTTGATCTGATTTGCCAAAATATTATCAGGCTGCTCAGAATGCCTGAGAAACGAAACAATATCACGGGTAGCAGCAAAGCCTAAACCCAAAACCAAAGGATTTTTGGCGGTATAGTTGAGCTCATAAATATAATTCGGGTCGAAACCCCCTTTCAATGAGATTTGCGTAGTACTTGGTACTCCCGGGAAAGGCTCTTTTGTACAATCTGCAAAAGCCCATTCTGAATATGGTACAATGACCGGGTCGTCAGAGGCATGAATGCGTTTAGTTAATGTGGCTGTTGTGTTATCTAAGGACACCGTATCATACGATTTATGAAATTGGGCGCTGAAGGCTCCTCCACTTAAATTCTGCGTAGGTGTGTTTTCACTCACTATTAATTCGGCGTGCAGTCTTCCTATAATTTCTTTCCCGTTTTCAGTAGCTACTGGTACTCTTATTTTCAGTTTGTTGTCTCCATAGATATCGCCCTGCCATCCTCCCCAAAGATAAATATACCCTCTTTTCAATAAGGTCGTATCAGCCGGAAAAGCATTGCCTCTGTTAGGCACATTATAAAATAGCAAATGGTTGCTTTTATTGAGATCAAGGGGTTTCAGAAGTATAAACTCCATTTCATATTCTACCATTCCTCTGGCATTGCGTGGAGCAAGAGCAATATCCTGAATCATACTGTTGTGCACGTCAGACGGGCTTACTTCACCATAGGCTTTGCCCGTCAGGCGTTGGTATTGCCCTACTGAACCGAATTGCCTGCCATTGGCATAGAGTTCGGTTTTGTCTATAACAACCCTGATGATTCTGGCATGGCTGGCAGATATGCCAAAGCAAAAAAACAGGAGGAATGATAGTGTTTTTTTCATAGGTAAGGTTAGAAACGCAAATCCTTTATTTACCCCGCTCCCAGCCTCTTTCCATTACCGAGGAGAGGTGAGCGCTTTTCCATAGATAAAAATTCCGTATATGCAGAGTATAAAATACTATCTGATAGAGGGGCTTCGGTTTTGCTTTAGAAAAAAATATTAAGGTCTTCCTGCTCTCAAAAGAGCTTTCAGAAGGTATTTCATTTCAAGAAATAACTCTCTGCCCAAAAAATCAGCAGAGAGTTATTTAAGAATGAATCAGCGAATATATCTGCTGACTCTCACAATCCAAAATATTAATTAATGGAAAACCCATCAAATATATTTAATCAATCAAGCGTATGAAATTTAATTGTGACTTGCGAATGCGAATGCCGCACGGGTGAATTAGTGAATAATACTCTGCCACTATGCACATAAGAGAAATGGTGGCGTCCAAATGATGTTTTCCCAATTTAATCTGTAGCATATTTGCCATTGAGTAAGATTCATTCGCTAATTCACTATTCACTAATTCACCATTACTTACGGCTGTGCCGTTAAATCCAGCAATTCTTTATCGTGGTGATAGCGAATGGTGCTGGTGTTATCAAAAAACATGGTTGCACCTTTCTCAACTGTATACGGCTCCCATTTCGGTAATCCGCTGGCATTTGGGTTACCCGTTTTAGCAAAGTTTATCCATGACTGGCTCATTTTGTCTGCCAGTGTATAGGCTT
>CALRLN020000401.1:0-5315 GCA_943368675.1 Chitinophaga pinensis | reverse complement strand
ACTTTATAAAACTTACTGTAAAATACCACAAAAATTTCTCTGAAACACTTCATTTCTTCTCTAATTACATCAGATATTTGTCATACCCGAATCCTCGTGAAGAAAGACTATATACGTTTCCGAAAGAACGAACCCTCCTCAATCTCACAAGTAAGGTGTTATCATATTTTTACTTTCAATTATTTCCTAAGAAATAGCAACTCCATATATCCTCATTTTTTGCCGTTAGTTGAGTAAATGCTGCTAATCAGCCTATTTTATTTTTTTTATCCTTAAAAGAACTATATTTTCGTTTGTTAAAATCCACCTACATACTCAATCACTCAATCAAAGATTCGTAATGAAATTTATCTTTTTAATATTTGAGAGTTTCAGGTTTGCTTCTCACGCATTGCGCGAAAACATGCTTCGCACAATATTATCATTATTAGGCGTAACCGTAGGTATTTTTTCTATTATTGGCGTTTACACCATGGTAGACTCACTGGAAGCCAATATAAAAGGCAGCCTTAACTCCATTGGTACAAACGTAATCTACGTACAGAAATGGCCCTGGTTATTTACTGATGGAGATTACCCTTGGTGGAAATACTTTATGCGTCCTGAGCCTAAATATAATGAATTCAAATATTTAAGAGAAAATTCAGAGAATGCGCAGGCAGGTGCTATGATGGATTTTGCGGGCGATATAACCTGCCGCAAAGGTAGTAATAGTATAAACGCCTTATGTCAGGGCATTACCTATGAGTTTAATGAAATTACAGAGGTTCCGATTGTTAACGGACGTTATTTTGCTCAGCAAGAAATGGAATCAGGCAAAAACGTAGCTGTCTTAGGGGCAGATATTGCTGATGCCTTATTCCCGGACTCTGACCCTATCGGACAAATATTCAAAATGAAAGGGCAAAACCTGATAGTAATCGGAGTGCAGGAGAGAAAAGGAACTCCAATAGCTGATTTCGGGGGTGCACCTGACCAGAAAGTTATTATTCCTTTCCTGACTCATAAAAAAATCTTTTCATCTGGTGAGTTAACAGGTGACATCGTTTTTAAAGGTTATGAAACAGATGAAGGGCTTTATGAACTGGAAGGTGAAATAACGGGTTTGCTCCGCACCAAAAGAGGATTGAAACCGTCACAGGAAGACAGCTTTGCACTTAATCGCCCTGAAGCAGCCGCAGCTGCATTGGGGCAGTTATTCGGCACTTTACGCGCCAGTGGCTTTGTTATCGGGTTATTCTCATTGCTGATCGGTGGGTTCGGCATAGCCAATATTATGTTTGTTTCGGTAAAAGAACGTACAAATATCATAGGTATACAAAAATCGCTCGGAGCAAAAAACTACTTTATTCTGTTTCAGTTTTTATTTGAATCTGTTTTTCTATGCATATTCGGAGGCCTCGGTGGCATATTATTAGTTTATTTATTAAGTTTCCTTCCGCTAGGCTCTTTAGACATTGTGCTAAGCTATAACAATATCGTTTTCGGTCTGATGATTGCAAGTATCATCGGAATCGTTTCCGGCATCATTCCGGCATGGCAGGCTGCCCGGTTAGACCCTGTAATTGCCATCAGAAGTAAATAAACAGCAAATTTCTAATGCCGTATTACACGATTGAGTAATTTTGTATTTTCAACGAAATTGCTCAATCGTGTAATGGCTATTATTCTAAGTATTGAAACTTCTACCAAAGGCTGCTCAACCGCTATTTATCAAGACTCTCAACTGGTGGCACTGAGTGAGTTATTCCATGAAAAATCTTCTTCCGGAATGCTCACTACTTTAATTCAACATGTGGTAAAAGTTTCCGGCCTTGATTTCTCCGATATTAATGCCATTGCAGTAGCCAAAGGCCCTGGTTCTTATACAGGCCTACGTATTGGTGTTTCTACTGCCAAAGGACTGTGTTTCACGCTTGATAAACCATTGCTTTCCATAAACACTTTACAGGCATTGGCATGGCAGATACACAGCATAGCACAATCAGTCAGCACTGTTGCAATCCCATTGCTTTGCCCTATGCTCGATGCACGCCGTATGGAAGTATATTGCGCTTTATATCGTGCTGACAACCTGTTTGAAGTATCTCCTGCCGAAGCTAAAATAATTGACGAGCACTCTTTTGAAGAAATACTAGAAAACCAGAAAATCATTTTCTTTGGCGATGGCGCTGCCAAATGCCGGACAATTCTGGGCTCCAATCCGAATGCAGTGTTTTTAGAAGAAACCGTCAATCCCTCAGCTAAAAGTATTGGATTTTTAGCCCATGAAGCTTATCTGAATAATCGATTTGAGAATGTAGCTGATTTCGAGCCTTATTACCTGAAAGAGTTTATGACTACTGCGCCTAAAAATACTTAGAGCCTTAAAACAAATGTGCCACGCTCCTATTCTTGCGAGTATAAGCGTGGCACATTTTAAAAATTCTTCTTACTTACTACCTTTCAGAATTGACTGATACTTAGGCATATCTTTAAATAGCGCTAAAGCTTCCTGTACTTCTTTATCACGCTCAAATGAAACAAATTTCATCGCTTTCTGATAATAGTAACGGCTCAGAATTTCTGCTTCTAACTGTTCTTTAATATCGGCCTTATGCTTCACCAGATCCTGTTGTTTGCTTTGGTTGATTTTCTCTCTCAAAGATTTCAGATTTTCCTGAACAGCATCCAGACTATTCTCTTTCTTAGCAGAAGCCTCCAGATTATCAATACTTTTCTCCATTGAGGTAGAGTAAGTAAAATCTCTGGTTTTCAACCAGGCTATAAAGTTCTGGTAGTCGGCATCCTTTAACGAAAACTTCTCTTGTGGTTTTTCATTTACATGCTCAAAATAGTATTTGGTTGCATAATCGAAAATCACATTTTTCGCTATCAGATTGGCAGTCACTGAAGCCATAGGTGGCACTTCTGTTTTAATATCAGGGTCAACGCCCCCACCATCATATACCGTACGGCCATTTTTGGTTTTAAAGGCCGTTTTTAATGAATCAGGAACTTTGCCAACACTTCCATCCGGGTTTCTGTGGCTATAATCCAAAGCCTGAATACATCGTCCACTCGGAATATAATACTTGGCTGTAGTAATTTTCATTTTTGTATTATAGGTAAGGTCACGCGTGGTTTGTACCAGCCCTTTACCGAACGAACGTTGGCCGATTATTACGGCACGGTCATAATCCTGCAAAGTACCGCTAACAATTTCAGAAGCCGAAGCACTGGAGCTGTTCACCAGCACCACAATCGGAATCTCAGTATCCATAGGGTTCTCCATCGACATAAACTTCTTATTCCAATCGGCTACTTTCCCTCTTGTTTCTACAATTAACTGATCTTTTGGTAAGAAAATATTACATATTTCGACTGACATATTCAGCAAGCCTCCAGGATTACCTCTTAAATCAAAAATCAGTTTTTTCATGCCCTGCGCTTTCAGTTCACTAAAAGCCGATTTTACTTCCTTGGCTGCTGTGGCTGTAAAATCGTTCAGTTGAATATACCCAACCTCATCGTTTACCATACCCGAATGCGGCACATTAAGGGTTTTAACAATATCACGACCAACGGTTAACTCAACCGGAGAGTTTTGTCCGTACCGTTTAATCTGCATTTTAACAGTAGTTCCGGTCTGGCCTTTCAACAAACGCCCCATATCTACTCCCTTGCGTGACACCACATCTACCCCATCCACCTTAAGTATTTCATCCCCGATTTTCATTCCGGCTTTATCCGCAGGTGAGCCTTCATAAATCATTACAACCAGATGTTTGTTATTCTGATGCGAAACCGTAGCACCGATACCATTATATTTGCCGGTTGCCATGGTCATGTAATCTTCAATATCATCTTCAGGATAAAAATTGGTATATGGATCCAGTTGTTTCAGCATCGACTCAATACTCAACCGCATGGCCTTATTCGGATTGATTTCATCTACATAATAGGCATTCAGTTCTTTGAACATCGTAGCAAAAATATCGAGGTTCTTAGCTATTTCGAAATAGCGGTCGTCATACTTAAACGCCACAAACGGAATAGCCAGAATAATGAAAATAATGATGGAAAACTTACGGATACGTTTCATTTCTTTTCTATTTAATAAAAATTTCTATCACATTAAAAGTGCTTTATGGTTTCAAAAAACACAATCATTACAAATTAACGCAAAAACATCTCCAAAAGGTATTCGATTATGATAAAAGGTAAATCAGGGTGTTTGCTTACCGTAAGTTTTTGCCTGAAAACTAAGCTTCTTTTTAGGCGAAGATTGCCTTTTTACAATATACAGGTTATCAAAATCGCTTTCGTCGAGGTCTTTGGTAAGAGTATCCTTTTCGTACAATCCGTTGGCAATATGGCGTATCGTGTTGCTATGCCCGACAATTAATATATTTTTACCTTCAATTTTCTTCAGATCTTTAATAAAAGGCTTCTGATTTCTCGCATCATAGTTCTGAATATTTAACTGCATGGCATCTGCCAAAGGTTTACCGGTGTGGGTTGTTCTTAAATATTTAGTGGTATAAACGGCAGATATTTTTTTATCGGCCAATAGTTTTTTTAATGTTTCAGCCCGCTGCTGTCCTTCTGCACTTAAAGCGGGGTCAGACGAATTATCAACCTTTTCGCCATGACGTACTACGTAATAGGTTGAAGAAACCGGACGACTGCAAGCAGATAAAAAAAGTAGGCAAAGCAATAAGTAAAGATAGTTTTTCATAAAATAATCTGATGATTCTACAGGTGTAAATGAAAGGGTATTTCAGTATAAAAAATATAGTTATTGTATAGGCATTCTACTAATAATCATTAGATTATAAATTTCGATTTGTAGATAAAAAATCGTAACTTTACAACTAAATTATGTTAATTATTGATGAATATCAAGCATCCCTTTCATGATATAGTTAATTAACTGACAGTCAATGGTTTAGAAAACACAAATTATGACAGAAAATCAAGAAAACAAAGAGCCACAAAACTCAAAAGCGAATTACGGAGCGGATAATATTCAGGTACTGGAAGGATTAGAGGCAGTACGAAAACGCCCAGCCATGTATATCGGTGATATTGGTGTTAAAGGTCTTCACCACTTAATCTGGGAAGTTGTAGATAATTCGATAGATGAAGCACTTGCAGGACATTGTGATACGATTCAGGTAACGATTAACGAAGATAATTCTGTAACAGTAAAAGATAACGGGCGTGGGATTCCGACTGGAATCAATACAAAAGAGCAGAAGTCTGCATTAGAGATTGTAATGACAGTTTTACACGCAGGTGGAAAGTTCGACAAAGATACTTATAAGGTATCC
>CALRLN020000400.1:0-5318 GCA_943368675.1 Chitinophaga pinensis | reverse complement strand
CGATGTATCGACTCTTTATAGCCACTACTACAGGTTTTGCTACTACTTCCGGATAATTTACAGCAGATTTTATCTCTCTTGGAGCTTTGGTTGTTTTTTTATTGGTGGCACACCCGGTGAGTCCCAATATTAAAGCATATAAAAGTATTTTTCTCATTATACCCGATTCTTGTTCCAAATGTAGAAATTTCTTTTTTAATAACATTATTTAATGCAGAAAAACAAAATCAGAACGCCTGAGAAAGAAAATTTATTGCGGGTTCGGACAAGTATTCTGCAAGAATTATATATCATTCTCATAGGCAGATAGAATTAAATCTTCAATTTGGTAATGTTTATTTTTTTTATCTATGCTTTTAGTATGATCTGGGTCTGAGCTTTCGCTTAAATAATAGTTAGTTACAAGTAAATATTGAGTTGCTATTTTTATAATTGTGTGACGTCCTGTACTTGGTGTACTTTGTGGCAAGTCTATATAGTTTTATTTATCCAATGCGCTTGTTTTCCTTTGCTTTGTTTTCAGCATTTCGATACTTTTGTCAAAAAACAACAAGACAAATATTATGGAAATATCGGTACAATACACCCACGAAAAAGACCTTGACTGGCAGGAATTTAATGATACGCTCATTGCGTCAAGCCTAGGAGAAAGACGCCCGGTTGATGACTTCGAGCGAATAAAAAAAATGGTTGAAAATTCTAATCTCATTATCACAGCTAGAATTGACAACAAATTGGTAGGTGTAGCAAGATCCGTAACTGACTGGGCGTTTTGTACTTATCTATCGGATTTGTTTGTAGATGAGGCCTATCAGAAACATGGCATTGGTCGTGAATTAATACGCCACACAAAATTAGCAAGTCCGCAGGCTAAATTAATTCTGCTTTCTGCACCAAAAGCCATCAATTATTATCCACGAATCGGTATGACTCACCATACCCATGCCTATACATTAGACGATCCTGATGATCTGGTTTAACAACAGTGAATTAAACATCTCGTATAAATATAATCAAGCCCTTGATAGTACTAAGCCTGTTTCAGGCTTATATTTGATAATCTATTCACGCTAATAAAAACGATACGATATTCCGTATCCAATCATCCCTGATCATTTAACTATTTACACTATGACAACCCGCAGAAATTTTTTAAAAACTACCGGAACGCTGGCAGCCTTTTCGATTGTACCCAGAAATGTGCTGGGTAGAGGATTCCTGGCACCAAGTGATGTAATTAATGTCGGCTTTATAGGCGTTGGTCGTCAGGCCCGGGGTCTTCAGGCTCGCTTTTTGGAAACCAAAGAGATTAATTTACTTGCAGCCTGCGATGTAGACAAAACCAAAACCGAGCACTTTACTAAAGAATTGTTTGTGAAAAATGCAAAACAGTTTCTGGGTGAAGAAAAAACACTGCCACAAGTTTATGAGAATTATCTGGAGGTTTTAGACAGAAAAGACATTGATGCCGTGGTAATTGCCACCCCTGACCACTGGCATGCCGCTATTGCCATCAGAGCAGCAGAAAAAGGCAAGGATATTTATCTCGAAAAACCACTGACCTTCACTGTGGCTGAAGGCAGAGCCCTGGTAAATGCAGTCAGGAATAATAACAGGGTTTTACAGACAGGAAGCATGCAGCGCTCGGGTGAAAACTTCAGAAGAGCCTGCGAGCTGGTAAGAAACGGATATATAGGAGAAATATCAGAAGTAAGGGTAACTGTAGGCGGGCCTCCAAAACCTGTTGATTTTCAACCTGAACCTATACCAACCACTATGAACTGGGACATGTGGCTCGGACCCAACCAACCCCACCCTTACCACCATTTTTTAGCACCTAGACTGGAAGATACTTTCTGGGGTAAATGGCGTTACTATAAAGGCTTTGGAGGTGGTGATGTAACCGATTGGGGCGCGCACATGTTTGATATTGCACAATGGGGTTTAGGCATGGATGATAGTGGCCCTGTTGAACTGTACCCACCTACTTTTCCTGACGCCGAACAAGGTATGGCTTTCAGATATGCAAATGGCATAAAAATGTTTCACCATGACTTTGGTAAAGGTAATGCGGTTCAGTTCAGAGGAAAGGATGGTATTATAGAAGTAAGCCGTTCGTTTTTGAATGTACCTGATAAACTGAAGGATGTTCAACTCAAAGCCAGTGATATTAAATTGGCCTCTCCGGTAGGCGGAAATCATTATAAAGATTTTTTAAATTCAATAAGAACCAGGCAAAAGCCTATTTGTGATGTGGAAATCGGGCATCGTACGTGCACGGTTTGTAATATCACTAATATAGCCTATGACCTTCGCAGACCTTTGAAATGGAATCCTCAGACTGAAAAATTTGATGATAAAGAGGCTAATAAATTGCTAAGCCGGAAAATGCGTAAGCCGTATGGGGTAAAAATTTAAAGATATATTTAAACACAAATGCCTGTCCAAGAACAGGCATTTGTGTTTACCTTATTCTATTCCACTGCCTCCGCTGTTTTCTTTTCTTGAAAATATCTCTTATGCCTTGTCCCAAGCCTGTTCTGGCTTCAGTATAACAAGGGTTCGGAGAGTCGGGTAGTCTATTATAAATAGGTACAAAAAGCCCGAAATAGGCATTTAATCCTTTCGGGTCACCAATATTCAAAAGTCCGGGAAGATTATCGGTGCCAATAAATAATGGCCCTGCCCTGCCTGCTAGGCCTACCGACATGCTTTTATAATTATTTTGCAATGATACCGGAACGGAAACCTCCAGCCATTTCGATTCCCATCGGGGAGTAACTGCTATCAAGGACGGTTGATTCATTCCTACCGATTTCGTATTTCTGATATTCTGAATCCAGGTAGCATTAAAATAAATCTTTTCTGAAAACGCATAATCAAAAGTAGTAGCAATCACGGCCGGCAAAGGTGCTGTAAACTGATGCCTGTAGTTAATATCATTCAAGCCGAACGCATTGTTCATCTGTAAATAAAGTTTATCAGGTGAATCAATTTTGTTAAAGGTACCTGGGCGAATCAGCACATTTGACTCAGCCACATCAGTCTGAAATACTAAATGTTCGTTTTTATAATTTATCTGACCAAAGTCAAGTAAGGCCATGCTGAATTTGTATAGGTACTTGTTTTTAGTACCATCAGTTGTCCACCTGTCTTTAAGTCTTAATCCATACTTTCTGTAATCAGGACGGAATTCATACACAAAGCCGATGTCAATACCATAACCATAACCGGCCGGAGCATTGCCCAGCAACCACTTGGGGCTGAATCCGGCAATTTCCATTGCCCCGCTTTTGGTCATACCAAAGGTGCCGACAGCATTATCAAAAAAAACATTTTGCTTTCTGGGTTGTGCTGTTACCTGGTCTATGGTATAATCAAGATCCTTTGCTATATAATGCAGATTCATAAAAGCATTTACGCGCTTCACCGTTACACCGGCTTTCAGAAAGTATTTATCCTGATCTCTGATAACTTTCCCTAAGGTTAGCCCTAACTCAACATAACCATTCATATTCATCGAAAAATGGTTGTCGTTCTGCTGAACGCCGTAAAGAGCGGGTAGAATTGTACCATTGACAAAAACCCTTGCCACAGGGGTAGAAGCATTATTGAGATTTGTGATAAATCTTGCTCTGGAGGTAAGACCAATAGCCATTTTTGCTTTATCGAGCGAGAACATTAATGAGGGACCTTTGACATCTGTCCCTAGAAAAGCTGATGAGGTTCTATTTTCAAGTGATTCTTTCGTATAGCTATTTCTGTATAGTATACTACCATTCGGAGCCCTGTTGCTGCTTGAAACCGTATTGGTTACCAGCCCCAGAATAGAATAAGGCGCACCCCATGCGGCGTAATTATTTATTATATCTATATTAGCACCGGCCAGATTAAGAAAAACCTTATAGCGCGAATCGGCCACGTTTGCAGGATTCGTATAGATGCTGTAAGTACCCGCATAATTACTTGGCGATATACCAAGCCATTGTTGTGAAAAGGTCTGTAATTGAATAAATATGAACAGTAAGCAAAAGGATACGCGCATCTATAATCAGGGTTATAATTCCCAGGGGTTAAGACTCAATCAATAGCGATCTGAATAAAAGAACGACAAAATTAGTTAAATCTATACAAAAAACGATAGAAGATTTTGAATTAATCAACACTTGTGATATTTTAGTAAATTAGTTTATCTCAAAGCATAATAAAAATTATGATTCGATTAAAAATTCAGCATTTTGTAATGTTAAAAGCGGACATTTAAAGTCGGAAAATAAATTTAAACTGCTCACAAAACCAAAGAAACTTATATGACCTACGACTTCAAACACTACCAGACTGAAAACTTCTTTGACGAAATGCTTACTGCAGAAAGTGAAGCCAGGGTAGGTAACCAATTTTTAAAAGAACGTGTTGAAAAACTTTCCATCAACGAATTACTCAACAAACAACGGGCAGCAGAGCGGTCTATGATTTCTGCCGGGATTACCTTCAATGTTTATTCAGAAGAAGGTGGAACAGAGCGTATTATTCCGGTAGATATTATTCCCCGAGTAATTGACTCCTCAGAATGGAATCGTCTGGAAAAAGGTTTGATTCAGCGCATAACCGCTTTAAATCTCTTTTTGCAGGATATTTACAACCAGCAAAAAATACTGAAAGACAAAATTATTCCCCGGGAAATCATCGAATCAAGTAAAGGATTCCTGAAAGAATGCAAAGGATTGACACCTCCTAAGAAAGTCTGGATTCACATTACGGGCACTGACTTGATACGCGGAAATGACGGAGTATTTAGGGTATTGGAAGATAACCTCCGTTGTCCTTCTGGGGTATCTTATATGCTCGAAAACCGTGAATTATCCAAGCAGACATTTCCAGATGTACTATCGCAATCAAGTGTGCGCTCTATTTCAGAATACCCCGCCAAATTGCTGGAAGCATTACGCTATATTTCTGGTCGCCCCGACCCTACAGTAGTAGTGCTGACACCCGGCATTTATAATTCTGCCTATTTTGAGCATTCTTATCTGGCACAACAAATGGGCGTAGAACTGGTAGATTACCGTGACCTGGTGGTATCGGGAGATTATGTAAAAATGCGTACTACCAAAGGCTTCAAAACAGTTGATGTGATTTACAGAAGAATCGATGATACTTTTATGGACCCCCTCACTTTCAATCCTCATTCCTTAATCGGTATTCCGGGTCTTTTTGATGTCTATAAAAAAGGGAATATTGCGTTAGCCAATGCACCAGGTACAGGAGTGGCCGACGATAAGGTAGTGTATGCTTATGTACCAAGAATTATTAAATAT
>CALRLN020000399.1:0-5328 GCA_943368675.1 Chitinophaga pinensis | reverse complement strand
ATTAAAGGCAGGTAAGGATAACTGCACAAAAAGCAGGGCAAGGATAAAAGCAAGACCCACTACTAACAGGGATTCACTGAAAAACTGAACAATTAATTGAAGCCGCACAGAGCCAATAGCCTTTCTGATACCTACCTCTTTCGCACGCTTTTCACTTCTGGCTGTACTCAGATTCATAAAATTGATACAGGCAAGTAGCAATACAAAAACACTGATGATACCAAATAACCATGCATATTGGATACGTCCACCTGTGTTTATGCCATTTTTGTATTCTGAATATAAATGCCAGCGGCTCATTGGTGACAAAAATAATTCAGGTTTTTTCTTTGCCAGATCCTTATTTACTTTATTAAGTTTGGCGTCTTTTATTTTAAGGGAAACTTTTTCTAAATCAGCATTATCGTTCAACTGGGCGTAAATCTGAAAAGCATTTGGCCTCCATGAGTCTTGTGCGGTTCTGATCCACTCGGTATTACTGAAATACAAATCCCAGGGAGCCATGAATGCGACCTCATGGAATGTGCTGTTTTTAGGAATATCCTGATATATGCCTGTTACTTTTACGTCCAAATTGTTACCAATCTTTACCAATTGATTGATAGGGTCTGAATCTCCAAAAAGTGATTCTGACAAGGATTCAGAAATTAGTATTGATCCTTGTTCTTTTAAACCATCTCTTGAACCTTTAAGCATTTTAAGGCTTAAGAGTTCTGTAATTTCCGGCTCAAAAAACTCCCCTTTTTTGTTGATTCTGGTTTCACCAACTGTCAGAATATGCGTACCTGTTCCGCTTGCAAGTACTATATGCTTAAAATCACCGCCATAATTTTTACGGAGTTCTTCTGCCAAAGGATAAGGGACATAAGTCTGAGTGGTTATCTCTCCATTATTTGAGAGGTTTTGCATCACCTGAGTAATGCGGTTATAATTCTGATGATATTTATCATAAGACAGCTCATCATAAATCCATAGCCCAATAAGTATAGCTACGGACATTCCCGTAGCCAGGCCAAGGATATTAATTGAAGAATAACCTTTGTGTTTCAGAAGGTTTCTGAACGCAATTTTGAAATAGTTTAATATCACAATTTTGTTGATTAGTGGAAAATGGAGAAAGGAAAAAGGAGTACGGATTTTTTACCTGGTCAATTCTCCTTTCTCCAATTATTCTGCTTTTAAAGACCTAACCGGATTTGTCAGCGCTGCTTTAATAGACTGATAACCCACAGTAGCGATAGCTACAATTATTATCAGGAGCCCAATAATAGCATAAAACCACCATTCAATATTGATATGATAGGCAAAATCCTGTAACCATTTATCCATAAAATAGTAGGAGAGAGGACAAGCCACAATAAATGCAATACCCACCAGTTTCAAAAAGTCTCTTGAAAGCAGAACAGTACTGCTTGTTACAGATGCACCTAAGACTGTACGAATACCGATTTCTTTGGTGCGTTGTTCAGCCGCAAAGGCAGCTAATCCAAACAAACCCAGACAGGAAATAAAGATGGCAACGATAGCAAAAGCATTAAAAAGCGTTGCAGTTCTTTCCTCGCTTTTATATAATCTATCATAGGTTTCATTCAGGAAGTGGTATTCTAATGGGCGAGTGGGTACAAATTCAGCCCATAGTTTTTCTGCAGCACGAATGGCCTCCTGCTCTTTACCCTTCACTGGTTTGATATAAACTCCCCCTCGCCAGTTGCCATCAGTAAAAAGTACAAGCGGGCCAATTTTTTCATGCAGACTTTTGAAATGGAAGTCTCTTACTACCCCGACTATTACTCCCTTTTTACCCTGAAAATGGAAGCGTTTGCCTACCGGGTTTTTTATATTGAATTTTTTAACTGCTGTTTCATTCAGAATGACGTTTTCTTTATCAGTTCCTCTTTTTTCCTCAAACCAGCGACCTTCCCTCATTTTGAGAGCAAAGACTTTCTCATAATTATGTTCAACCGCTATTTGTGACACTGTAGGCTGAAAATCTGCTGGTCGGCCGTCCCAATCTAAACTACCACTATGAGAACTCCCTATATCTACAATATTTGCGCTTGCTGTTGTTATATCTTCTATACTTGATTCTGCCAGAAGGCGGGTTTTTGCGGTATTAATATCAATTTTAGAAGTAAGATTCCATGGAATACTAAATTCGAACATATTGGCTTTTTCGTAGCCTAATTTGATATTCTGAATGAATTTTATCTGCTGGAATACCACGAGGGTAGCAATCAGAAAAACAGAGGAAACAATAAACTGCGTAATAACCAGGGTTTTTCTGAATGAGCTATTATTTGATTTAAGAATATTAAAACCGCGTAAAGCTCGAATAGGTTGGAATGATGAAAGCAAAATGGCAGGATAAACCCCTGTTAATAAAATGGCCAAAAAAGTAGTTCCTAGAAGAACTTGCCAGATAGTAGGATTGGTAAGATTAATTGAGAAGTTTTTATCTGAAAGATCATTGAAAACAGGCATTAAACTATAACTCAAAAATAAAGCTAATCCTAAAGCTATCAAACACATTAATACCGACTCTACCATGAATTGTGTAAATAATTGCGAATATTCTGCACCTATAATCTTTTTTACACTTACTTCTTTGGCTCTCAGACTTGCCCTTGCTGTTGCCAGATTAACATAATTGATACAGGCAGTAAATAATATAACAAATGCCAGTGCCAGAAAAATATAAGTAGTCTTAGCGTCACCACGTGGAGTCTCACCAAAGCGTTGAATACCATCTGTATGAATAGCTGCAATCGGTTCTGATTCCAGGGTTATATTATCCTCAATTTTGCCAGTTTTTTCGTCTTTTTTTGCAATTCTTATGATATTAGTAATCTTTTGATCCAGCTTGGCAGTATTTGCATTTGGTTTCAATAATAAGAAAGTCTCATAATTGAAGTTATCCCAGTTATTATCATTCTGAAGAGTTTTAGGGTTTGACAGGTGGGCTGCCATAGGCAATATGAAATCATACTGAAGACTTGAGTTAGTGGGGTTATCTTTATAGACCATTCTGACCATGTAATCCAGGGTGTCTATTCTGATTATCTTTCCACTTACTTTAGTCTCTCCGAACAATTGCAATGCCTTTGATTCGGTCATGGCAATGCTTCTCAGGTTTTTGGTGAATTCGCTTACATTACCATCAACTAATTGATAGTCAAATACATCAAACCAGTTGTTATCCACACAGGCAACTTTTTTTTCAATAGATAAATTATCACCGATTTTCATAGAAGCCCCGTTCCAGAACGGACTTGTTTTACGGCTTACCGCTTCAATTTCAGGTAACTGTTTCAATTGTTCGGCCAATAGCAAGGGTGTAGTTGACCAATGCCAGGTTTCTTCTTTATTGACTTTGTTATGCGTAATTATCTGACGGATTCTATCAGATTTTTTGTGGAAGGTATCAAAACTTAACTCGTTTTGTACCCAAATCAGCATCAGTACGGCTACTGCCATACCAACGGCGAGGCCACCAATATTGATAATAGAAGAAACTCTATTTTTCAATAGATTTCTAACGGCGATTGTGAGGTAGTTGCTTATCATAATTTTGTAAGGGAAAAGTTTAGTCCGGGTATATGGGTAATATTTCTTAGGCAATAAAGCCTTCAAGGTAAATTCTTCGGTGCTAAATACTGATAGTCCCCAGGCTTTCAGGCGGAATTGAATCCCACATCCGGTTGCGTAATAGTCTAACTTCTTCAAGTGTACGATTCCCCAATGCCGTCACTGAAAACAGGCGTTTGCGTCTTCCTCCCCTTTCTGCTGTTGCATCACCCATATGAGAACTCAACATATCTTTTTCTTCTAAACGGTGCAGGGCAGCATGAACGGCACTTATGCTTACTGTACGCCCCGTTTGTTGTTCTATTTCTTCTGTAATTGCTACACCATAAGCGCCATCACCCATTATAGCAACTGTCAGTAAAACAATTTCTTCAAATTCCCCTAAATAGGTTCTCCGCATATAAGTTTATTATGAATCAGGTTTAAGTGAAATATGGGACGAAATAAACTCTATGACGGAAAAGAAAAAAGTTTAAATAGGATTCATGTCATAGTACGTTGAACAAATGATATGCCAAGCCAAAAAATGGATGATTAAGTGCTTTTTTTGATGTTTTTTTGAGAGTCATGTGTCCGAAATCGTACAGTATTCCTGTCCGAAAGCGTACAAAGCTTTATAAATAAAAAAACAGCCTGTCATCAGGCTGTTAAATAAAATCTGGTTTCACCATTAAGTGCGCTTTGTTAACTTTTTGAGATTGCTAATATATCTTTTACGCCCTGTTGATAGCTGGTCGGCGTGAAATTAAAATACTTTTCAAACTTACTACTATCAAAAAAGTATTCTCTGTCATATTGATAGCGCATCTCGTAGATTTCTTTCAGAAAAGGAACAAAAAAGCCGGCCAACTTCACCAGAAAAGCAGGAATTAACTGATACTTATTGCTTTTACCCATTTCACTGGCAAATAATTCTATCCATTCTTCCCCTGTCAGAGAGTTGCGGTCTGTTGGCAGGTTCCAGATTTGATTATACGCTTCGGGTGTATTTCCAAGCATTGCGGTAGCTTTTCCGGCATCAGGTGTATAAGTAAATGAGTGTTTTACTTTGGCATTGAAGAACCATTGGGCTTTTTTGTTGGCTGCCAGATTCTTATAAACTAACTCCATTAACACACTTACATCTTTTATTGCTCCATAAAAATCCGCAGCTCTTGCGATAATGGCCTGCAATTTTCTTTCTTTAATAGCATCAAGTATCATTTTGTCTAGCGCTTGCCTGATTTCTCCTTTTTTGCTTGTCGGACTAAAAGGGGATTCTTCAGTAATATGTTTTACATTATCACCGCCAATCATATACACATTATCAAAGAATACTAATTTACTGTTATTTTCTATACAGGCATCAATTACATTCTTTATCAGTTCCGGCCATTGCTTTGCCCAGACTTTTAGTTTGTATTCAAATCCAATGGTAAGGTACACAATTTCAGAACCCTTAATGGCTCTGAAAACTTCTTCTCTGTTGGTTAAATCGGCAGAAAAAAGCGTATCACCTTCATTGATTTTTTTAGGGTTTCTGCTTACAAGGCGAATATTATCTGTGTAATTTTTTAATGCTTTGGCGAGTTCGGTGCCTATTGCACCAGAAGATCCTAATATGCTTTGCATGATTTTGACTTGTTTGTTTTTGTGCTACAAAGGTCAGCAACAAAAGCTTTCATGCTCTTGACAAAAATCAAGAAATTGCTTTTCTCCTTACTCTACTAAAAGTTTCGGGAGTCATACCCAACATTGAGGCAA
>CALRLN020000398.1:0-5328 GCA_943368675.1 Chitinophaga pinensis | reverse complement strand
TTCTGATGGCCGAGGTTTTTATTCAGATGTAAAATTTCGACCGGGTGTCCCTTAAGTTTATCTTTCTGTACTTCCAGACTTGAGCAGTCATCCACTACTAATATCCTGTAATCATGGTACTTGGTAGGTGTCAGCACTAACCGAATCTGTTCGATGAACTGATACAGACAATCCCAGTCATTAAAAAGTGGAGTAACTATAGTAATTTTCATAAAATAAACCTCTTAATCTTTTGAGGGTATCTATTCAAATAATCGGTTGTGCCACAAAATTAGGAAAAATTACGCTCGTATGCTTCAATTTGTTCGTCGTATCGTCTTAAAGTTTCCTTAACGGTTGTATCGTATTTAAAATTGAGCCATTTGTTTACATCAACAAACATCTGCCTACGGTTTTTCAGGAATCCCACATTGGTGGAGGCGTGTACATTGCTTAAACCACCACGATGTTTTCTATACACACCCATTGGCTCAGGAATATAATGAATGTCACCACGTGCGGCCAGTTGTATTACCATTGCCCAGTCTCCTGCAGCGGCTCTGCTATGCCACTGAGCAAAATCGTTATCTCTGAAATAATTGCGATAAAAAATACTGGCGGTAGCAATAAACCAGCGGTCTTCTAAAATATCCTGTATAGTTGAGTGGATTTTCTGGTCCGGCTCATTAAAAAAGTGTTCCGGAGACCTATCCTCATAAATCACAGTCATATTGTGGTGGCAAATCATATAATCTTTATTGGCCTCCATAAAATCAAATTGCTTCTGTAGCTTCAGTGGGTCTGTCCAGTAATCATCTCCCTCGCACATGGCTACATAATCACCCTTACACGCTTTAAGCAGCATTAATACATTATTGCGCCCTGCAAATTCTATAGGTTCTTTTGGCCCCTGGTTCTCCTGATGAAGAAAAGCATTGAAAAGATGCGGATACCTATCCACATATTCCCTAATAATGGCAGGGGCATTGTCGGTAGAAGCATCATCACCAATCACAATTTCTATGTCAAAATCAGTTTTTTGCATGAGTATCCCGTCAAGTGTCTGGCGGATAAATTGCTCATGATTATAAGTGGGTATACAAACACTGACTTTTGGCTGAGTGGATTTCATGCGTGGTGGTTTTAGCTGTTGTTTTTAATGCGATGCGGCAATAAAGCAAAAAAACTATAAGTTTTGCTCATCCATTTCGGGAGGATATACTCTCTGATAATTTCTTTGGCAGTAGCCGAAGACGGCTTGCCTAATCGAAGGTACTGGATAGCCGCAGGTACTTGTTTAAAATATTTATCTACATATTGTCTACTATCGAGCAGCATTCTGTAATAACGGGCAATGTTTTTGTTGAGCGTTTTATGGAATCGGTAATTTAACTCCTGATCAATACCTTTATACATGCCAATACGGTTTTTCAGAAATTCAGCATCTGCATAGCCATCAGTAAAACTCATACCGGTATTGCGGTTTTTACGATAGACAGACATCACCTCGTTGATGTATTTAAACTTCCCTCCGCCTTTGCCTAATAAAATATACCGTGGTATATCTCCACTTTTAGACTCATGAAACCATTGTGGATATTCCTTAATTACGCCATTCCGGAACAGAATAGCCGATGTTGCTATAAACCATACTTCATCTTCACCGATAAAGTCCTCTACTGTTACTATCTCTTTCTGGTCTGGCTGATTAACAAATTGATTAGGATGAGAATCATCGTCAAAGATGATTTCAGCATTATGAAAACAGGCTACAAAGTCAGGGTGAGCATCCAGGAAGTCAGCCATTTTTTGTAGTTTATTTTCATCTGTCCAGTAATCATCTCCATCCATAGGAGCAATATATTGGCCCCGGGCTACTTCCAAAGCTACCAGCGTGTTATTTTTCCCGAAGCCGCCAAGGTTTTCCTGATGAAGCAAAGGAACAATAATATCAGGGTATTTCTGATGATATTCTTTAATAATAGCCTGAGTATTATCAGGCGACGCATCGTCTCCTACAAGTACTTCAAATTTAAAATTTACTTTCTGGCTAAGAATGGAATCCAACGTTTTACGAATAAACTTTTCGTGCTTGTAAGTCAGAACCACTACACTTATTTTTATCATCTCATTCACTTATTTTAAACGCTTCACTGCTGCACCGCTCTGCTATACGCAATTTTGCGCTTCTGGCTCTGGGGTTCAATTGTCTTTCCTCTTCACTGGCTTCAATTGCTTTTCTATTGACTGCCTCCAGGGGTTTTAAATCATTTCCAAAAAAATCTTTTTCTACATCTCCGCTAAACTTACCGCTTCTGATAAAGTTTTTCACGAGTCGGTCTTCTAATGAATGATACGACATCACCACCAGTCTTCCTCCCTCTGCCAATACTTCAGGTGTTTGTTGCAAAAACTCTTCCAATACCGCCATTTCCTGATTTACTTCAATGCGTAAAGCCTGAAAAACCTGTGCAAAGTATTTGTTTTCTTTGCCACGGGGTGTGTACTTTTGCAGAATCCCTTTTAAATCATTAATAGTTTCTATACTTTTATTGAGCCGGGCTGTATAGATTGCCTGGGCTGCTGTACGGGCATTTTGTATTTCGCCATACATACCCAGAATTTTGTGCAGTTGTTCAACCGAATATTCGTTGATAATATTTTTGGCTGTAAATTCAGCCTTCTGATTCATTCGCATATCCAGGTCGGCATCAAATCTGGTCGAGAAACCGCGCTCAGGCGTATCAATCTGATGCGATGAGATACCTAAATCAGCCAGAATGCCATCTACTTTTTTTACACCAAACAAGCGCAGGTATTGCCTCAGATTGCGGAAATTGGCATCAATAAAAGTGAAATTTTTGCTTTCTATCAGTTTAGATTCTGCTTTGGCGTCTGCATCCTGGTCAAAACCATAAAGCTTGCCAGTAGTGAGGTGTTCGAGAATGGCTCGTGAGTGTCCTCCTCCGCCAAATGTTACGTCTACATAAATGCCATCGGGCTTAATATTAAGGCCATCAAGGCATTCTCTGAGCATAACAGGTACATGGTAGGCAGACATAAGAAGCAATTAAGTATCGATAATAATTGCAAATTTAGTGAAAAATGAAGATATTCCTGTCTTAAGATAAGTTTATCTATCTTTGGGTAATCAGAAAAGCACAAAATTAATTGGATGAATTTTCGTTGCAATAGCTGTAAACCAATAAAGGGTATTCAGAAAAAACGTACACCTTTATCCTAAGAAACTATTCAAAATCTAATTTTTCATGGCACGACGAGAGGTGTTTGTTAATATTTATGCGCAAATAACGGGATGGCGATTTGCGCTTATTTTTCTGTTATTAGTAATTGGAGCCGGAGTACTTTATTATTTTAATCAACTCGGAGAACAGGTTGAAGACAGAGAAAAAAAATATGCCGCATTATATGCAGCAGGTATCAGTTTTACAATAGAAGAAAACGGAAAGGATTGTCAGTACACCTATGTACAGGAAATGTTGCAGGCTAACGAAACAGTGCCCATGATTCTTGTCTTGAATGGCAGACCGACAGAGTATTCTCAGAATATTCCAGAACTGGAAGATAAAAAAAGGAAATGGAGTGACAAGGAAAAAATGGATTTTAAATATAATATGATAGCCGAAATGGGGCAGGAGCATCCGCCTATTGAGTTTGTAGTAGGCAAAGATAAAGGGTATGTGTATTATAGCAATTCAGTAGTAGTAAAACAGCTGCGTTATTTCCCATATGTTCTTTTGGGTACCTTCCTGATTTTCGGTTCTTTGGCATATATTGCCTATAGTTCTTCTCGTAAAGCCGAAGAAAACCGGGTCTGGGTGGGTCTGGCAAAAGAAACCGCCCATCAACTGGGTACTCCTATATCTGCTTTAATGGCGTGGGTTGAAGTATTAAGAACAAACCCTGAATTTGATGCTAGTATAGGAGATGAAATGGAAAAAGACGTCAAACGCCTCGAAACCATTACTACCCGGTTCTCGAATATCGGGTCTATTCCACAAATGAGTCAGGAAAAAATCACCGAGATGGTTGAAGATACCCTTAAATATCTCGAGAGAAGAATTTCTACCAAAGTAAAAGTGCATTTTTCAAGTGAGATACCAGATAATGTTACTGTTGAAGTGAATCGGCATTTATTTGAATGGGTGATAGAAAACCTTTGCAAGAATGCCGTAGATGCCATGAGTGGTAAGGGTAAACTATTTGTGTCGATATTGCCTCTCAATAAAAACCGCATTGCGATAGATGTAGCAGATACAGGTAAAGGGATTTCTCAGAGTAATCTCCGGAAAATATTTAAACCGGGCTTTAGCACCAAGAAAAGAGGCTGGGGGCTCGGACTTACATTAGCCAAGCGTATTATTGAAAACTATCATAACGGACGGCTCTATGTAAAAGAAACCCAGATTGATAAGGGAACAACTTTCAGAATCATATTAGATGCGGCATGATTTAATGTATCACGATTTTTTAAATCGTCCATTCATTTCTCTTTCAAAAAGGCCACTATCTCTTTTGCAAATGCTTCCGATATAGAAGTGTTTCCATGATTACCCGGAACGGTTTTCAAGGTAGAATTAGGAATCATTTTTGCTAAGGCAGGTACATCTCCATTATCACTATCCTGATCGCCCGAAATAACTAATACTGGTTTTTTGACTTTTGCTAATTCAGATGGTAGGGTAGTTGGTTGTACTTTTTGCAGATAACCCATTACCAGTGTGTCAACGCCATTTCTTCTGGCACTTTCAATAGCTCCTTTGGTTTCAGGGTATAAATGTGCTTTCCCGGAAAACGCCTCAGCAAACATTTTTCTCCGTTCCCAATCCGGATTTGTAAAATCAACGCCTGCCCCGCCAATGACGGCCTTCATGATGTGCTTATCTAAAATCAATTGTCTGGCAACAAGAATGGCTCCTCTCGAATAACCGACTACGTGGTACTTCTTAAAACCTAAATGCTTCATTAACGCCATTACATCCCTTAGCTCAGCATTATTCTGATACGCTTCTAATGAATGTGGTTTATCTGATAATCCATTCCCTCTTAAATCAATATTGATAACCTTAAAACCATTCTCTGCCAATGTCTGAATCAATACTCCTCTTTTCCATGATTTACTGCTGCTCATAAATCCATGAAGTAACACCACAGGTGTGCCCTCACCTGTCACTTCATAGTGAATTTTCGTGCCGTCATAAGAGGTGAATAATGGGTCTCTTTCGTTTTGGGCAAATATTAGTAATGGGCACAGAAAGATGAATAATAGGATTTTCATAGGGTTGAAAATTAATAGGTATGATTATAGTATCAGCGAATAAATTCGCC
>CALRLN020000397.1:0-5335 GCA_943368675.1 Chitinophaga pinensis | reverse complement strand
TGCTTTTAACAGTATTGCATCAAATACTGGTGGAATATTTCTGTTTAGCAGACTTAACTTAGGTAAATTTTCACTGATAATCCGGGTTGCCAGTTCTTTTACACTTTGCTTTTGCGATTTATCAAAAAAAGGTTTTCCAAGTAGTATATAAAATAATACCATCCCCATTGAATAAATATCACTTTGGGGACTAACATTTCTTGCGTCTTCTAATTGTTCCGGACTAATGTACGTAAAAGTACCTATGGTGAAATTTTTTGAAGTGAAGTTCGCATCATGACTAAAGTCTTTTATTGTATCAAAATCTATTAGTTTAGCCACCAGATTTCTATTAATTAAGATATTTGAAGGCTTTATGTCTCGATGAATAATTTTGTTCTGGTGTGAATACTCAAGGGCGTCAAGTATCTGCAAAAAAAAAGGCATAAGTTTTAATGGCGATGCCGGATCATAATTTTTAAGAATAAAATCTTCTAAATTAGCGCCATCAATATATTCCATTACCAATGCCAGGTAATCCGGTAAATCAATTAATTCATTAAATTTAACAATATTTTCATGCCTTAGTTGTTTTAGTACTTCTGCACTATGTTTAAACCTTTCTCTGAATTTTTGATTTGAAGCAAGTTTTTTTTCAATAATTTTAAGTGCTGCTTTCTCATTAGTATTGATATCTACTCCTAACCATACTTCAGAAAAGCCTCCACTACCCAGATAGTCTTCAATTTTATAATTATTTATAAGGCTTTGATCCATTGCAGATGTCAGTTAAAATGATTAAAAGCAATTAGTTTTTTCCGCCAAGACGTTCTAAGGCTGCCTTAGCATCTTTATGATTGGCATCTTTTTTTAAAACTTCTGTGTACCAACTTATTGCCTGTTGTGTATCTTTTTTAATTTTCTTTTCATCAAGTGGAATCAACTCTCCATGTTCATAAATATAACCCAGTTCATACATTGCATCAACGTCATTTTGCTCAGCGGCAATCATATACCAGATTATTGCTTCCTTTGTATTCTTTTCAATATTATCAGGTGGGTATTGATACAGATTACCTAATCTGAATGCGGCATCACGTTTGAGTTGCAACTCTACTTTAGGTGTGGCAATAGTCTCTTTATAATACTTGATTGAATTTTCATATTTTACATTATCTTTAAATAGCTCTTCATCTTTTTCGTAGAGGTAAGCCAGATTATACCTTGCTGTAGCATTACCAAGCTTAGCCGCTTTCTCCCACCAGTTAATACTTGCTTTAGTATCTTTTTTCAGAAACTTGCCTGTATAATAAATCTGCCCCAGCCTGACCATACAAGAGTCATCTTCTAATAAAGCTCCATTTTCATAATAATCCATTGATTTTTTATATAATAGGGCAATCTTTCTTTCATTCAGGGTCTTGGATGCATTATTCTCTTTAATTTCATCATTCTTTCTGGCAAGTTCAGTGGCTCTCAAACGATATAAATCTCCACTCAATCTTGTACCCGCTTTTTTTATATTAATATCCTGATAATCGGTGGCCAGTTTTTCTGCCAACTTTATTGCCTTTTCTATTTTTTTTCCCCGGATTACCCTGATATAATTAAAAATAGCGTCAGGCTCTCCTGTGTCTGATGCTTTCTCTAACCAATGCTCTGCCTGTAGCTCAGAGGTTTTGCCCTCTGCCAGCAAAACATTACCCAGATTCATCATTCCGAAAATGTTGTTTTTAGTGGCAGCTTTTTCATACCAGATTTTAGCTTCCACAAGATGTCGTTCGTCTTTGCCGATTAATTTTCGTTCATATAAAGTACCAATATTATTCTGTGCCTCAATCATTCTGTCTGCAACTTTCTTATACACTTCATAAGCCTGATTAGCATCTTGCACAATACCAAAGCCCTCACTCAAACAGTAACCCAGATTATAGGTTCCATATACATCATTAAGCATCCTGGCTTTCACAAAAAAATCATACGCTTTATCTGATTGTTTTTGTTGCGCATAAATGATTCCTAAACTATTGCAGGACGAAGGATCGTTTAAAGCGCAACCATTCTCAAAATTCATTTTTGCCTTTTCTAAGTCTTTCTTTACGGCTATCCCCATATAATACACTTCTCCAAGTCTTCTGATTGAGTAAACCAGATTATTTTTAGCTCCTTCACTATAATTGCCAAGCATATTTACAATGTCACTCTTCGATTCATAAGCCATGGCCAGGTTGTGAATCGCAGAGGTATCTTTATAGGCAATTGCCTTCGTATACCAATATATAGCACTATCAAGGTTTTTAAGTTTCGAATCAGTATTATGAAAAATATACCCGATTTTACCATATGTGGATTTTGAACCGCCGACAGATGCCTTCTTAAGCATTTTTATGGCCAGAGAATCGTTGGGTTTTCTATCCTCCCCATAAAAGTACATCATGGCCATGCTTTCCAGCGCAGGCAGGAAGTTCTGGTTTCCTGCCTTATAGAACCATAAAAATGCGGATTTCTTATCTTGCTTGTAAGACAGCCCTAAATAGTAGTATTTCCCTAATAAATACATGGCAAGAGGGTCAGTATTTATTTTCTGTATGAAAACATTACGAGCTTCATCAAATTTCGATTTTCTTTCAAATCGCAAAACAGTATTGTACCAGCTCAGTTTTGTAAGAGAAGCATCATTAAGAATAGTATCTATCTTGAAAGGGTTATACAGGACGGGAGAAGTAGTTGAATCTACAAATGAACAGACATACGGTCTCTGTGCATAGAGTTTAATTAAACCTAAGCATAATAGAATCGTAAATATTCTTTTTTTCATAATAAACCGATTGGTCAATAAGATAATATTATCTGATTCAGTGGGAAATTCCCGAATGTGATTGGATTTTGAGTATTTCTTGATGCAGCACTTACATTCTTCTTCACATAGAGATGTAACTCTGATATAGTTATGTTCCGGTCATTATTTAAGTCAGCTCTGCCTTTCAGTCCTTCCAATAAAAAATAGCTAAAAAAACCCCTCTCAATGTATCCGTGTTCTATTGAGTTTTCGTTTGCTCTGCAAGATACCATTGCAATTATTTTATCAGATACGCTGCTGACCTGTTCATTTCTTTTAGGCTTTAATCCCCCGATTCTACAGGCATCTGCAAAGATTATTTTTGTTTCGGAAGCACAACTACGGAATAATTGAGCCAGATCACCAAACGAGAGTCCATTCTTTGTTCCATCATAGTCATAAGGCAATATCTTACCATTGTCTCCATGCCCGGAAAAATAGAAAATTACCTGATCTTCTTTTTTTGCTTTTTTAAAAACATAGTTCGTAGCCTGTACAATATTATCATAACTGGCCTTCTGGTTTGTAAGAATGTAAATGTTAGCCAGTGGTATTTTGAGATCTTTTGATAAAAAATTATAGAAGAGTATTACATCATCATCTGCATATTTCAAATCCTGATTATTTGGAATATACTTATAGTCGGCTACCCCTATCAGTATAGAATATATTTCTGCTCTGGTCGGCCCGCTAAACAACAAAATTATAATAACAAGTTTATAGAAGTGTTTCATTGGTCATTCTGGATTTTGGGTCTTTCTACTTTTGTTTTTTCCGGCTCAACTGGTTTTACAGGAACAGGCTCTGGTGGAGTATTTTTATCTTCGCTTTTTTTCTGAACAACAGCAGGTTTAGCTTTAGGGGTGTTTTTTTTGGTAGGTTTAGAAGATACTCTAGGTTTTTTTCGGGGTCTATCGGATTGCTTAGAGCTATCATTTGCCGGAATAATCAGTTTAACAGGTTTTGTTTCCTGCTTAACCTCAGGTTTCTTAGCAGGTTTGTCTTTGGCACTTAGGCCATCGTAAATCAGATAAGCAAAAAAAGCAATTATTAAACCGCCTAGTGCATAGCCTATTCCTAACAATATATCTTTACTTTTAGTAAAGAAACGTGTGGTTCTGGAAATTTTTGCTGGTGGAGAAATTTGATTCTGAGGTACAGCCAGTCTTGCAGGAGCCATTATTAATTGTGTCACATCCGAATTAGTATAATTTCTAACCATACTTTCGTCAATGATAAACTCCTGCTCTTCATTTTCCTGAGCTGATACTTCACCCTCTACCCCTACAATTTCTATTAAATATCCCGAATAATTATCCTTAGTAAGATTCTGACATTTCTCAATTATTAAATTCGCCTTTTCTTCCAAAGTATATCCATAAGCTGAAACTATTTCTTCCAGAATTCTATCGCTGATCTGTTCCAGAACCCCATCTGTGCATATAAAAAAGCAATCACCTTCCTGAATGTCGGACAGAATATCAAATTCAATTTTTGTTGGTGAGTTAGCCCCCTGAATTGCCCGTGTAATAATATTTTTCCCCGGATAACTTAGTGCCTCTTCGCTGGTAATCTGCCCCGATTTAACAAGTTCATTTACTCTTGAATGATCTTCTGTTTTAAAAATGACTTTATTGCCCCTAATCTGGTATATTCTACTATCGCCGATATGTCCGACTGTAATGCCTAAAGAATGTAAATGCAAAAAGCATAAGGTCGTACCCATGCCTTTTGAATCGGGGTTCTTGAATATATAATTCTCAAAACTACTTTCTACTTCACTCAGGGCTTTATCCCATGGCCGGTATATTTCAGATTTACTAATCGGAGTATTTAGCTCCGGGTGCTCATTTAAGTATCTTGCAAACCCTACACTTGCTAACCTGCTGGCAATTTCGCCGTTGCTATGCCCGCCCATACCATCACATACTACAAACAGTTCAGTTTGTGTGGTCGCATCGTTTTCGAGTGGATAAATAGCATCTTCATTATTGGCGCGTCCTCCAATTCTGCTAAAACCTACAGGATTTGCTATTTTTATCTTCATACAATGGGCGAAAATTTGAGATTCTTCACTTTTCGGTTTTGCTTTAATAAATCACAGTTTTGTTGAAATCGACAGGTTCAGCATTTTTTTTATCAATAATTACCTCAAAAATTGTGTTACCAAACCTAAGAAAGTCACCATTAAGAATATTTTTTTTAGCATTTTTCTCAATAGTTTTTCCGTTTACTTCAACAAGATTAGACGCATTTACGTGTGTTTGAAGATTAACTATTACTTTATCGTTAGCAGGTAAAATTTCGATTTCACATTGCCTGCGGCTGATGGTTGTGTCTTTACTTTCGAGTTTAATATCTACATCTTCAAAGCCTGCTATATTTGTTGGTCTACGACCAATCAGTACTTTACTTTTAGGAATATAAAATACCGGCAGTTTACTTATTGTCTGATTAGCCATCTTTATTACTTCTTGCTTATAAGAGTCTAGCATTGAAAAAGACTTTATCTGCTCC
>CALRLN020000396.1:0-5356 GCA_943368675.1 Chitinophaga pinensis | reverse complement strand
GCTTTTTTTCATACAATAATTCGGGTTTGTTGAGTTATACTAGTGTAAAATTAAAAGGATTTTAGGTAGCCTTTGCAGATTTTTTTATTATTTTGTTAAAAATTGCCACGTACTCTCCATGACTAAAGAACAGGTTCTTAAAAAATATTTTGGTTACGATACTTTCCGCCCGCTTCAATCCGACATTATTGATACTATTCTGGCCAAACAGGATTGCCTGGTATTGATGCCCACCGGAGGAGGTAAATCAATTTGTTTTCAGGTACCTGCTATGGTTTTTGACGGAATAACTCTGGTTATTTCTCCTTTAATTGCCCTGATGAAAGATCAGGTGCAAGCACTGCTGGCCAACGGGATTCCCGCCGCTTTTATTAATAGCAGTATATCAACAAGCGAGCAGCGTGACATTGAAACACAATGCCGTAACGGAGCATTGAAACTGCTCTATGTGTCGCCGGAAAAGTTATTGACACCCAATTATCTTGACTTTGTTAAATCGCTGAATGTATCATTGATTGCCATCGATGAATCGCACTGCGTTTCTACTTGGGGTCATGATTTCAGGCCGGAATATACGCAGTTGCATGTATTAAAAGAAGCTTTTCCTTATACGCCAATGGCCGCATTGACGGCTACTGCTGATAGAGTTACGAGAAAAGATATTCTGAAACAATTGGGCATATCTGATGCAAAAGTATTTATATCTTCGTTCGACAGGCCGAATCTTCGACTCTCTGTACTGCCGGGTCGGAATCGTCTGAAAGTGATTCAGCAGTTCATTGCCCAGCGACCGAACGAATCAGGCATTATTTATTGCCTTAGCCGCAAGAACACCGAGGAAGTTGCTGAAGGCTTAAGAAAGGTCGGTATTAAGGCAATGCACTATCACGCAGGAATTGATGCCAAAACCCGCTCTGAAGTACAGGATGCGTTCATAAAAGATGAAGTGCAGGTAATGGTGGCGACGATAGCTTTCGGTATGGGAATTGATAAATCGAACGTCCGTTTTGTAGTGCATTATAGTTTACCCTCAAATGTAGAGAGTTTTTATCAGGAAATCGGGCGGGCAGGGCGTGATGGTTTGCCATCAGATACTTTACTATTTTATAGTTTTGCTGATATTGTTACCCGAAAGGAAATGATTGACAAGTCTGAGCTCCCCCCTGAAATGAAAGAGGTGCAATTGGCCAAACTTGACCGCATGAAACAATATGCGGAGACCGAGATTTGCCGAAGACGCATATTATTAAGCTATTTTAACGAGGAGGCTCAGAATGATTGCGGCAACTGTGATGTATGTCAGAATCCGCCTGTCAAATTCGATGCTACGATTTTTGCCCAGAAATCATTGTCTGCCATTGCCCGAACCAACGAAAAAGTAGCAATGGGTTTGTTGATTGATATTCTGAGAGGCTCTCAAAACCGAAATGTGTTTGAACACAATTATCAGACCCTGAAAACCTATGGCGTAGGCAAAGAACTTAGGTATGAAGAATGGGCAGACTATATTACACAAATGCTCAATTCGGGTATCATTGATATTGCCTATGATGAGCGGCACTCGCTGAAGTTGAATGCCTTATCCTGGCAGGTGCTAAAGGGTGAAAGAAAAGTTGACTTGGTGAAATTTGAGCCTTATGAGGTAAAGAAAGCCAAGCAGGAGGAAGCAGCACCTAAAGAGAAATCAAAGAAAGAGGTTATTAAAGACGCGTTGTTTGACAAACTAAGGATCCTACGCAAGAAAATAGCTGATGAGTTGGGCCTCCCTCCTTTTGTGGTGTTCTCTGATGCTACACTGTCTGACATGGCACAGAAAAAACCCATCAATAAAATTCAGATGCTGGCGGTATCCGGTGTGGGTGAGCAGAAGTTCAAGCAGTTCGGCGAAAAATTTATCAACGAAATTCTGGACTTCGCCAGAGAAAATACTGAGCCGGGTAAAACCCGGATTGTAAAGGGTTTTACTTATGTAGAAACGCTGGACCTTTATAATCAGGGCGTGTCGATAGAAGATATTGCTCAAAGACGAAACCTGAGTCCCGTAACCATCATCAGCCATCTGGTAAAACTGCGTGAAGAAGGAAATGACATTAATCTGAAAGATTTGATACCAAACTACGAATACAACCAGATAATAGCCACCGCTATACGACTGAATATGCAGAAAGGCGATGCTCTGAAACCCTTATTTGATGAATTAGAGGGGATATATGACTATGGCAAACTACGCATTGCACTGGCGCTTTGGGAGGGGTGATGAAAGTTAAAGATAAAAATTCAATTATGGTACTCTTACATTTTTAGTCTTGTCTTTCAATTGCGCTATCAACTTAGCGATATTCTTTTGCATAGTTGCCTCTGTCTTTACGAAATAAAGGTATTTGAGAATGTCTTTCTTGCCCGATGCAGTCAGGCTGTTAAATGCTTCTTCTAGTTTATTTTCTTTCAAGGCACTCGCCAGTAAGTCGGGCATTGGGTAACGTTTTTCTTCTTCTGTGTTGTCTTGCTCAATCACAAATTCAGCTAGATCACCTAATGCCGTCCTCCCTCCTTTGATCATGATGAAATTCACAAACAGGCGATAAGGTGCATTTTTTACTGGCACTAGTGTTTGAGTAAAATCAAAACCATTTATCTGCCCTTTTATTTTAATATAGCCTTTTTGTTTCAGCAATTGTACAGTGATTCCGTCTGGCACATCAACGGCCCAGTTGATTCCGGTCTGGTATATTTTAGCTTGGAATGAGAATTTCATACCGCAATAATAATAAATCTCTCCTACCTATACCCCTCCGCCTGCAAATAAAATAATTCTGCATAACGGCCTTTCTTCGCCAGTAATTCTTCGTGTGAACCTATTTCCAATAATTCACCCTTATCTAATACCAGAATACGGTCAGCCATTCTTACTGTAGAGAACCGATGGGAGATAAGTACTGCCGTTTTGCCTTTGGTGAGTTCTGCGAAACGACGGAATACTTCGTATTCGGCACGGGCATCCAGGGCAGCCGTTGGCTCATCAAGAATTATCACATTGGCTTCTCTAAGGTATGCTCTGGCAAGGGCAACTTTCTGCCATTCCCCACCGGATAATTCCACTCCTCTGGCAAAACGCCTGCCCAATGGCTGGCTGTATTTCAGCGGTAATTTCTCAATGACAGTATCTGCCAGACTCTGTTCTGCTGCACGCTCCAATTCATTCTGCTTGCTGATTGCCTCAATATCGCCTACCGCAATATTATCACCTGCAGTAAACTGAAAACGCTGAAAATCCTGAAAAATAACCCCTATTTGCTGGCGGAGCTCTGAGAGGTCATACTCTTTCAAATCATAACCGTCCAGCAATATTCTGCCCTCGTCCGGGTCATACAGGCGGGCCAATAGTTTTACAAGCGTCGTTTTTCCGGAACCATTCTCACCCACCAAAGCCAGTTTTTCGCCTACTTTCAAAGTAAAATTCAAATGCCGGTTAGCCCAACGGTCTGAATTATGGTATTTGAATCCTACATTTTCAAAAGTAAAACCTTCACGTATCGGGTTCGGTACGGGTCTGGGTTTTAGCGGAGACACAATAGCGGGTTTTATCTGATAGAACTCAAACAAATCGTTGAGATACAAAGCGCCTTGTGATATACTTGTAAACCGCCCCAGAATCCCCTCTAATAAAGATTGCAATTGGCGAAAGGAGCCTGTCAGGAAAGTAAGGCTACCGATACTTACGACTCCCTTAACTGTTTCAAAAACAATAATACTATAGGCAGAAAAATAGCCGATAGTCCCGACAGCTACTAAAAGGCTTCCCCATGAAGCACGCTGAATAGACAATTTTTTATTTTCGTTGAAATAGCGGATTGATAAATTTCTGAAACGATCAATCAGAAAACCGGATAGGCCAAAGAGCTTCACTTCTTTGGCAGTTTCATCGCTGGCTCCGATGTATCGGTAATAATCCAACTCCCGTCTCTGGGGTGTCCAGCCTCTCTGGAGCGAATAACTGCGTGCATTGAAATGTAGTTCACCAATAAATGAAGGAATCACCGCTACAAGTAAAAGAAGTATTAACCACGGATTAAAAGCAAAAAGCCCAATCAGCAAACTGCCCATTGTTATGGCATCCTGCCCCTGTGCCAAGGTTTGAGAAAGCAAAGCGGTGCGACCTGTTACCTGCTGTCGGGCTCTTTCCAGTTTATCATAAAAGGTGGCATCTTCAAACTGTGCTAAATCGAGTGAGGCAGCATGCTCCATAAGTTTGACTGAAGTTTTATTGGCAAACATATCTCCAAGAAGGCTATCTGTCAGGCTTATACCTCTGGCCAGCAGGTCGCTGATTATGACTAATACGAATTCAATACCAATCAAAAGCCATAAATGAGTATAATCGGTTGACTTACTGCCAAATAATAGTATCACCTCATCTATCAGCAATTTTCCTATATATAGAACCATGAGGGGAATTACAGAGCGGATTAACCTTAATACAATATTGCCTGATGCCAGTGCCGGAGAGGTCCGGTAAACCTCTTTAATAAAAGCAGGCAAGTTGTTAAGCGCCTTTAGCCTTTGACGTATATCTATTTTTTCTTCTTTTTCTTCCTTGGGTTTAGAAGCCATTTTTTGTTGTCGTATTTTAATATTTAACAGCTATTCGGGTGGTTTAGGTTCATTAGTTTTTATTTCAATAATGTTCACAAATTACACAGCTAAGCATGGTCAAAGTTTATCGGTTTTTAAATCTCAAATGCTGCCGTTGAGGTCAGGAGGTTGGTTATAGAAGCAAATGGTATTTAATCTCATTGGCAAACTTTACCTTTCTGACTGAAAGAAAAGAGCCTATGCCTATTTCAGTAAAGAATTAAATGCTTACATTTGTTTTGAAACCTAATGTATATAAAATCTTTGTCATCAAACAATGAAATCACTACTCTGTGCCCTTCTGACATGTAGTTTTTTTACCGTTTTTTCTCAAACCGATAATATCGAGACCGAAATCAATGATCAGGTTTGGTTGCCCTTTATCAAGACCTATAGTAAGATGGATGCCATCGGTTTTATGAATCTTCATTCTAAAGATTTACTGCGCATACCCGTTGATTCTAAAAAGATTTTTACTTACGATGAGTATAGCAGGAATAATCAACAGAATAATGAATATAATTTCAGACATAAAAGAAGGCAGGCAATAGAGTTCACATTCGAAGAGCGGATTCATAATGAAAACTCGGCATTTGAAGTAGGATATTACAAAGTAACCACGACCGATGCCAACGGGAAAACAGGTCTTTTTTATGGCAAATTTACAGTGGTACTCAGAAAAATTGAAGACCAATGGAAAATCATTCTCGACAGTGATACGAGC
>CALRLN020000395.1:0-5357 GCA_943368675.1 Chitinophaga pinensis | reverse complement strand
TCGAGGAGGGCAGCCAGCCAATTTACAGGGCATCTGGAATAACCGGGTGAATCCTCCGTGGGATAGTAAATATACCATCAACATCAACACAGAAATGAACTACTGGCCTGCTGAACTCACTAACCTGTCTGAAATGCACGAACCATTGTTTGATATGGTGAGAGAATTATCAGAAACAGGCGTAGAAACTGCCCGGACTATGTATGGTGCCAATGGCTGGGTAGCGCATCATAATACAGACTTATGGCGTATCAACGGAGCAGTAGACGGGGCATTCTGGGGTATGTGGCCAATGGGTGGCGCATGGCTTAGCCAACACTTATGGCAGCGTTATTTATATAGTGGTGATAAGGCATTTTTGCAGAAATACTACCCTGTTCTGAAAGGAATAGCTACTTTTTATCATGATTTCCTGGTACCTGAACCGTCGCATCAATGGTTGGTAGTGGTACCGAGCACTTCACCCGAAAACTCACCAGCGGGTAGGCCGAAATCTTCAATTACAGCCGGAGCAACAATGGATAATCAGTTGGTATTTGATGTATTTTCGAATCTCATCAATGCCGCAAAAGTTCTGAAAACAGATACCGAATTTGCCAGTCAGATTAAGAATAAATTACAACAATTAGCACCTATGCAGATCGGGCAGCATAATCAGTTACAGGAATGGCTTGAAGATCTGGACGACCCCAAAGACCAGCATCGTCATATCTCACATTTATATGGCCTCTTTCCCTCAAATCAGGTTTCGCCTTATCAGCATCCTGATTTATTTGCAGCGGCTCGTACCTCTCTTATTTACAGAGGTGATGTTTCCACAGGTTGGTCAATGGGCTGGAAGGTCAACTGGTGGGCAAGATTGCAGGATGGTAACCGAGCCTACAAACTCATTACCGACCAGTTATCACCTGCCGAAGTACCGGGCAGACAAGGTGGAGGGACTTACGATAATTTGTTTGATGCTCACCCTCCGTTTCAGATTGATGGTAACTTTGGTTGTACCGCAGGCATTGCCGAAATGTTGGTGCAAAGTCATGATGGCGCTATTCAGTTATTACCGGCCTTGCCCGATAAATGGGCTGACGGCAGCGTAAGTGGACTAAAAGCAAGAGGTGGTTTTGAGATTGTAAAAATGATATGGAAGAATGGGAAGATAACAGAACTAATCATTAAATCTACATTAGGCGGCAACTGCCGTCTGCGTTCAAGCCATGCTTTGAAAACGAATGTTCCGATAAAAAAGGCCAATGGTAAAAATCCTAATCCGTTTTATCAGATAGCTGCTATCAAACAGCCGTTAATTTCGCCAAAAGCTAATGTTGACGCCAGTTTTATTAAAGAAACAATAGTGTATGATATGCCGACGCAAGCCGGGAAAACTTATGTTTTGAGGGCCGGTAAATAATAAACGTACTTTTTGCACCGAATAAATTCGGTGGCTGAAATAACAAAGGAAATATTTATATATGTAAGCCGGACTTAAGTCCGGCACTGTATACAGAAAATACCTTTGTTATCTTAGATGGTGAATTCATTCACTGTCATCATTATTGACTGTGTTTTGATAAATCAATCTTCGGCAAATCCTCCAATATAATCTCAGAAAAATACTTTTTAATGTCTGAACGACACTTATTCTTTGGTTTTTAATTACCTTTGTTATTCATACAAAATATTGGTCAATCTAATGAAACGACAGTTTAATCCTATCCTTTTAATGTTACTCTTGTTTGTAGGTGCAAGCTCATTTGCCCAGCAAAGAAGAATATTGGTTTTTTCTTTAACAAAAGGTTTTCACCACAATTCTATTAAAGAAGGCAATCAGTTTTTTATCGAATTAGGGAGAAAGCAGGCTATTGGTGTTGACACAACCACCGATGCCACAAAGTTTAATGAAGCCAATCTGAAAAATTATGCCGCTGTTGTGTTTTTAAGTACTACCGGAGACGTGCTGAATCCGGCACAACAGGCTGATTTTGAACGGTATATTCAGGCAGGTGGTGGCTATTTCGGTATCCATGCAGCTTCTGATACCGAATATAACTGGCCCTGGTATAATGATCTGATGGGCGGCTATTTTGCCAGCCACCCGGGCGGCAGAGTATCAAACGTGCAAAAGGGCAAAATGATTACCCTTGATAAAACTTTCCCGGCTTCGGCGCATTTTCCTGATACTTTTGAAAAAACCGATGAGTTCTATGATTTCAAATCTCTGAAAAAAGATATTCTGAAGTTTATCGTAAGAGTAGACGAAAGCAGCTACGAAATGGGTAAAATGGGCGATTTCCACCCAATGGCATGGTATCATGAGTTTGATGGCGGTAAAGCTTTTTATTCAAATTTCGGGCATACGCCTGAAACATTCAGCGAACCGTTGATTACAGAGCATTTCTGGCAGGGCTTGAAGTGGGTAATGGCTGATAAACTGGATTATTCTAAAGCAAAATCAATGCGTTCTCCGGAAGAAAACCGTTTTGAACGTATTACTTTGGCAAGTAACCTGAATGAACCGACAGAACTGGCAGTTTTACCGAATGGAAAAGTGATTTTTGTAGAGCGTAAAGGGGCGGTTAAAGTATGGAATCCTGTTACTAAAAAAGTAAAAGTGGCCGGACAAATGCCAGTATATACCAAATTTGAATATGGTTTGATGGGTGTAGGCGCTGACCCTAACTATGAGAAAAACCACTGGGTTTATTTCTACTATACACCGAACGAAACCCGTGAGGTAACCAAAGATAATTTCTTATCAAGATTTGAATATGATGATAAGAAAGACACCGTTGTGATGTCGTCAGAAAAAGTATTATTACGTGTATTTGTGAAACGTGATGAGTGTTGCCACACAGGTGGCTCAATCGACTGGGATGGCAAAGGAAACCTTTTCCTTTCTACGGGTGACGATACCAATCCGTTTGCGTCAGATGGTTTTGCACCGATTGATTTTCAGCCTGGCCGTGAGGGGTGGGATGCCCTTCGTTCATCGGGTAATACCAACGATTTACGTGGAAAAGTATTGAGAATTAAACCACAGGATAATGGTACTTATACTATTCCTGAAGGCAACCTGTATCCGGCCGGAACAGAGAAAACCCGTCCTGAAATTTATGCTATGGGTATGCGTAACCCTTATAGAATTGCAGTTGATAAACGCAATGGTTATTTATACTGGGGCGATGTAGGCCCTGATGCCGGAAAGGCAGATCCGAAACGTGGCCCTGATGGTATTGTAGAGTTTAATCAGGCGCGTAAGCCGGGTTTCTTCGGCTGGCCTATCTTTACGGGTGATAACTTTGCTTATAACCACTATGATTTTGCCAAAAAGGAATCAGGCGAGAAATATGATGCGGCTAAACCTATCAATGATTCGCCAAACAATACAGGTCTGAAAGAGTTGATGCCTGCCACCAAAGCATGGCTTTATTATGGCTATGGCGTATCAAAATTATATCCTGAATTTGGTAAGGGCGGGGCCAATCCAATGGCTGGCCCGGTGTATTATTCAGAAGACCACACCAAAAATCCTAAGAGATTCCCTAGTTATTTTGATGGTAAATTCTTTGCCTACGAATGGATGCGTGACTGGATTTATCTGGTAAGCATGGATAAAGAAGGTAATTATCAGGGAATGGAGCGCTTTATGCCGAATACAAGATTCTATCACCCGATGGACATGGCTTTCTCTAAAGATGGTCGCCTGTTTGTGTTAGACTATGGCATGAACTGGTTTGCTCAGAACGAAGACGCAACCTTGTCAGTAATTGAGTATAACCCTGGTAATAGAAAACCGGTGATTGCATTGGCAGCTGATAAAAAAGCAGGAGCAGCGCCATTGGCAGTAGCTTTCTCATCTGCCGGAACGCTGGATTATGACAAAGACGCCTTGAAATACTCATGGAATTTCGGTAAAGGCCTGCCTGTAAGTACACAAGCCAATCCGAAGTTTACCTTTACCAAACCGGGTGAATATAATGTAGTATTGACCGTAACAGATGCAGCCGGAAACAAATCGTCGCAGACTACTATTATTAAAGTAGGAAATGCCGAACCTACCGTGAAAATCGATGTAAAGGGTAACAAAACATTCTTCTTCGATAACCAGAAGATTGCCTATGATGTAAAAGTAACCGATAAAGAAGACGGTACCCTAAGCAAAGGCATTGACCCGGAAGATGTGGTAGTAAATATCAATTATCTGGAAGGATACGACAAAACCATGCTGGAGCAAGGCCATAAAGAAAACATGAACTTTGCCGCAGGTAAGCGTCTGATTGATCTAAGCGATTGTAAGGCCTGCCACTCGATTGATAAAAAATCTATCGGGCCTGCTTATATGGACGTAGCGAAAAAATACCGCCGCGGACAAACAGCTATCAACCAGTTAGCTGAAAAAGTTATCAAAGGTGGCGGTGGTGTATGGGGAGAACAAGCAATGGCTGCTCACCCTCAGATACCGATGTCAGAGGCAAGAGATATGGTTGATTACATTCTTTCATTGAACGATACCCGCAAGGCTTCGCAACCTGTTACAGGTGCTTATGATGCAGCCGCGCATAAAGGCAAAAAAGAAGGCGCCTATATCATTCAGGCTACTTATACCGACAAGGGTGGAAAAGCAATCGGGCCGTTGACTACCAGTCAGTCATTGGCTTTGCGCAGCCCTAAGATTAAGGCCGTTACTTTTGATGAGTCAAAGGGAGTATCGAAGTTTACTGTAGAACAATTGGGTGGCGATGTAGCCGCCGCTACTGAAAACGATAGCTACATTGCTTTCAAAGGCATTGACCTGACAGGTATTAAAACCATTATAGTGGGGGCATTCTCGCAGAAAGGCATGACAGTAGGAGGGACCGTAGAAATAAGACTGGGCTCGCCAACCGGAACAGTAGTAGGCACTGCCGAAGTACCGGAAGCAAGCATGATGCCTCTCAAAATCAAGGTTGATACAGCAGGAGAACAGAATATTTATTTCGTCTTCAAAAATCCGAAAGCAGAAGGAAAACCATTGTTTGCGGTGAATACTATTGAATTTGTGGATTGAGTTGGTTTTTGATTGATAAGGAAAGAGTACCCTTGGCTTTGTTGGGGGTACTCTTTTTTTTGTTAATTTTTTTATATCAATGGTAAACTACCGATTAATAACTTTTTTATCAAATATGTCAATTTTTTCAGTATATTTATAAATGTATCTTTTCTTAAAATACTACCATTTTTTCTTTTAATAATATTTTATTATGATAAAAAAGGAAATTAATTTTTCAGACCTTGTAGACTTCTTTAGGAAGAATGATGTGCCAACATTTGACGAAGAAATTGATAAATTCGGAGGGTATTTTATAACAGCAGCCAGAATTGCT
>CALRLN020000394.1:0-5360 GCA_943368675.1 Chitinophaga pinensis | reverse complement strand
ACAAGCGTATTAATATTGCCCCTGAACTTTTAATTAAAGATGTTGACAGGCTTCGTCAATCTTTAAAAAGTACAGATGCGCAAAATGGGTTTGATTATCTGCTCATTGGCAGAAGACACCTGAGAGATAATAATTCATGGATGCATAATTCAGAGCGTTTAGTAAAGGGTCGGAACAGATGCACTTTAATGATGCATTCGGCAGATGCGCAAAAACTTAATCTTGATAGCCAGTCAATAGTTAAAGTGAGTTCAAGAGTAGGATGTATTGAATTACCGCTTGAGATTACAGATAATATGATGCAAGGCGTGGTGAGTATGCCTCATGGATACGGACATGCCCGGAAAGGAGTACAGTTAGATGTAGCATCTAAATATGCAGGTGTTAGTATTAATGATTTGACAGATGAGTATGTGCTGGATGAATTAACAGGTAATGCCGCTTTTAATAATGTTGCCGTAAAAGTAGAAAAGATAAGCTAAACCCATCAATGTTCATGTGTATTTGGCTGATTATATGCTTCTTTATTTATATTTGTGTGAACCTTAAAACTAAGCTAACCTTTTATGCTATCATCTTTATCTAAATTAGCCCATCGTTATGCGTCCGGGCGTAATGTGCTGATTTTCTTTTGTCTGCAAATAATTATTTCTGCGGGCATTCTCCCTTATATGCAAGGTAAGTTTGACCCTACCGGTACATTGAGTGTTTTAGATTTAATGTTTGGTTTTACTCCTGATGAAGCCTATGATAAACTAAATGCTTATGGAGAAGAGGGAAGAAAATATTATTTCTTTGCCGAAGCAGTCATTGATATTATTTATCCGGTAATCTATACAATTACCAACATTTTGCTGTTGAGCTATGTATTTAAAAGAGGCTTTGCTGCCAGAAGTTTTATGCAACAGCTCAATATTTTCCCTATTTTAGCCACTATCGGAGATTTTGCAGAAAATGCTGGTATTATTACCATGCTCAATGCTTTTCCTGAAAGAGCAGACAGAGCAGCAGTCTATGCCTCAAATGCCGGAATGTTTAAGTGGGTTGCTTTCGGGATCAGTATCGCTTTATTTCTGGTTGGTATCATTGCATGGATTATTGCCACAGTAAAAAAGAAAAAAAAGTAATAGAAAAAATAAGGGAAAATGGAGAAAAGGGTATACTAATATTTTACTTAGGTTGAGTTCTGTTCTCCTGTCTCCATTTTCCGGATTAAAGTATTTTAAACCATATAATCAAAAAAACATGGAGTATAGAAGATTTGGACGTACTGATTGGAACGTCAGCGAAATAGGGTATGGTATGTGGGGTTTAGCGGGTTGGACAGGCTCTGATCAGGATGAAGTAGGTCAGTCGCTTGATCGCTCTGTTGAATTGGGCTGTAATTTTTTTGATACTGCGTGGGGTTACGGTGCCGGAAAAAGCGAAGAGATATTAGGAAATGTATTAAAAAAATATGCACAGAAACGTCTGTATTTTGCTACTAAAATTCCGCCTAAGAATTTTATCTGGCCGTCAAAATCACATTTTCTGTTAGAAGATTGTTTCCCTGCCAGTCATATCATTGAATATACAGAAAAGAGTTTGAAAAATCTGGCAGTTGATTGTATAGACCTACAACAATTCCATGTCTGGGAAGATACCTGGGCTGATAATGATGATTGGAAAGAAGCCGTGACCAAATTAAAGCAGGAAGGTAAAGTAAAGCAATTCGGAATCAGTGTAAACCGTTGGGAGCCTAATAATGTGTTGGAAACCCTGAAAACAGGATTGATAGATACCGTACAGGTAATCTATAATATCTTCGACCAGAATCCGGAAGATGAGCTGTTTCCACTATGCAGAAAACTGGATATCGGTGTTATTGCGCGGGTACCATTTGATGAAGGTACTCTGACTGGTTTGTTAACCAAGGAAACGACCTTCCCGGCAGATGATTGGCGCTCGACTTATTTTGTGCCTGAAAATCTGAATTCAAGTGTAGACCATGCCGATGCCCTGAAACCGCTGGTACCTGAAGGCATGACTATGCCTGAAATGGCTCTGCGGTTTATCTTAGGCAATGATGATGTACATACAATTATACCGGGTATGAGAAAAATACGCCATGTGGAAGCCAATATCGGTACCAGTGATGGCAAGAAATTAGATGAAAATCTCCGCTTAAAACTCAAAAGTCATCGTTGGGACAGAACCCCTACAGAGTGGTCGCAATAGTTGGAGAAAGGAGAACGGAAAAAGGAATTTGCTTTTTCCTGTTCCAGTCTCCTTTTTTCCTCCTCCAAAAAATCATGCTTGAAACAACCATACTCGCCTGCATTGCAGCGTTCTTTGCAGGCTTTATAGATTCTATTGTAGGCGGAGGTGGCCTGGTACAGGTCCCTGCTTTGTTTATTTTATTTCCTTCTTATTCTGTACCTCAGATAATCGGTACTAATCGTTTTTCTTCATTTATGGGTACAGCCGTAGCAGGTTATCAATACTCCAAAAAAGTAAAGATTCCCTGGAAGACCGTAGTTTATTCTGGCATTGGCGCAGCAATTATGTCTTATTCAGGTGCTTTGCTATCAAGTATGATGAGTGCACGAATCCTAAAACCTACTATCCTGATTTTAATGACTGTAATTGCTATTTATACCTATCGCAAAAAAGATTTAGGACAGGAAGAGAAACTCCGCTTTAGCTTACAAGTCATTCCTTTTTGTGGATTGTTGATTGGTATGGCAACAGGATTTTACAATGGCTTTGTAGGGCCGGGTACAGGTAGTTTATTGGTATTTGGCTTTGTAAGTATCATTGGCTATAGTTTTTTATCTGCCTCTGCCATTTCAAAAGTGGTAAATGTGATAGCTGATGTTGCCTCTTTGATTTTCTTTGTCAGCAAAGGGTTTGTGATGTTCAAGATTGCTTTCCCGATGATGATTTGTAATATGGCAGGCTCGTATGCAGGCAGTAAAATAGCTATTCTTAGAGGGAATGGCTTTGTACGGGTTATATTTTTGATTGTGGTTTTTGGATTGATATTAAGGTTTGGGTATGATGTTTGGCAACTTTATTAGGTGCTATTAAATGCTTGAATTAATAAAATGCCAATTGTTGCGTACAACTTACCAATGGCTTTATTCATCACTACCAAATCACGCGACACTCCAACTATCTTCTTGAGCTTTCCTACCAGTTAATTACTACTTAAAACGCAGTTAAAATGTCATTAAAATTTGCGCATTAAATTTTCATTATTTCAAGATTATCTATGTTTTTGTAATTGTAATTTATTGATTATCAATAAACTAACATAAGATGGTATATTGCGTTTATCAGAAATCAAGGAAGGGTTGAAGAGCCGACTCTATTAATATTAAAAATGGTTTAGTAGATTTGCAATACGTATGAAAATCTTGAATAGAAATATCAGACTAAGCCAGCCATTCCTATTATTCGGTATGGTTTGTGGGCTATTCCTGATTACCTCTATTTTTGTTAAAGGCAGTAGCTCGAATGCTGAAAATGAAAAGCTCAGTATTTCATTCATCAAGGCAAATCAGCTGAATGCGCAGAATATCATTTTTCAGGATTGGGAATCAACTACCCCATGCGATTTTTTATCAATTCTGAGCGTTGAAGAAGAAGTAGACCCTACTGATGAAAGTACAGATGATGATACTACTGAAAGTGCCTTTCCACTGCATATATTCTATCTCAATTATAATTTCTTAGAGAGTTCGTTTATAAATTTTAGTTTATCTCTTCAAAAACGAATTACAATCCCCTTTTTCTTGCTCCACCATTCCTGGAAGATTCCATTTATTTAATGGATTGCCTACATCTGGATCAAAAATCTATCTTTTTAAAGGTTTTTTAAAGCATTATTTAGTTTGAAAATTTCTTTCAATCAATAGGCTTACATTCTTATTTTTTAAATATTCATGAAATATTCAATCATTTTTTTAGCAATCGCTGCATTTTATATCGCAGGTTGTAACCACGCTGAACATACAAAAGAAGAGGTATCTGAGTTTATAGTAAGTAGCCCGATTAAGGTTGATACTTCTATTAATAAGGAATATGTCTGTCAAATCAGAGCAAGTAATCACATAGAATTACGCTCGCTGGAAAGAGGGTATTTAACAAAAATATTTGTTGATGAGGGTCAGCATGTCAAACAGGGTCAACCCATGTTTCAGATTATGCCACTAGTGTATCAGGCCGAAATGGAAAAGTCGAAAGCTGACGTAGAATACGCTGAAATCGAGTACCAGAATACCAAAATTCTTGCTGATAAAAACATTGTTTCGCCACAAGAACTGGCTTTAGCCAAAGCGAAACTTGACCGTGAAAAAGCTGACTTAAAATTATCAGGCACTCATCTGGCACTAACATCTGTTAATGCTCCTTTTAGTGGTATAATGGATAGATTCCACATGCGATTAGGAAGTCTGGTAGACGAAGGAGAGTTACTAACTACACTATCCGACAACAGTAAACTCTGGGTTTATTTTAATGTTCCGGAAGCTGAATACCTTGACTATGCTGCCCGCATAAAAAAAGAAGGACCTCAAAAAGTAAAATTGCTGATGGCAAACAATGAAATTTTTAACCATGACGGCCTTTTTGAAACCATTGAGGCAGATTTTAACAATGAAACAGGAAACATCGCTTTCCGTGCTACATTTCCAAATCCTGAAGGTATTTTACGACATGGAGAAACAGGTACAATTCTGTTGCCTTCACATATTAAAGATGCCCTTTTAATTCCGCAAGAAGCTACTTTCGATATTCTGGATAAAAAATTTGTATTTGTGGTGGATGAAAAAGGCCTTGTTCAAACCAGACAGATAACTACTGGAATAGAAATGCCTCATATTTACACTGTTACTAGTGGCTTGTCTCCCAATGATAAAATTATAGTGGAAGGTTTACGCAAAGTTAAAAACGGAGACCATGTCAAAACTAAATTTAAACCTTACAGGACGGTTATTGAAGAGTTAAAGAACCTTCATGCAGAGTAATTTTTAATCTCATCGAAAGCCTTATTGGTTTAGACGGTGCGATGATTCGCAACCTATAAGGTATTGACAAAACGTAGAAAAAATGTTTAGCAAATTCATAAAAAGACCAGTACTGGCTATTGCCATGTCTCTGGCAATCGTCTTTTTGGGGATATTGGCAATTTTCACCCGGCCCATATCTCAGTTTCCTGAAATAGCCCCTCCACGGGTAAATATTTTCATTGAGTTCCCGGGTTCTAATGCCGATGTATTGGTAAAATCTACCCTCACTATCATGGAACGTGCCATCAATGGTGTGCCGGGTATGCAATACATGATGTCTGATGCAACCAGTGCCAGTGAAGCAACAGT
>CALRLN020000393.1:0-5381 GCA_943368675.1 Chitinophaga pinensis | reverse complement strand
CAACAAAACGTGGTTGAGCAGGTTTTCTGGCCGTAAACTCATCAGCCACTTCACGGGCAATTCTGGCTGACTCGTAATTGAGTTCATACACATAATCTTCCATATGATAATCGGCCATTGCTATAGAAGTACCCGAAAAAGTATTTGTTTCGGCAATATCTGCCCCTGCTTCAAAATATTTGGCGTGGATTTCCTTAATAACATCAGGCCGGGTAATTGACAGCATATCATTGTTGCCTTTGACTTCATGCGGGAAATCACGGAATTTCGCTCCGCGATAATCTTCATCGGTCAACTTGTACTGCTGAATCAATGAACCCATAGCTCCGTCAAGAACCAGAATTCTGCTTTTTAGTATTTCACGAATGTCCGTCACTTTATTCAATCATTTAAGTTTGTGTGCATCATTATGCTGAATGCTTAAGATAACAACAAAATTTATCTCACAAAAATACTATTTAAAGATTGATTTTTTGAAATAATTTAATAAAATAGATAAAATATCTAAATATGATTGAATACTTATCATTTTTATTTTTAAATTTGATGTAAATATTTGCTTAAAACGACATTTTATCTATGCAAAAACTGGATACTACAGACAGAGATATTTTAAAATACCTGCAGGAAAACGCGCACCTGACAACGAAAGAACTGGCCTCTCGCCTTAATCTCTCGCCAACGCCTGTCTATGAACGTGTAAGACGTTTAGAAAATGACGGTGTGATAAAAAAATATGTCGCTGTTATCGATCGTGAGAAAATCGGAAAAGACCTGATGGTATTCTGTAATATCCGTTTGAAAGAACATGCACAAGAAGCAGGGAAAAAGTTTGTGGAAGAGATTGTTAAACTCAGCGAGGTAATTGAGTGTCATAATATTTCGGGCGAGTATGACTTTATGATAAAGGTAGTAGTGGATGATATGCGTGAGTATCAGAGCTTCCTGATGAATAAGCTGGCATCACTCGAAAATATTGGCAGTACTCATAGTATTTTTGTCATGAGCGAAATAAAAAACGAGACGAAATTTGAGGTGTAACCTTTGGATAAAGGAAGAAGAAAAATGATAAGTTTGGAAAATAAATGAGCCGGGCCTTCTATAGATCAAAATGAAGGTTTGGCTCATTTGTTTATAAATCTTTACTATATGTTTTTTTGTTCTCCTTTAGAGGCCAAGGGTTTTCCATTTCCACTACTTCCTATAATCCAATGCTGGTTTACGGTCTCCTACCAACGCTGAATACTTGAAATTTGCACCCCTGGCCTTTTCAAATTCTTCTTTGGCTTTTTTAACCGTTTCCGGGTTTTCAAATAACTGGGTGGCCGTAAGGGCCAAAGTTTTGGCTGCTATCACCATCCCTTTTCGGCCGATGCTCATTCCTCCTGCGGCAACAGCCTGCCAGCTATGAGCCGGAGTACCAGGCACCCACGTTGCTACACTTAACCCTACTGTTGGTACGGCCCAACTTACATCACCTACGTCTGTTGAACCACCAGCCCCGGTCTTTTCTACATCTAATGGTTTGATGCTTGTAGCATCTTCATATCTTAAATGATCTAAGCCTAAATTTTTTGATAGTTTTTCAGCAAAAGCTTTTTCTTCGGGGTTATATGTCAGGCCTCCTACTTTAATCAGGTTATCCTGCATTACCTGTGTCAGGGTTTCATTGGCTAATAATTCATACGTACCTCCTGTTAATTCCCACTCCACTCTTGTATCAGTGCCCATTGCAGCACCTTTCGCCGCTTTTTCAATACGTGACCACACATCAATGACAATATCACGGCGGGCATTGCGGGCATAGTAATAGACTTCGGCAAAGTCTGGGACTACGTTAGGTGCTTTGCCACCATTGGTTATTACATAATGAATACGAGAATCAGAAGGCACATGCTCACGCAGCATATTAACCATATTGTTCATTGCCTCTACACCATCAAGGGCAGAGCGGCCTTTTTCAGGAGAGGCCGAAGCATGTGCAGAAACGCCATAAAACCTGAATTTACCCGATTTATTAGCCAATGATGTACCAAAACTGGCGGTATTAAAAGAACTTGGATGCCAGTGCAAAACTGCATCTACATCATTAAATAATCCGGCTCGCACCATATACACTTTACCTGAGCCGCCTTCCTCAGCCGGACAACCATAAAAGCGGATAGTACCTTTAATATTGTTGGCTTTCATGTATTCTTTTACGGCAATAGCAGCAGCGGCAGAAGCGGTGCCAAACAGATGATGACCGCAAGCATGACCTGCAATTGTTCCGATAGATTTCTGGTCGGCAGTAGAGTCTTGCGAAAATCCGGGTAAGGCATCATATTCACCCAGAATACCAATTACAGGTTTGCCCTCACCGAAAGAAGCCACAAAAGCTGTTGGAATTTCGGCAACTCCTTTTTGAATCGTAAAACCTTCTTTAGTTAATGTTTCTTGTAATAGTGCTGAACTCTTGGTTTCCTGATAGCCTACTTCGGCATAATTCCAGATTTGTTTGGCAATGGCTCCGTAATACATCTCTTTTTTTGAAATGTTTTCAAGCATTTTAGTTTTTTTATCTTGTGCGGACAAGTGATTGGCAAGAAATAAAAACGCAAAAATCAGTGACAATGGTTTCATGTTTTTTGATTGAGGTATGTTGGTTAAGCAAGTGTTTAAAGATAGACGTAAATAAATAAAGATTCAAACAATTATAAGATATTGCCTGAATCTCTATAGAAATCACCTTAAGAATACTGTCTTAATTAGCCGAAGCCTGCTGCTGAATGCTTTCTTTTAAATCTTCGATACCACAGATTTCTTTCTTCACTAAATCGGGTCTTGAACTTGAAATCAGATGTCCGGATTCAGGTATAAAAATAAATCTGGCGTTTTTTCCCTGTAATACTTTTTTGGCGTATGAAAAGTTTGTAGTGTCAACAATCCAATCCTGCCCGCCGCACATCACAGTTACATCTGACTGTATTTTAGGCCAGTCATTTTTTAGTTTTTTTAATTCTGCCACATGAGCATATTTTTCATCTGTGGCTGTATTCATCCGTTCCGGCAAAAACCATCTTACCAGAAAAACCTTACCATATTTGGAAAACCACCAGAACTTTTCAGTGTCCGGGTCAATGGCTGGAGATAAAAGTATTACTTTCTGCACCAAATCAGGGTATAAAGCTGCTATTTCAGCGGCTACAGGCGCCCCATAAGAACGACCCACTATAATTGCTTTTTTACCTGAATGATTGCTTTTCAATGCCAGAATAATAGCCTGAGCCTGCTCAACAAGGCTATATACTCGTTTTTTAGGCTTTTTCTGAGATTTACCATAGCCGGGCCTGTCAACAGAAATCAGGTGAAACTGATGTTGCAGAGAGCTATCGTCGAGCATATTCATATACCCATCCCAGGCACCGGGTGCACCGTGGATAAATAAAACAGGTTGAGCAGTATCGGCTCCAAAAGTAACATAGTGTAACTTCAGGGAGTCGTTTTCAACCATATGATATAACGGCTTGGCTAATCGATCACGGTAGTGCTCTTTTATTTCAGATTCTGTCATTATCCATCTACTGAAACAAGAGCCAAGAAGAACACTAAGGGCAACAAAAGCTACAAATCTTTTTGTTCGTCCATTCAATTTTATAATTCGGTTTACCACAAATACTATTTATTAATTACATTTTCAAAGGCATACTCTAATAACGCAATTTACATATCAATCGTTTATCCGAATCTTTTAAAAATCATTAAATTTTCATAATTTAATCCCAAACTTTTTACCTGCCATCGCTTTTACAATGCCCTGAAACTCAAGGTTCAGGAGTAAAGAAGCCAGCCTATTAATCGGAATCTGTGTTTGCCAGCTAAGGTTATCAATCTGAGTTTCACCGTGTGTACGCAGATAAGCAATTACCTGGCCCTCTTCCTGTGTAAATTGTGTTAAATCAATTTCTACTTCTCTGGGTTTGGTTTTAGGTGTATCTGTACCTTCATTACCCCAGTTCATCGCATCTATAATATCGTTGACTTCGGTAAAAATATTGGCTTTGTTTTCCTTAATCAATTTATGGCAGCCGGAAGAGTATTTATTGGTAAGGCTGCCAGGTACTGCAAATACTTCATGATGATAATTATTGGCAAAATCGGCAGTTACCAATGCTCCTCCCTTATTAGCCGATTCCACAACAATATTCACATCGCTTAAGCCGGCAATAATTCGATTTCTGGCCAGGAACAAATTCCGGATTGGCTTCATGCCAAATGGGTTTTCAGAAAGAATACCCCCGGTTTCCAGCATTTGTTCTGCGTATTTTTTATGTGCGGCAGGATAAATAATATCAATCCCGCTTGCCATCACGCCAATAGTCGGAACGGCATTGTCAATAGCTGCTTTGTGAGCAATAATGTCAATACCATAAGCAAGACCACTGATGATACTTACTTCATAAGATTTCAATTGTTCTACTATCTCCTCTGTTACTTTTCTACCATAATCAGTTGCCTGTCTTGTACCAACAATCCCAACTGTACGAAGGGCATTTAAATCACCATTACCCTTGAAATAGAGAATTGCCGGAGCATCATAAAGACCTTTAAGTCTGGATGGATAGTCTTTGTCAGATAATAAGAAAAGCCTGACTTGCTGTTTTTCAGCTTCGCTGATTATATTCTCAGCCCTGTTGAGCAGAGTTTTTTCTTTTAGCCCTTCAATAATCTGCCTGCCGACGCCAGGTGTTTTTAGCAACTTGTCTGTTTTAGTCTTAAATACATTTTCAGCAGAGCCCAGATGACTGATTAATTGCCTGAACATAATACTGCCCACGCCTTCAACCAATGTTAAAGCGACCTGATATAGTTTTTCCATTAAAGTAGAGATAGTCCAGCCAATTGGGTTTAGAAAAAAATATTTTATTTCTTAAGAATATACTCTCCCCATATGGGATAGTGATCTGAATAGGGTACTTCCGAAAATGTTTTGAAACGTTTTATTTCGAAATATCTGTCGTCAAAAAACTGATTGTCGATTCTCAGAAATCCGGGAGAACGATGATAGGTAAATCCGAAACCACGCCCTTTTTCCTCGAAAGCATTTTTCAGATATTTTCTGGTTCTTCCATAAGCATAGCCATAAGGTACTTCGTTAAAATCTCCGGCCAGAATAATCGGATACGGACTGCCCTTTATCCAGCTTTCCAGTTCTATCATCTGAATAATTCTATCACTGAATCCTTCTTTTAATTGATGATAAATAGTCTTGGCCTCTTTCTTTGCTTTTTCCTTATCTTCTCCTGCTTCTAAAACGCGATTGACGCGTACACCCATGGATCTTAACTGTGCGTTTATTATCCTGATTGTATCTTTGCCAATCACTATATCAGCCGATAATA
>CALRLN020000392.1:0-5393 GCA_943368675.1 Chitinophaga pinensis | reverse complement strand
AACATAATTAACAAAGAATAAGTGTTAAAAACGGCCGAATTTTAAAGATAATTTATTGTATATAATAATAGTAAGAATTGAAATAATTAAATCAATATAAAAGTGAGCGAACAACATAAACCTGTCATTGGCATTAGTATTGGAGATTTCAATGGTATCGGGCCAGAGGTTATACTGAAAGCAGTTGGAGGAAATCGTCTGAATAAAATCTGTACCCCTGTTATTTATGGTTCAGGTAAAGTTATTAATCGATATCGCCAACAACTGGAATTGAAAGACTGGCAATATTTTACGATTCAGAAAATCGAACAGATAAACCATAAGCAGGTAAATCTCATTAACTGTTATAATGACCAGAATCTGGAAGTACAACCCGGGAAAATCACACCAGAAGCCGGGAAAGTAGCATTTGAATCTCTGAAAAGAGCGGTGGCGGACCTGAAGGCGGGCAAAATTGACGCCCTTGTTACTGCACCTATCAATAAGCACAATATTCAGAACGAAGAATTCAAATTTCCCGGCCATACAGAATATTTAGCCAGTGAGTTTGGAACGGAAGATGTATTGATGTTTATGGTAAGCGAAAAACTTAAAGTTGGTGTTGTAACAGGCCATTTGCCGCTTGAAGAGGTAAAAAAGAAAATCAGCAAAGAATTAATTACAAAAAAGGTTGAGCAGATTCATACATCTCTTAAAAGGGATTTTAATATTCAGCGACCCCGCATTGCAGTATTAGGCTTAAATCCTCATGCCGGAGAAAACGGTCTTTTAGGTAATGAAGAAAAAGAAATCATCCAGCCTGCCTTAATTGAGCTTAAGAAAAAAGGGACACTAGTGTTTGGTCCTTTCCCGGCAGATGGGTTCTTCGGAACAGCAGCCTGGAAACAATATGATGCTGTATTAGCTATGTATCATGACCAAGGTCTGATGCCCTTTAAAATGCTGGCCTTTGAGGATGGCGTTAATTTCACTGCTGCCCTGCCTAAAGTGCGTACCTCGCCTGACCACGGAACAGCCTACGATATTGCAGGTAAGAACCAGGCAGACGAATCATCTATGATTCATGCAATTTATACAGCTATTGATGTAGCAAAGAACAGAACTGAACTGGCTGACCTGGAATTACATTCTTTGAAAAAGAAAAATATCATATTGAAAGAGGCCACTATGGAAGATTAAACGATGAATAATACCAACAAAACTTTCTCTTTTTGTTGGTATTATTTTTATTAAAACTCTAAATCTTCAAACGGGCTTCTGATATTGGCCAGATCAATCTGGGCAATCTGATAGTACATAGAGGTAGTCTGCAAATACTTATGACCAAGTATGTCTTTAAGCAGGTGTATATCCATACCTTTCTCCAGACAATGAACAGCATAACTATGGCGTAACGTATGCACTGTGGCATTCTTTTCAATTTTTGCCTTTGCCAAAGCCTGCTGAAATACCAATTGTACACTTCTGGGGCTATACGGTTTTCCTTTTTCTCCCACAAAAAGAAGCTCTTTCGGATTATGCTTTTCAAAATAAGCAGTGAGAATCGGAATTAGTTTTTTAGGTAATTTCAATTTTCTGCCTTTATCTGTTTTAGATGGAGGCACCATAATAAGGCCTGTTTCCATATCCAGATCTTCTACTTTCATAATCAGAATATCACTCAACTTTAAACCCATTGCATAAATAGTGGCCATTAAAGCCTTATGCTTAGGATTTTCAAGCACGCTGATGATGCTTTCTACCTCGCGGGAAGTCAAAATTTCTGGCAAAGTGTCTTCTTTCATTTCGCCGGATGCTTTAATACCTAGCTTCCGTTTGAAAATCACCTCATAGAAAAGTTTTATTGCTTTTCCTGCCTGCTTTGAAGCATCCGTTGACCCACCTTTCTTTTCACTTAATCCTATCAGATAATTGGAAACCAGTTCATCAGTAATTTTACTCTGAGGTAAATCACGGAAATGGTTATAGAAAACAAATATGGCATTACGGTAAGCAGCAATAGTCTGGGAATTATACTTTCCCTTTTTCAAAATTTCTGTAAATCGCTCAATAAGATGGGTCACAGTTGCGCAATTTTTAATTAAAAATAGGATTTAACGAATGTTTGCTAATTTGGACTTAAATTAAAAAACAAAGTCACAAATTTTATATTAAAAATGATATTTACGTTTCAATCGACAAAAAATTTATTATGCGTAGAAACAAAATATTATAAAAATTGAAGCTTTTGGGGGATTAGAAAAAGAAAAAATGTTATTTTCATGGTTTCGAATTAATACCCTATTTATCTAAGCCTCTCCTATGCTTCTGACATTTATTGCCTTATATTTACTAGGTACTGTACTTGTGGGCTGGTTTGCCTCAAAATTTGTTAAAACAGCTAATGATTTTGCTATTGCCGGAAGAAGAATGCCTACTTATGTAGTAGCTTCAGGGCTTTTTGCTACGTGGTTTGGTTCCGAAACAGTAATGGGTGCATCCTCAGAATTTGTTGAAAAAGGCTTAATTGGCGTAATAGAAGACCCATTTGGTGCATCATTATGTTTGCTTTTAATCGGTCTTTTTTTCGCTCGTCCCTTATATAAATTAAATATACTTACATTTAGTGATTATTTCAGCATCAGATACAATAAAAATGTGGAATGGATTTCAGCGCTTTTTCTTATTCCATCCTATTTTAGCTGGATAGCCGCTCAATTAGTGGCTCTGGCAATTGTGTTGCAATCCATTGCCGGAATTCCATTTGTCTATGGTGTTCTGATTTGTGCCTCTGTGGTTGTTTTTTATACTTATGTTGGTGGTATGTGGTCTGTCGCAATTACAGATACTATTCAGACAGCCATTATTATAATAGGCATGCTGATTCTGATGATAGAACTTGTGAGTAAAATTGGCGGTTGGGGAGAAATGGTTGCCAGAACACCGCCTGAATTTTTCAGATTTATTCCAAAAGAACACTCTGTGGTAAGTTGGGTTACTTATTTTGGTGCCTGGATTACAATCGGTTGGGGGTCTATTCCCCAACAGGATGTATTTCAGCGTGTATTATCTGCCAGGTCTGAAAAAGTGGCTGTCAGAGGGGCTTTCTGGTCAGCGTTTATGTATCTGTCTATTGCCTGTATGCCTTTGGTGATTGCCCTCTGCGGCTCTTTAATGTATCCTGATATTAAAGATGGTGATACGCAGATGACTATCCCTTTTCTGGTACTTAACCACTCAGGTTTAGGCATGCAGATTCTCTTTTTTGGAGCGCTCCTTTCTGCCATTTTAAGTACTTGCAGTGGTGCAATTTTAGCCCCGGCAACGGTTGTAGGTGAAAACCTTCTGAGACCATTATACGGTAAAAAAATCTCTGATAAGCATTTACTTAAAATCATGCGTTTGTCGGTTATAGGTATCACAATTGTAAGTGTGGGTTTGTCGCTTTACAAAGCCGAAATTTATGAATTGGTTGGTGAATCCTCCTCTTTAAGCCTTGTGGCTTTATTTACACCATTAGTTGCAGGCTTATACTGGAAAAGAGCTACACCTTTAGGGGCTATTCTGGCAATGGTTGCCGGAACTGGCGTATGGCTCATATTGGAATTTTACCCGACAGAAATTCCCGGTATAGTCTGGGGTTTATTGGCTAGTATTACAGGTATGTTAATAGGTTCCTTGGTCGTAAAAAATGACAAAGTTTCTATCAGTTGAAGACTTCCTGGAGCGCCAGGAACCGCACTTACAGCAACTCATGCAAAGGCTTAGGGTGCTTATTCTGAATGCTCATCCCAAAATAAGAGAACACCTTGAAATCAATACACCCATGTATAAGGTCAAACAGGACGTTTGTTATTTTGGAAAAGTACACCCTGTTAAAGGTTTAGAGGTCTGTTTCCTGAGAGGATTTCAACTTTCAAATGAACAGGGTCTCTTAGAATCGAAAGGAAGAAAATTCATTTATGGCATAACTCTGGTAGACATCAACGATTTAAAAAACAAAGAAACTGCTTTTCTTGAAATATTGAACGAAGCCCTTATTTTAGATGAAATCAACGAAAAATCTGTCTTCACCGAAATGTTGCAGGCAGCCAGAAAAAAGAAATCATAAACTTTGAGCAGCAATCCATCCTCCTGTCCATGCTGCCTGAAAATTAAATCCACCGGTAATAGCATCAATATTTAATACTTCGCCAGCCATGTAGAGATTAGGATATTTTTTGAGGCTGAACTTTTCGAAATCAAGTTCTGATAAATCCACTCCTCCGGCTGTTACAAATTCTTCTTTAAAAGTACTTTTACCATTTACCTTGAATTTGCAGGCAATTAACTGCTCCATTAGCCCTGCTATATGTTTTTTACCTGTCTCTGCCCATTTCTGGTATTCCCCTATTCCTGCTGCTATGCACAAGCTTTTCCAGAGTCTTACAGGCAGGCCTAACTCTGCATTGGCTAAAACATTCTTTTTGGGCTGGTTCATAATTTGTTGATGCAAATGTTGCCTGATATTCTCAACATCCGTTCTGCCTATCCAGTTAACTGTCACTTCAAATTCATAATTTACCTCATGCAGCGCTCTTGCACCCCACGCTGATAATTTCAAAATAGCCGGCCCCGACAAGCCCCAATGAGTAATAAGAGTTGCCCCATTCGAAGAAAAAGTATTTAATAGCTTATTAGTAGGATGTCGTAATTGACAAACGGCATTTTCAACGCTGATTCCCATCAAATCCTGAATCCTTTCATCTTTGATATTAAATGTAAAAAGCGATGGGACAGGCAGAACTGTATTGATGCCTAAATTCCGGAGTAATTTCCATATGGCAGCATCGCTGCCAGTGGCTATCATCAGATTTTTAGTTTGGTATTGCCTATCCCCTATTGTATTCAGCAACCATTCGTCTCCTTTATTTTCTATACTTTCAACCCTGCTATTGGTTATGACTTCTATCTGGTTTTTACGGCATGAATCTAAAAAACAATCAATTATGCTTTGGGAGGAGTTACTTACAGGAAACATCCGACCATCGGCTTCCTTTTTGATTTTCACTCCATGGCCTTCAAACCATTGGATAGTATGAACAGGATTGAATCGCTGAAAGGGTTGTAATAATTCCTGATTACCGCGCGGATAATAATTGATGAGTTGAGCAGGCTCAAAACAGGCATGAGTAACATTGCAACGCCCGCCACCAGATACCTTTACCTTCTGTAAGACCTCTCTTCCTCTTTCCAGTATAGCAATCTTTAAACTATTGTTTTTTTCAGCTGCATTAATCGCAGTAAAAAAGCCTGCTGCGCCACCGCCTATAATGATGAGGTCGTACATAAACAGAATGCAATTGATAAAATAAATAAAAAATCACCTTAGACAATGAGCCTGGCTATTATCTAAGGTGAAACTCAATCTGCAA
>CALRLN020000391.1:0-5407 GCA_943368675.1 Chitinophaga pinensis | reverse complement strand
CAAAAATCACGCATACAAAAGAGAGGCAAGTAATTGCCATTAAAGCAAAGATTATCTTTTTGGGTTTCATGGGAATGTTTAAATTAAAACTATTTACTCGTACTAAAGCAAGAATTGTACCGCTTAATCATAAAATCAAGCTGCTTAATCACAAATTAAGCCATTCGATGATAGAATGCTGTCTAATTGGTAGAGAATGGAGCAATTAAAAGATATTTGGTAGAAAATTATTTAACCTGACGATTCTAAAACGAGAATGATTAAGCAAAATTGCAATAAGCAGACAAAATCTGACAACAAAAAATCCCCTCAAAAATCATACTAATTTTGAGGGGACTCTCCAAAATACATCATTTAAGATGTTAATCGACCTTTGCGGCAAGTTCTTCAGATGGCTCGTCCAGTTCTTCGTCCGGCGCTTTGCCAATTAATATGTCGGGCAAGACCAGAAAGTCGGCCAACATATTATTATCTTCATCGAATATACCAAAGGCTCTTGCTCTTATTGTCCATCCCGGGTATTTTTTTGCATTTTTTCTTGACCCGTAAAAATGTAAGCGATAGTTAACGTAAGGGTTAACTACATACTCACATTGAATGAACGAATTAGCAACCTGAACATCTTCTTTTGAGAGCTTACCATCCTGTATTACACCGATAATTGCCTCAAAAGCCCGAATGTTTACACTGTTTCTGCCTTCTCCGGCATTGATAATCTGGTCAATAAGGGCTTCAGCTACTTCCTGGCTTTTAAATAAATTGCCGTGGTATTTATTCCAATAGTATTTTCTATGGATTTTAAATGCCTCGGCCTTTGTGAAGTTTTTTTTGCCCCAGATTTCCTGATTAATTCCGTATCCTTTGCCTTCAAATTTGATAAGTTTTGAGAAGTACTTTTCAAAGGATGCTGCTTGAGAAGTGACAGACATAAAGCTGACCAGAAGCCCGGTCAGAAACATGCTTTGCAGTTTTATCATGTACCATTTTTGATATGTGGAACACAAAGGTAAAGAATAATATATTGATTATCAAGCATTTACTGTTTTTTCTATTAAACGGCACTAAAATCAGAGGCATTTTCTGGTTAACTTTTCAAGTGTTTTTTTGTTTTTTGTATCTGCAATTTTATTAGAATATTCATAGCTTCTTTCTAGGAAAAATACTACAATTCTTCAAAAAGTACAAAACTAATTTTAGTATCCGATCGGTACTTAAGGGGAAATTATTACTATCAAAAAAGTTGAATTTTGTATCGGGTATTTTCGTAATTTCTTCATTAATTCCGGTTTTAACCAAAAAAATTTAAATTACTATGCTTCGCTCCCGATACGTATAGATACGTACATGAAGTTTCTTAGAACAGTTCTCTGAAAATTAAATAATTGGTAAAAAAGCCTATTGTTCATTATCTTTTTGTTAAGCTTACTAAATAGGCTTAAATTCCTCTCAAAAGGCTGTTTTTTAAGCGAAAATTCGCTATATTTAGTTGTTAATTCGGGGTAGTCGATTCAACACTTTTAAAAGATATTGCATTATTTTTATAACAACTATTGCAAAAACAAGTATTTTTATTGAAGTAAATAAAATTTGGTTTCAAAGTTGTTATGCCAAATAATTTTGGTATTATATTGCATTTCGATTGCTGTATATACTATATATATATGACAAATCAGAAGATTATTAGGAAATAAACTTCATGTTTAAATTACAAAATATCTAATCAGAGTACAATTTAAAACCCTATAAATTTTATCGCACGATGACTGAAACAGAACAAGTGATAGAACAAGGTCTATATCGTTCGGAATTTGAGCATGATGCCTGTGGTATTGGCTTTAGAGCCCATCTAAAAGGTAGAAGATCTCATGGAATTGTTGCCGATGCAATTAAAATGCTGGAGCGCATGGACCACCGTGGTGCGTGTGGCTGTGACCCGAATACGGGTGACGGTGCAGGTATTTTATTGCAGATACCCCATGAATTCTTTTTAGATGAATGCAATAAACTGAATTTCCAATTACCTTCAACCGGTGAGTATGGTGTAGGAATGATTTTCTTTCCTATGAATGAAACTGAAAGAGAAGAATGCAGAGAGATACTGAACCGAAAGATTGAAAGGATTGGATTAGAATTATTGGGTTACAGGGTTGTACCAACTAAGGGAGATTGCCTGGGTGAGGGCTCTGGTTCTGTTGAACCAAGAGTAGAGCAGGTGTTTATCAAACGCCCGTCTGACATTAAAGAAGAGATAGATTTTGAAAGGAAATTATATATTCTTCGCCAGTATGCTTCACGAATTATCCGTGAGTCTGTAGCTGGTGCAAAAGAGCATTTCTATTTCTCGTCTCTTTCATGCCGGACTATCTCATATAAAGGACAATTGACTACCGAGCAGTTGAAGTATTATTTTCCTGATTTATGGAATGAGTCGGTTACCTCTGCTTTTGCAGTGATTCACTCACGGTTTTCGACCAATACTTTCCCTTCATGGAAACTGGCGCAACCTTTCCGTTTTATTGCTCATAATGGTGAAATCAATACAGTAAAAGGAAATGTAAACTGGATCAGAGCAGGAGAAAAATCTTTTGTGTCAGAGTTTTTCACAAAAGAAGAAATGGATATGGTTCTTCCTATCTGTGATGCCGGAAATTCAGATTCAGCACAATTAGATAATGTAATTGAATTACTTTATTTATCAGGCCGTTCATTGCCTCATGTTATGATGATGCTGATTCCGGAAGCCTGGGATGGCAATGAACAAATGGATCCTGTCCGTAAAGCATTTTACGAATACCACGCTGCTATTATGGAACCATGGGATGGCCCTGCTTCTATCTCATTTACAGATGGTAAAATGGTAGGCGCTACATTAGACAGAAATGGCTTGCGCCCGTCTCGCTACTGGGTTTTAGATGATGATACCGTTGTGATGGCCTCAGAAGCCGGAGTATTAGATATTGACCAGGCAAAAGTAGTTTCAAAAGGTCGCCTTCAACCCGGCAAAATGTTTATTGTAGACATGGAGCAGGGAAGAATTATACCTGACGAAGAAGTTAAATCTGACATATGCTCAAGACAACCTTATCAGGAATGGTTGGATGAATATAAAATAAAAACTTCCGTATTGCCAAAGTCGATTCGTCCGTATCAGAACTACAGTGAAGAAACATTACTGAAAAGACAGATAACTTTTGGGTTTACTTCAGAAGATTTAAGGATGATTCTTGCACCTATGTCTCAGTCAGGCCAGGAAGCCGTTGGGTCAATGGGGGTTGATACTCCTCTGGCGATTCTATCAGATCAAAGCCAGCACCTATCTTATTATTTCAAGCAGTTGTTTGCACAGGTGACCAACCCTCCTATCGATTCGATCAGAGAGCGTGCTATCATGTCCTTGATTTCATTTGTAGGTTCAAACGAAAATATTCTGACAGAGTCACCTCTGCATTGCCGTATGTTTGAGTTAGAACAACCTGTTCTGACTGTCGAAGAATTTGACAAACTGCGCTTTGTCGATTATAAAGGTTTTCAGGCCAAAACTATCAATACTTATTTTAACGCCAAAGCCAGTGATGTTGGAAAGGCATTGGAGTTTGCTTTAGATAGAATTTGCCGATATGCAGAAGATGCTATTGAAGATGGATTTGAGATTCTGATTCTATCAGACAGAGCCATCGATTCTGACCACGCCCCTATCCCTTCATTGCTGGCTACTGCTGCTATTCACCACCACCTCATTAAAAAAGGTATCCGGGGCAAAGCCGGAATTGTAGTAGAAGCAGGTGATATATGGGAAACGCATCATGTTGCTACATTGATTGGTTTTGGCTGTTCTGCAATATGTCCTTACATGGCATTCGAAACCATTTCATGGATGAACAAAAAAGGCCTGATTGAAGGTGTGTTCGAAGATTATACATTGTACAAAAACTATGTCAAGGCAGTTAATAAAGAATTATTGAAGATATTCTCAAAAATGGGTATTTCAACCCTGCAATCGTATCAGGGAGCTCAGATTTTTGAATGTATCGGATTGAACAGACAAGTAATTGATAAATATTTTACCGGCACTATCTCTCGCATTGGCGGTATGGGTATTGCAGATATTGCCAAAGAAGCCATTGTACGCCACAAGGTGGCATATCCTGATGTTCCTCAGATTTCAGTTCAGAGATTAGAGGTTGGTGGGGTTTATCAGTGGAAACAACGCGGAGAACGCCACATGTTTAATCCGCAAAGTATTCACTTGTTACAACAATCAGGCAGAGTTGGTGAAAAAGATTTAGAGAAAGGCTATTCAATTTTCAAGCAATATTCAAAACTGATTAATGACCAAAGCATTGATGCTTTAACGATCAGAGGATTATTACGTTTCAAAAAAGGCAATCCGGTTCCTATAGAAGAAGTTGAGCCTGTTGAAAGCATCTTCAAACGTTTTGCTACCGGGGCTATGTCATTCGGCTCGATTTCATGGGAAGCACATACTACTCTTGCGATTGCCATGAACCGTATAGGCGGCCGGTCGAACTCAGGTGAAGGTGGTGAAGATGAAATACGTTATGAATTAGATAAAAACGGTGATAATTTAAGCTCAAGCATTAAGCAGGTAGCTTCAGGTCGCTTCGGAGTAACCAGTTATTATCTGAGCAATGCTAAAGAATTGCAAATCAAAATGGCTCAGGGAGCCAAACCAGGCGAAGGCGGACAGCTACCCGGCCATAAAGTTGACGACTGGATTGGTCGTGTACGTCATAGTACGCCCGGCGTTGGTTTAATTTCACCTCCTCCACACCATGACATCTATTCGATCGAGGACTTGGCACAATTAATATATGACCTTAAGAACGCCAACCGCGATGCCCGCATTTCAGTAAAGCTGGTATCAGAGGCAGGTGTAGGTACTGTAGCTACAGGTGTTGCCAAAGCACACTCTGATGTAATTTTGATTGCCGGTCATGACGGTGGAACTGGTGCATCTCCGTTATCCTCTATCAGACATGCAGGTTTACCCTGGGAACTTGGCCTGGCAGAAACTCACCAGACATTGGTTAAAAATAAACTGCGTGGCAGAGTAACAGTGCAGGCTGACGGTCAGTTACGGACAGGAAGAGACCTTGTTATTGCGGCGTTATTAGGCGCTGAAGAATTTGGTGTAGCTACAGCCGCGTTGGTATCTGTTGGTTGTATTATGATGCGTAAATGTCATCTCAATACCTGCCCTGTAGGTGTTGCTACGCAAAACAAAGAATTGCGTGCGATGTTCAGCGGCAAGCCGGAACACGTAGTAAATATGTTCACCTATCTGGCAAGAGAAATGCGTGAAATCATGGCAGAACTGGGCTTCCGTACCATCAATGAAATGATAGGTCAGGTACAGTTTCTTGAAAAACGTGATGATTTAACACAT
>CALRLN020000390.1:0-5429 GCA_943368675.1 Chitinophaga pinensis | reverse complement strand
CAAAAAACTGGAAAGTGAATTTATGAAAGAAGCGGAATTTCCGGTTTTAGGAAAACTGGAAGATTTTGTATTTGCAGATAGCTTATGCCAGGATATGGTTTACCACCTTAATGCCAACGGCCGTGATATACGCACACAAAAACTGATTGATTTATTAAAAAGAGCCCAATAAGCAAATTGAATGACAGATATTAGAAAATTTCTTTATAAGGTATTTTTATTGGGAGCAATACTTGTTGTCTCTGTCTGGCTGTTAAATAAGATATTTATTGCACAATCGTACCCATATGAATACCTGGGAGGGATGCTTAATGACAAACATACAATAGCGAAGGCAACGCCCTCACCTAAAGTTTTATGGGTAGGGGGGTCAAGCGGTTCGTTTGGGATTAATAGTGATACATTGCAGAAATACCTTAACCGACCCGTTGTTAATATGTCTTTTATAGCACCTTTAGGCACTTATTTCTTATTGAACGATGCGCTGAAAGAAGTAAAAAAAGGCGATATAGTATTTATAAGCACTGAGTATGATATTGAAAAATACAGCTCGCCGGAGGTTATTTATTCGGCAGTAGATTATTATCCTGAAGGAGCTAAATTTATTGAAAAAGACACTACAATTGTAGATTTTATTGGGCATAGGGTTAAGCATAAACTAGCCAATGTAAGAAAACTGTTCTGGAATATTTTTACGGGAAATGAGGCAGCAAAAGCCAGAGTTGAGGATAATTCATCGGTTTATTTCAGGAGTGCTTTCTCTTCTAAAGGTGACATTATCAGCCATATCAATAATACCCCCAAGCCTGTGGATTTTTTCCTGTTTCCGAAAACAATTAATTATACAAAGCAGATAGAAGACCTTAACCACTTTGTAGCAGAAGCCGGAAAGCGAGGAGCTGAGGTGTATTATGTTTTTCCACCTTTGGCTGAATCTACCTACAATTATGGCAAAGTCGCAATCAGTTCAGTAGAAAGACAGTTAAAGACTCAGCTTAGATGCCCGATATTAGGAAAATCAAAAGATTTTATAAGAAGTGATTCATCTTTCTTTGATTCGTTTTACCATCTGAAGCCAGCAGCCAGAGACTTTAATACACAAAAAATAATACAACTGTATAGAGAAAAACGAGAATAGGCATAGGTGCAATTTTATACAACCTTAGTTCTGATTCTCAACATTTGCTTATTCACATTTATTTGATATGATATTTAATTCAATAGAGTTTGCCATTTTTTTTCCGATAGTAACCCTTGTTTATTTCCTGCTCGGGCATAAGCATCGCTGGTGGTGGTTATTGGCTACCAGTTGCTATTTCTATATGTTTTTTATGCCGATATATATACTTATATTGGGCTTTACCATTGTAATAGATTATTTTGCAGGGATACTCATTGAGCAGTCGCAGGGAAAAAAACGAAAGTGGTATCTGATAATGAGTCTGATAGCCAATATTGGTGTACTGGCTGTTTTTAAGTATTATAACTTTTTTACGCTTGTAGTAGGAGAGGCCGGACTGGCTAGTCTCCCCATGCTTAAAATATTGCTTCCTATTGGCTTGTCTTTCCATACTTTTCAGGCTATGAGCTATACTATTGAAGTATACAGGGGGAATCAGAGAGCTGAAAGACATTTCGGGATTTATTCATTATATGTGATGTTTTATCCGCAGTTGGTGGCCGGGCCTATTGAGCGACCTCAGAATGTTTTGCATCAGTTTTATGAAAAACATACGTTTGATTACGACAGAGTAACGAGTGGCCTGAAACTCATAGCCTGGGGATTATTCAAGAAGGTTGTAATAGCCGACCGCCTTGCGCTTTTTGTAGGAAAAGTATATGACCACCCACTTGATTACCAGGGTGTTCCGATCATAGTGGCGACAATCTTTTTCTCTTTCCAGATTTATTGTGACTTTTCCGGTTATTCTGACATTGCCATCGGTACGGCACAGGTAATGGGCTTTAAACTGATGAAAAACTTTGACAGACCCTATTTCTCAAAGAGTATATCGGAGTTCTGGCGGCGCTGGCATATTTCTCTTTCTACCTGGTTCCGTGATTATCTGTATATTCCCCTCGGCGGAAACAGGGTGAGTACCTCCCGGAGATATTTCAACCTGTTCTTTGTATTTACCATGAGTGGTTTATGGCATGGAGCCAACTGGAACTATATCATCTGGGGAGCATTACATGGCCTTTATCTGATTGCTGCGGTTTTATTGGCTCAACCCCGCAATTTTATTAATAAAATCACTGGTATTACCAAGGTCCCTTTCTTATTCAAAATAGTACAGGCCTCTATTACATTTGTATTGGTTGCCTTTGCATGGATATTTTTCAGGGGCAGTTATCTGGAACTCGGCTGGACATGGCATCTCGTAACCCATCTTTTCGCAGGTCTGCCATCCATTTCTGAATTTCTGCATTTAGACTATATCTCACAGAATGTTTTCCTGAATCTGGGGGCCAAAGAGTTCTTTACTGCCATTGCCCTGATTATCCTGATGGAGGTTGTGCACTATATACAGCGGGATAGAAGCATCCGCCAGATTATTGACAGCAAACCAACCCTTATCCGGTGGGGTATCTATTTTCTGTCTATCATGCTTTTCTTTATTCTGGGCGTTTTTGATTCTCCGGCACAGTTTATTTATTTTCAGTTTTGATTTTAGTCTTGAACTTTGATTTAGCTGATTTGAGGATTACATTGATTTTAGACACAGAACATTTTTGTTTAGATATTGAACCTGTTTAAACTTATTTCTTTGGATTAGAAAATGGTATATTTTGACTACGACTGCTTCATTTATTTTCACCGTAGCTCTGCTACGATTCAAATAAATGAATTGTCTCGCTCAAAATCTATCCATTTTCATCAATAAATAAAAAGTTTAAACAGGTTCATTATTTAATTTCAGAGAAATCATAAAATCAGCTAAATCAAAGACAAGATAAATTTTTTTATAAATCTACTTGTTTGGTAGATTTTATATACTTTAATTTGTGCCAGAATCAAATGATCATCAACAGACTGGTATTCGCCTGTCCATTTATTTGAGCTAATGGTCGTGTGTCTTATTGGAAGACAGGGAGTTTCATAAACTCCTTTAAGTGGTTCGACACCACTCACGACAACAATAATTTGTTTTGATGGATATTGAAATCCGGTTTAACAATTTTATTTAATCAATCCTCACTTACAATGATTATCAATTATTTAGCATTCGCTGTTCCTTTCTTTTTATTTTTTATCTGGCTCGAATATTACGTAGCCAAAAGACAAGGAAAATCTTATTTTAAATTTAATAGTTCGATAGCAAACATTAACGTAGGTATTGCTGAGCGACTAATTGATTTATTTACAGCCGGGGGATTCTATTTTTTTTATGATTACCTGCATACCCATTTCGCTATTTTTGATATTAGGCCGGGTATTTTGATGTGGGTAGCTCTTTTGTTAGTTACCGATTTCCTTTGGTACTGGTATCATCGGTTTGGGCACGAAATCAATCTTTTCTGGGGTTTTCATGTGGTGCATCATCAGAGCGAAGAATTTAATTACACAGCTGCAACCCGCATAACTATTTTTCAGGCAGTAGTTCGTACCTCTTTCTGGTCTGTATTGCCGATTATAGGTTTTCCGGCTGAAATGATAACTACTATATTGCTCGTACATGGCATTTATCCGTTCTTCACGCATACCCGGCTTATTGGTAAATTGGGTATATTAGAGTATATCATCGTAACTCCTTCTCATCATAGGGTTCATCATGCCAGTAACGAGGAGTACCTTGACAAGAACTACGGAGATATGTTTATCATCTGGGATAAACTTTTCGGTACTTATGCTGAAGAAAAAGAGGAACCGACATATGGTCTTACTAAACAATTGGGCAGTTATAGTTTTTTATGGCAGCACTTCCATTTTCTGGTTGAAATAGCCTATGCGGTAAAAGCCGAAAAAGGATTTTTGAATAAACTAAAGATAATTTTTGGAAAGCCATCGGAGTTCGACCCGGAGATGAGAGCAAAGGCCGAGAAGAAGTTTCTGGCGGTCCGAAAAGTAAAAGCGCATACGGTCAAATTCCGTCATTATGTCATTGCGCAGATTGCCGTTACAACTACTGCCTTATTTCTGCTGCTTTTGTTTGAACACCATATTGCATTTTTTATGCAGATTATGATAGCGCTTTTTATTCTTATAACACTTATTAATTGTGGCGCTATTCTGGATCAGCGCCGCTGGGTTTTTTATCTGGAATTTGTCAGGGCTAGTTTAGTTTGTATTACCACTTTCTATTATTTCCCGAACCCTACAATCATAGGTATGTCGATATTGCTGCTGATTATATGTTTAGCGTATTTTTCAAGTTTACAGAAGCAATACCTTCGGTTGATATACGGAAAAAGGAAAAATTTTGAATAGCAGAGGTTTTATTCATCGTAAAAGGTTATCAATGCCAGGTTAGCTTGGTCAGTTTCTGACCAAGCTCAATTTCCCGGCCAATTAATAACAAAACAATTAATTTATCAGATGCTGTTCTTTTATCATTAAATTTAGGTTTTTAATCAAATATTCACAAAACCATTTTAAAATTATGCAGTTCGAAACCCTTCAGTTACATGCAGGCCAGGTAGTAGATCCGGCTACCAATGCCAGAGCAGTACCTATTTATCAGACAACCTCTTATGTTTTTAATAATGCCGAGCATGGTGCTAATTTGTTTGCACTAAAAGAGTTTGGTAATATTTATACAAGAATCATGAATCCTACCAGCGATGTTTTCGAAAAACGCATCGCAGCTTTAGAGGGTGGGGTAGCGGCTCTTGCAGTCGGGTCTGGTCATGCGGCGCAGTTCATAGCCATTAACAACATCACTACTGTAGGAGATAACTTTATAACTACTTCATTTTTATATGGTGGTTCTTATAATCAGTTCAAAAATTCGTTTAAGAATATTGGTGTGGAGGCCCGCTTTGCTAACGGAGACAGCGTTGAGAGCTTTGAAAAACTGATTGATGATAAAACAAAGTTCATGTATCTTGAATCAATCGGGAATCCGGGTTTTAGTGTGCCTGATTTTGAGGCTTTTGCCAAATTGGCACAGAAATACGATTTGCCTCTTATTGTTGATAATACCTTTGGCGCAGCAGGTGCAATTGTACAACCAATTAAATACGGAGCCAATGTAGTAGTAGAATCAGCCACTAAATGGATTGGCGGGCATGGTACAACAATGGGCGGGGTTATTGTAGATGCCGGAAATTATAACTGGGGTAATGGCAAGTTTGCTCAGTTTACAGAACCATCACCAAGTTATCATGGCTTAGTACTTAACGATGTTTTTGGTATTGGCGGGCCGTTTGGCAATATTCAGTTTATTATCAGGGCAAGGGTAGAGGGTTTAAGAGATTGGGGCCCGGCT
>CALRLN020000389.1:0-5431 GCA_943368675.1 Chitinophaga pinensis | reverse complement strand
TGGGTAACTCATTATCTGCCACATAATCTACAGGTACATTATATAGCCTATACCCAGGCAAATCTACCCTATTTTATACAATATGCCGACCTGACAGGCATGTGGGGGGTATGTTTCTGGGTAATTGGATTGAACGTGTTCATTACTTTTTCGATTCAGTATAAAACTGTAAAATATTATGCCCTCACTGGCCTTTGGATTTTATTGGCCTTTGGCTATTCATTGTGGGTTATAGATATCAACCCCACAAGTGTGATTGGTAGTGGGAATACTACAGCTAAAGTGTCATTGATTCAGACAAATATTGATAGTTATGCTGATAGTGATACAGCTATTGTTAGTGAAACACTCAGGCAGATATTGAGTTTGTCTGATTCGGCTGTCCGTTACCATAAACCCGATTTATTGGTATTACCGGAAGCTGCCTTCCCTTTTTCGTTGTTCAAAGATTCATCAGTGCTGAACTTTACACGGCATCACATTACAGACTGGAATACCAATGTGGCTATTGGCTATATTGATTCAGAAGAAAGAACAAAGAATTTTAAAAATCTGGCTTTGGTTTTTACCCCACAACTGGCAGTGTTCTGGGATTCATTAAGATTAAAAGAAACTGACATAAAGGTGTATCAGAAAGAATATGGCTTGCCGTTTATGGAGTTTATGCCTTATTGTGCTACTTGTCCGTCGATGCGAGACAGGCAACTTATTAGAGGCAGTGAGCCTTATAGTTTTAAATTCAGCAAAAACAACGGAGAGATTCAGAATGTGGCCTTAACTATTTGTTGGGAACAGACTTATCCGGATAAAATAGCATCATTGGTGAATAACGGAGCTGATTTTATAGCATTGATGAACAATGATGCCTGGTTTGGCAAGACTCCGGGGGCAAAATTTCTACTGAGCTTCACAAGGCTGAGAGCCATAGAAAACCGCAGAACAATTGCCCGGTGTTCTAATGGAGGGATTTCATGCTTTATTGACCCTTTTGGCAAGATTTACGGACAGATACCCTGGTTTACAGAAAATCTGACCACTGCTGAAGTGATGGGGGTGGATAAAAAGAGTTTTTATACCACTAACCCTCATTTTTTTGTGGTCATGGTATCAATGCTGCTGCTTTTGCTCATTGTTAACTTTGAATTACCCGGCAGAAGAAGAGCGGCCTTACGCTCAGAATTATAATGGAAGTTTTTACAATTAATTGAAAACAAAGAATGAAAAGACTTTTTCTATTGACCTTATTGGTGGTGTTAAATCTAAATGTTTTTGCCCAGACAGTTACCTACTATGGGCGCTATGCGGGCGGGGTAGGTCTCAATCAGAATGTTCTTCAAAGAGCCTCGGCTTTGGGATATAATGCCAAAGTATCTGTAAACGACGGCCTTGTGCTAGGTGATACCTCTCTTGTAAAAGTTGGAATCGGTCTTTCAAATCCAAGATATAGACTAGATGTAAAAGGGGTTTTTAATATGAGAATTGCCTACGACACCCCTGCCTTTAAAATCAACGACCAGAATTTTATTGAGTTAGATGATAAAGGACAGTTTCTGCTGAATCCCTTCAGAATGAAGTATGCTAACGAAAACCAATGGGCGGACAGAGTTTTTGAAAAGAACTATCAATTAATGTCGCTTAAAGAAGTAGCAAATTATGTAGAACAAAACAAGCACCTGCCAAATGTACCATCAGCAGAAGAAGTAGTTAAAAATGGAGTGGCAATGGACGAAATGGTAGCAAAACTTTTAGAAAAAGTAGAGGAGCTCACTTTGTATACTATTCAGCAACAAAAAGATATTGATGAACTGAAGAAGAAGTTAGAAAAAAAATAGGCTGCTGAACACCACACTTTCCCCATCTCAGGTTATGATTCCTGAGATGGGTTTTTTATATACCTTATCTCAAAATGGTTTTGGTTTTTTAGGTGCAGGTGCTAAAGAAAAAGGAATCTCTTTCGTAACCCATTTGGTGGCTTTGTCTATCTGAATAGTCTCAGGTTTACCCCAATAGATATACTCCATATAAGACCTGTTATTTTTTGAACCACCGCTGTAAATACCCTCTACTCTTTTAAGCCTCATGCCATTGGCGGCATAAGCCCGTTTAGGTTTAGCATCGCCCGAGCCATCCAGATCTTCATCGGCAGTAAAATAAGTGACAGTAACCGGGTTTTTCATTTCGAAATTATCAGCCGGAGCATTAACAGGAAAAACCTGTGTACTGATTTCGACCGGATACGATATAACAACCGTACCTTTAATTAAGTCGCAATCAATGGGTTGGTCACCACCCGGAGGGTCTAGCCGGAAACTATATGTTTTGGGTTTTTCATCATAAAATGCGCCTTGCGGGTCAAAAGGGGCATTTTTGCCTACCAGAGTAGCTACTACATCTTTAAATTCTACTTTGGCGTAAGCTGAGTTAGGGCTATTGGGTACAGAAAGGATAATCAAATGATTATTATTGCCATCATTGGTGCGGTCTGCTTTTAAAGTCAGATTCGAAAGATCTGACTCTGATAATTTATCATATTTGAGTGCTGTAGGCAGATTCTCATAGCGTTCATAAGGTATGCTTGTTTCGCCATTCTGGAAATCAGGTGTGCATTGGGCTGTAACGGGTACTTTCTTACTTGTTATGCCTTTAGGCTTCACAACTACCAATTGGGCAATGGTTCCCAGGGCTTTTATATAACAGATAACCGGGTCTTTGAGAAGATCATCGAATTTATCTACTAATTGTTTCTTTTTTTCAGCCGGAATCTTACCGTTTTTATCTAATAAATCATAAATTGTCTTCGGTACTTCTGAGCGGGTTACTTCCAAATATAAAGGGTCTCCTTTAGCATTTAAAGCATAATAATTCAGATTGCTATTCTCATTTTTTCGATTAATCTGAAACACAGCAATATCGTTTTCCATTGATATAAGGGTAACGGTTTCACCTTCAATCACTTTGCCTATACCTATCTCTGTTTTAGCAAAATTCACCTGTGAAAATGCCGTTGGATAGCTGAAAGAAAAGGTGCCTTCAATAGTGCTGAGTGTTTTATCCGGTTTTGGCTTAAACATAACCACTTCATTAAAGAAATCCATTGATGACATCTTGTAAGGGTCTTCTTTTTTCTCTATTTCCAGGGTTCCTCCCTCTTTGGCGTTAATTTTATTCCAGGCAAATTCTCCACTCACTAAATCCCTATTGGGTAAATGAAATACATCAGCCTCGATGCGAGCTTCGTTATCCCGGAAACTTGATTCTTTGAAATAAAAGCTATTCGTAAATAACGCAAGTTTTTTGTCAAAATCAGTGGGGTCAAGATTAACCGGTAATCCTTTCTCTGCAATCACATCCGGAATGGGATTTTTGCTTGGTGATGGTTTACCAAAAAAGTCGGAGAGCATCTCGACAGCCTGTATCTTTTCTTCTTTTGTCAGATTGGGTTTTTGGGCGAATGAGTATCTGACGCCCAGGTTTATGATAAGCAATAATAGGATATATTTTTTCATGGCATTGGTATGGTATATTTAATACTATACGAATATCCTGCTTATCCGACTATTCTGTTTGATTTCAGGCAAGAATTTAACTTAAATTTTACTGGATGGTCTGAAACCTTATTGAAATTGACAAAGGCCTGTTTTATACGTCAACAACTGAAAGTATTTGTTATGTTGAGTTTTTAGACTATTGAACTATCTGATAAAAATTTGCATAAAGATTTATGTTAAAATCACTAACTATGCTTTGAATTTCTGAACTTTACCAAATGCAGATTTATATGGTCGATAACAATTACTAAAAGAACAAAATGATAAATTTAAAGAATATTCAAACCGAAATAGACGCCAGTTTTTTATATAAAATACTGGCGGATAACGAAGAAGATAAGAATGTGGCTCATGTTTTTTATCAAATGAGCGAAATAGAGCAAAACCATGCCATTCTGTTTGCTAAAAAGAATAATTTAACCCTCGAAGACCTTCCTCCACCATCAAGACGAGCCAGAATACTTCAAATGATTGGAAAAATATTCGGCTATGATTATGTTTTGGGAGTTTTATTAGATACCGAAAAGAGTATTTCTCACGCAATAGCCGGAGCAAGAAAAAAAACTAAAACTACAGACTCTATCTCTGATACTGCTCATGTTACAATCCTCAAAAATATCCTTAACAATAATAAAAATGTGTCAGGGTCAAATCTGGCGAGGTTTGAAAAAAGGCACCGCTCAGTAGGCGGAAATGCGCTCAGGGCTGCCGTTTTAGGTGGGAATGATGGATTGGTTTCTAATTTTAGTTTGGTTATGGGTATTGCCGGGGCTACAAGCGGCCAGAGTGAGGTACTTTTGACAGGCCTTGCCGGGCTTTTGGCTGGGGCTTTGTCAATGGCGTTGGGTGAGTGGATTTCTGTGAAGAGTTCTCAGGAACTTTATGAAAACCAGATGCAACTTGAGATGGAAGAACTTGAAACCAACCCCGAGGGAGAAGAAAAAGAGTTGGCTTTGATTTATATCTCCAAAGGAATACCTGAGGAGCAAGCAATGAAGATGGCCAGTGATATTATGTCTGATAAGGGTCACGCCCACGAAATTCTGGTAAAAGAAGAACTGGGAATAAATGCAGAAGATTTAAAGGGCTCAGCAATGGAAGCCGCCATCTCTTCGTTTATTCTGTTTGGCATTGGCGCCATAATACCCGTAATTCCATTTTTCTTTTTAGGCGGTACTCAGGCTATTTTATTGAGTGCCTTGCTAAGTGCTACTGGTCTGTTTGGTATTGGGTCGGCAATTACCTTATTTACAGGAAAAAGTATCTGGTATTCAGGATTCAGACAAGTCTTTTTTGGCTTGATTGCCGCAGCTATAACATTCGGGATAGGAAGGCTGATTGGCGTATCATTAGCCGGATAAATCGTTATAAATCAGACAATTTGAGCCATTAAGAATAGGCGGTTCTGTTGCTACCTTTTGCATTTGTTACTATCATGATTCAGGGTTCTGAATTACTAATTTGCCAATGGGCAATAAAAGAGACTTTTAAGTAAGATAGTACCCTGATTCTCAAAAAACACCACTATACACAAGTTTTTTAATCAATAAAAAGTATTTTTGCCCGGGAATCAATAAAACCTACGTTGCACATGAAAAAAATATTCGGCTGCCTAAGCCTGCTCATCCTTTCATTTTCTACCATTGCTCAGAACAAATATGCGATTATACCCAAACCATTAGAATTAACACCGCTGGCAGGTGAATTTACGATTGATGCTCAAACTAAAATTCTGATTCCGAAAGGGTCGGCCGAAATTCGTCCTCTGGCCGAAATGCTGGCTGAGCGGGTGGCTGTAACCTCTGGTATTACATTGCTCATTGAAGAAGCAGACATACCAAATACCTTAGTGCCTGCCAATAAGACCATTGTCTTTGCGCCTT
>CALRLN020000388.1:0-5435 GCA_943368675.1 Chitinophaga pinensis | reverse complement strand
GAGGTATTAAAGGCTGATTTTGAATTGTAACCCACCATTTCTGCTATTTCTTCAATTTTGATGTGAGCATATTCTGGAGATACCAATAATTGTTGGGCTTCTTTGATACGATAAGTAGCAGTATAATCAAAAAAACTCTGCCCCAGTTTTTCGTTCAGAATCTGTGACAGGTGATGTGGCGAGACGGCCAGCATTTTTGCCAGTCCGGGCAGTGAAAAAGAATCATTCAGGAAAGGCTTTTGAGTAATCATTACCTCGGTCAACTTATCCAATACATTATCCTGAATATCAGTAGTAAGAGACGATTTTTCATATTTCTTCACAATCTTTACCTGCTCATCATGAAAGAATTTTGAGCGGCTGATAACCGAGAAAGAAATCGCATAAATAATGAGTGTGATATGTCCTGCCAGAATATGGTCGCCTAAATCATGAATGAAAGTACGCTTAATAACTAGAAATATAATCACGATAGAGGCTAAAGAAATAACCTGACTACGTACCCAAACCAGTTTCGAACTCTGATTAGAGTTAAAAGGAATACCTTCCTTTTTAAATGCCCGAATAACCACGTAAAAACTGGCTATGGTATATATAACCATGTGGACAAACATTAGGTCGTTCACATGATGTTTAAAAAAATAATACCATTCCCTTTCTGCATAATCACAAGGCACAGTAGCCATATCAGGATGAAAGGCGTAGAGATAAGAATTGTAGTGATGAACGTCGGGCAGAGGATAAAACAAAACCGACATATAGATAAGATACGCAAAAAATGGAATAAAGTGCAATAGTTGCGCCTTAGTAAATCGCTCGGTGATATAGGTTTGAATATACAAAAAAGAGAGTGGTGCGAGTACAAAATTGGTAGGCTCGGCCATATCTACCAGATATAGCGTCTGGAAAGTATAATTGGTATAACCCATTAATACCTCTGTAATGGCAAAAGCCATTGAAAACAAAAACAAGCCTAAATACCGATGTGCTACCTTGTTGCCTTTGTTGGTAGTAAGAAAGAAAAATGCCAGAAAGAAGCCTTGTACTACTCCCAATAGTATAATAATGGCAAACAAATCTATTTTCAGAGGTAGTGAGGGCAGCATTCAGAATAATTTTCAGACCAAATTACGAATAAAAAAATACCTCGGCAAATCTGGTCAGTTTTGTCGAGGTATGGTTAATTAAATATAACGTTGTTTACTTCTCTAACGGATGCTCCGCCAACAACTTCGAGGCATTATAAATATCCTTCTGGCTCTTCACCGCCTCTCTTACCGCTTTTACTTTCTCAGGCTGGATAGCAGGAGTTTTATTCCCGAATGAATTGCGCACATAAGTCAATACCGCTGCTACTTCTTTATCATTCAATAGTCCCTCAAATGGGGTCATCGGCACCTGTCCCGGATATTTTTTGCCATTTACTTCTATAGGGCCAAGTAAACCTTTCAGTACAATCTTGATAGCGCGTTCTTCATTCCCATTTACCCAGGTAGTACCAGCCAATGGGGGGAAGCCCGAGGCGGTGAGCCCTTTGCCATCTGCCTGGTGGCAGGTTGCACAATAGCCCTCTTTGGCATAGATGGCTTTACCCATGTTAAACAATTCAAGTTCAGCGCCTTTCAGCGTTGATTTTTCTGCTACCTCTTTTTCCTTCTTTACAGGCATATCGTTGAGATGAGCCACGGCCGTTTCGTAGGCATGTATCATCCAGTCGTCCAAGGGTTTCTTTTTGGCTTCTGCCAGAATAGGATTTCCTTTTTCTTTTCCAATCCATGAAGCAGCCACAATGGCATCCAAACGCACCCGACTGTTTTCATCCTTTACCGCCTGCATCAATAATGCGGCCTGGTCAGGTACCTGATGGCCTGTAAAACGTAAAACTTCAACCGCCGCAGCTCTTGCATGGTAGTCTTTGGCTTTCAGCATCTGGCGAAGCAGTTTCTGGTCAACTTTATCTAATCCCCATGTAACCCACAGGGCTTCTAATACATGGTGTTCATAGCGTGGGTCGTTTTTGTCTAAAGCTGCTACCCATTTGGTAATTTTAGGCAATACCTCTGCGGCACTTCTGCCTCTTAACTCTCTGCGTGTGCGGTAGCGTGTACGATATTCCGGCAATTTCAGGTTATCTAATAATGTTTCTACACTTGCTCCGGCTATTTTAGCTGGGCTTACCAATGGTCTTGATGGATAAGTAATGCGATAAATACGGCCATGAGAGTGGTCACGCAACGGGTCACGGGCATTATGTTGCATGTGTCCTATCAGAATATTATGCCAGTCAATCAGGTAAAGTGAGCCATCCGGCGCAAACTCCATATCTACCGGACGGAAGTTACGGTCTTCACTCACGACTAAATCAGCTACGTGCTTGCTTTTATAGCCCGTGCCATCATCTACCATGCTGTGCATTTTCATACCCAGAAAGCCGATAGTATTATTGATTAATAAATCTCCTTGTACATTATCAGGAAAATGGCGGCTTGACACAAATTCCAATCCTGAAGTAGGACGAACCATGTGGTCTTTTTCTATCAATTGCACACCTTTGTGCGTGTACTCTCCATAGCGAGGCAATACTGTACCCGGCATCATCCAGCGTACATCAGGGCTAGAAGTCTCTGCAAAAAACGGTTGTCCCCACTCATCAAAAGCAATCCCCCATGGGTTGGGGATAGATAACTGTGCCGTACGCTCCAATTTACGTAATTGCGGGCTGAATCTATAAAAACCCCCATTAGTAGCGCGTACGGTTCCATAAGAGGTTTCTATGTTGGTATGTAAGAACACACCCTCACCCGAATAAATAGCACCTGATGGGTCAACCGAATAAGCATGGCTATTATGGTGTGTATCATGGTCGTCATAGCCACTAAAGATAATTTCTTCTTTATCAGCTTTATCATCGCCGTTGGTATCAGTCAATAATTTCAGATTCGTGCCCTGCGAAACAAAGACACCTTCGTGCGTGATTTCAAAACCTAAAGGCAGGTGCAAACCATCTGCGAAAACCGTTTCTTTATCAGCCTTACCATCATTATTGGTATCTTCAAAAATCAGGATTTTATCATTAGGCTTGGTATCGCCAGGTTTATAATGTGGATAGCTTGGCATCGCCGCTACCCATAGCCGTCCTTTATTATCAAAGGACATTTGCATCGGTTTAGCCAAGTCAGGGAATTCTTGTTCTGAGGCAAATAATTCAATCTTATACCCAGCAGGCACTTTCAGTTTGCTTAATGCCTCTTGTCCATATAAGTAGGTCAGGCTACCATTCTTTTCAGGATTGAAATTGGTTTTTACAGGCGGCAATTGTTTCGTATTTTTATCGGCCGCTGCCACATCCATCTTTTCGCCTTTGGAAGCTGCTAACCAGACGGCTCTGTCACGAATATCAGTCATTTCACGAATCTTCTCAATTTCAGCAGGATAGTTATCCGGTCCGAACGGATTATACCGTCGACCATATACATGTACCCCATTCGGAATTTTATAGTCGTTGTGCCACATCCAGTTCTTTTCCTTTACTGCTGCAAGAATCAGTTCTCTGTTCGCTTCTGCCTTAGCAGGGGCTTTCCCGAAAACGGCATCGGTTAATAAAGCAGAAAATCTCTTATATCCTTCTTCATTCAATTGTGAGCCATCGATTGTTAAGAACTCCTTCGTAGTATCATACCATTTTTTAGAAGGCGTAAAAGCATCTACAAACAACACATTGTTTTTGTCGGCTACTTCTTTCATTGCCTTGGTATACAACCATAGATTTTCGTTTTCTTTTACACCATTCGGTAAATCATACTTGCTTGTGAGGTCTTCAAATGCAATCGGAGAAACAATGACTAATTGAGGAGCGCTTACACCGTTATATTTCTGATTGAGCGTGTATTTGATAAACGCATCCAGTTCTGCTTTGTAGGTATCTAATTTAGCTTTACCCTGAAACGATTCACTATAACCAAACATACCAATGATAATATCTGTTTTTAAGCGTGTCAGCCATTGGTCGGGCGAATCAAAATGCCCTTCACTGTTGGAATTTTTGGCGTATTCTGTCTGAAATTTTTCTGCTCCGGGAAAAGCCCAGGGTAAATTGCGGCTGGCATGAGGTCTGAAACCCGGGGTATCGCCACCATCACACATATTGCGGATAAACAAAGAATAGTCAGGATAACGAACGTGCATTTCAGTTTCAAAAAGTCCGTAGTTCATCATTCGCGAGCCTAGATTACCACCTATCAGGGCAATGTGTGAATCTTTCTGAAGGGTCAGGGTTTTAGGAGGAGTAGCCTGAAATGAACTGATAGCAAAGACCATCAGCACTGATAAGGCTATTAATAATCTGATATTTTTCATGAATAGAATAGTATTAGGGTTGTCGGATAAACGGTTATAGCATTAATACGCCGCAATCACTTGGTCATACCTCTGTAGGGCACGTTAATATCAATTTTACCTTTCCATTTTTTAGGGACTGGCTTGCCTAGTTCCCAGTGAATGGCATTAATCACCAGACGCTGGAATGCCTCTACCTGAAAATCTTCAGGGTGGCCTAAGGTTGTAGTGAATACCTTAGCGCCAAAAGAATTAGTGCCTGTCCAGGCAACAGGGTTTTCAATTGCGGCTTTGTCAGGATTCACCGATTTACCCATTAGCAACCACTCTGAGCCTTTAGTCGGGTAATCAGGTAATACTCTGTATAACCATGAGCGGACGTGAAAAGCCGGGGTTACGCCAGTCAGTATAGGGTGTTTAGCTGCTGCCGGAATGATGCTTACATCTGTACTACTTTCGTGTCCATAATGCGTATGAGCCGCTTTACCACCCCAGCCCGGAGGGGCATTGAGCGCAAATTCACCAAAGGCATTCCATTTTTCCAGTTCACTACCTTTAGGATAATTAAAAGCATGGGTAGTAGTACGGAAGCCCATCACAGGCTTACCTGATTTCAGATAGGCTTCAATGTAGTCCAGTTGTTCTTTAGGCAATTGTCGCCAGCGAAGATAAAACACGGCCAGATCAGCATCTTTCAGGGCTTCCAAACCCGGAATATCCTTTTCTGCATTCTGGTCTGGATACGCTTTTAAGACTTTTGTTCGGAAACCGTAGTTTTTTTCCAGTTCAGCGGCAATCAATGGTAGGGTATGCTCGCCACTATACTCGTGGTCGCCTGTGACAAAAACTACCAAAGGAGTCTTTTTGGATTGAGCGAATGATTGAGTTACCGATACATGGATAAATACAATCAAAAGAAAAGTTGATACTATGGACTTTGCCATAAATAGAAGGTTTTAGGTTTATAGATGGGTATAGTTGTTAGGATTTATTGAATAATTGTTCTGTACGTAGAGATTTCTATGATAAAAACAAATAATTAGTTCAGGGAAAAGTTAAATTTTTCTTGTTTACGAATGAGCGCCGAAACTATATGTAAA
>CALRLN020000387.1:0-5443 GCA_943368675.1 Chitinophaga pinensis | reverse complement strand
TGTACCACTGAAAATATCTTTGTTATAAACCTGGTATAACCGATCGGTTTTGCTGTAGAATCTATCGTATTGTAATTCATTTTGTATCCAGAGAATAATCAAAGTACAGGCAGCTATCCCTACCGCCAACCCACTGATATTGATAAACATGTAGCCTTTGGCATGCATGAGGTTACGAAAAGCGATTTTCAGATAATTTTGTAACATAACAGGGTTTATTAAAAAGTAATAACTATTCATAGATTCCGCTTTCGCTGCTAATCTTCTCTTCAGATAATAAGGTCGGCAAAACTTAAGTACCTCCTGCACATAAAGCCACCTAGCTTTAGCCAAACCAAACTCTTCCACCTGTACTTCAAACTGTTCGTGCATATCACCTTGCAGTTCTTCTGCCAGCTTATCAGGCAAAAAAACTTTCAGCAGTTTATCAGCCCATTTGGGGGGAGATATGTTTGATGGGGGTTCGGTCATTTTACTGGTTTTTTGTCTGAACTTTGCCGTGATGGCGTATCGTTTTAACTGATTAATTGATTTCACTTATTGAAATCATTATGTCATAAGTAAGGGTAAAAGCAACTTTTTTTCATGTTAAAACATATCAATCAGGTAAATCACAGTTCAGACGGTATACTGCGAGCCGGAGGCTCGCACCACATGCTCCATCCTTACTCACTTCTCAAACTTTTCACCGGATTCATCATGGCCGCTTTGATACTCTGGAAACTGATGGTGAGCATAGTGATAACTAAAGCCCCTGCACCCGAGGCCGCAAAAATCCACCATGACATTTCGGTATGGTATTGATATTTCTGAAGCCAGTCGTCCAGAAAATACCAGGCTACTGGCGCAGCAATTATAAACGCTATCGCAACCAATATTATAAAGTCTATTGACAGTAAACTCCACAGGTTCAGCACACTGGCGCCAAGTACTTTACGCACACCTATTTCTTTGGTTCTTTGCTCTGCTACAAATGAGGCTAGTCCGAAAAGACCTAAACAAGAGATAAAGATGGTAAGTATGGCAAAACATAAAGCCAGTGTACCTATGCGTTGCTCTGCAGCAAATTTTTTAGCATATTCCTGATCGGCAAACTTGTAATTGAAAAGCGAGGTAGGATCATATTTTTTAAAAATCGTTTCAATAGTACTCACCGCCTCACTGGCGCTTACGTTTGGATTAATTTTGAAATTCATAAAGTTACCATAGGATTTAGACAGGTAAAACATTGTCTGTCTGGCAGGGGTATAAGGCGACTCCATTACCATATCTTTAATTACGCCCACTATCTTATATTGCCGCATTCCTTCGCCGCTTCCCTCTCTCACAATGGTTCCCACCGGTTTTTTTAAACCCATAAACTTCACGGCGGCTTCATTCACTATCAGGCTCATTGAATCTGAGCCAAAGTCTTTCGAGAAGTCCCGCCCTGCTTTCAGTTGCCAGTCTACAGTTTTGCCAAAACCATGAGATAAACCAATTACGCAAAAATCTGCGCTTTGAGCCGGGTCTTTTCCATCCCAGTCAAAACCTCCGCTCACATTCCATACTCCTGTAAGCGGACTTTCTGATTCTGCTATCTCTTCTACTGCACCCGAGGCTTTTAAATCAGCTCTGAAGGCTTCAAAATGATTATGAAGGTCGCCCGTAGTGGTTTGCACATAAAGCAGCCCATTGCGGTTATATCCTATCGGCCGATTCTTGGCAAACTGAATCTGCCTGTAAACAATGACAGTACCGATGATTAAAGTAACCGATACTGTAAACTGTATCACTACCATTATTTTGCGTGGAACAGCCGCAAAGCGCCCTACCCGAAAAGTACCTTTCAAAATGCTGACAGGCTGAAAAGAGGATAAATAGAAAGCAGGATAGCTTCCGGCAACGAGGCCTGTTACAAGACAAAAAGCAAAGCTTATCATCCAGAAAACAGGATTATTCCAGAACATGGTCATTCTTTTATCGGCCAGTTCGTTGAAAAACGGCAATAATAATTGCACAAATGCTAAAGCAACCACAAAAGCTATGAAAACAACCAGAAATGACTCGCTCAAAAACTGACCAATGAGTTGCCCACGCACAGAACCAACTGCTTTACGTACGCCTACCTCTTTGGCGCGTTTTTCAGAACGGGCTGTGCTGAGATTCATAAAATTGATACATGCCAGCAGCAACACAAATGCCCCAATGATACCAAAAAGCCATACAAACTGAATCTGCCCGCCTACATTTATCCCATTTTTAAACTCCGAATACAAATGCCATTTACTCATGGGATGCAGAAAGATTTCAGGCTTATAAGATGCTTGTAATTTATCTACTTTCCGTAACTTAGCATCTTTTATCCGGGTTGATACCGTTTCCATATCGGCTTTGTCGGCCAATTGGACAAATACCTGAAATGAATTATTATCCCATTTATCAAGAGAAAATTTCACCCAATCTCTGATTGCCACATTTACCTGCCAGGGTACCATATAGTCCATATTATTGAACTGCGAGTTATAAGGCAGATTCTCATATACACCTGTAACTTTCACGGCAATCTGGTTATCAATTTTCAGAATCTGATTCAGAGGATTAGCATTGCCAAATAAATCCTCAGCGGTACTTTCTGAAATCAAGATAGAGTTAGGTTCCTGTAAACCTGCTCTTGTTCCTTTCAACATTGTGAGCGACAGCATTTCGGTAATAGCAGGCTCTATGTAGTTTCCCGCTTTCCAGAGTTTTTTATCATCTATGGAAATCATGTGTCCTTCTGTCCACGATGAAAGCACTATGTGTTTGAAATCATCACCATAGCTGTTACGGAGCTCGTTTGCTATCGGGATAGGTACAGCCACCCCCGTTCCTTTTTCACCATTAATGGTATGGGTTTGCATTACCTGTGCAATGCTCTTATAGTTTTTGAAGGGTGTGTTGTATGATAATTCATCATACATCCACAATCCAATCAACATTGTCACCGTCAGGCCTACTGCCAACCCTCCGATATTTATAAGGGAATAGCTCTTGTGTTTGAGTAGATTCCTCCAGGCGATTTTAAAGTAATTGCTTATCATAATGAATGAAAATATTGAATTAGAGTGATAATCATCTTTTTTGTGCATCAACCGACGCTTCAGATAATAAGGCCTGCAAAACTTAAGTACCTCCTGCACATACAGCCATCGGGCTTTAGCCAAACCAAACTCCTCTACCTGGACTTCAAACTGTTCGTGCATATCGCCTTGCAGCTCTTCTGCCAGATCATCAGGCAGAAAAACTTTCAGCAGTTTATCTGCCCATTTGGGTGGTGATATGTTTGAAGAGGGGTTGGTCATTTTACTGGTTTTTTGTCTAAACTTTGCCGCAATGGCGTATCGTTTTAACTGATTAATTGATTTCACTTATTGAAATCATTATGTCATAAGTAAGGGTAAAAGCAATTTTTTTTCATGTTAAATCATATCAATCAGGTAAATCACAGTTCAGACAGCATACTGCGAGCCCGAGGCTCGCGCCACATGCACTATGCTCATTCACTTTTAAGGCTCTTCACCGGATTCATCATGGCTGCTCTAATGGCCTGATAGCTGACCGTCAATAAAGCCACTGAAACCGTAAATGCACCCGCTACTACAAATACCCACCATTCAATATTGATCCTATAGGCAAAATCCTGTAACCACCGTTGCATCAGGTAATAAGCAACCGGAAATGCCACAACCATTGCCACCACAACCAGAACTATAAACTCTCTGGTCAGTAAAGCATAGACACTTTGTATACTGGCACCCAGTACTTTTCTGATACCAATCTCTTTGGTACGTAACTCAACTGCGTATAATACCAGACCCAACAAGCCTAATGAAGCTATAAGAATGGCCAGAGCAGAAAAGCTTGTGGCGATTTTACCCGTCTTCTGGTCTGCTTCATACTGGCGGTTGAAGTCTTCGTCCATAAAGCTATAAGTGAAGGCCTGTTCGGGTACCCGTGCTTTCCATTTAGCCTCTATCTGGCTGATTAGTCCCGGAAAATCCTGAGAAACCACTTTCAATGAAATACTACCCGCCGATTTGCCGTACACCAGAGAGAGCGGTGTAATTTCTTCACGAAGGTTACTGAAATTGAAATTCTTGCAAATACCTATTACAGTAAGCGCACCTATTTTGGTTGGTTTAAAACTTACAATGGTATAAATCTGCTTGCCCAGAATGGCATCGCCTCCAAATTTTCTGGCGGCTGTTTCGTTCAGAATGATAGCCGCCGAATCTGTACCGAAGTCTTTGGAGAAGTTACGTCCTTTCAGCATTTTTATGCCTAATGTATTGATATAATCTTCATCAACATACCAGTTCTGCATGGATACCGAGCCATTAACATCTGCGGTTGGTGTATTAAAGAACGTATCGTTAGACCGGTAATTATTAACAGGCAGATAATCACTGACTGAGGCGCTCTGGATGCCTGATATACTTAATAACTCCTTTTTAAAACTCTCGGTCTGGCTGCCTAAAGACCCTATATTCGGCAATACCAATACCTGGTTTCTACTATAGCCCAGGTCTTTGTTTTTGATAAAGTCCAGCTGACGATAAATAACAATAGTTCCTACCATAAGTATAATGGTAATACTGAATTGAAACACTACCAGAGAATTGCGAAACCAGCCCGACTTGAAGCCTTTGGCGAGTTTGCCTTTCAGTACCTGTCCAGGTTCAAATGAAGAGATAAAAAAGGCCGGATACGCACCTGAAAACAAGGAAAGCAAAACCATTAATACCAACGAAGACAATATGAGCTGAGGGCTGAGAATGTCAGTAAAAGACAGCGATTTGCTAGACAACTCATTGAAAACCGGCAAAAGAACAAACAACAAGACAAACGAAATGAACAACGCTAAAAGAGATAAGGCAAAAGATTCTGCCAGAAACTGGCTCACGATGCTGAGTTTACTACTACCCATCACTTTACGCATACCTACTTCTTTGGCGCGGCTTGTGGCAACTGCTGTAGACAGGTTGGTATAATTAAAACTAGCCAAAAGCAATATCAGAAACCCTATCACCGAAAAAATATACACATTATCCGGATTACCGTTGCCGTCAAGTTCAGCAATTTTATGTGATTTCAGATGTATATCGGTCAATGGCATCAAACTGATATTGGCTAACCCTCCGCCCTTCAGAAAATCGTCAAGCGTCTGGTTAATTACTGCTTTCAGTTCTAACCCTAGTCTTTCATGATTCATTTTGTACATTTTACTTTGCAAAACAGCAAGATTGGCATCTTTTCGAAGCAGCAGATAGGTATTATAATTCTGGCTCAACCAGGTATTCTGCTTGCTTTGTTCATCATTTGACATAGGCACAATAGCGTCGAAATTATAATGCGTCTGCTTTGGTATATCTGCAATAACAGCTGTAACCTTAAATGTCTTTGTGTCAGAAACAAAACTCTT
>CALRLN020000386.1:0-5450 GCA_943368675.1 Chitinophaga pinensis | reverse complement strand
AAAGTCAAATAAAAATCCGAACTTATAAAAAAAAGAATCCAACTGAAAACTCCCAATTGGATTCCCTAAATTAGTATTTTAAATCTAAATAAGTGTATCGCCTATTTAGGACTAGACAGATTTTTCAAGTCGTAGTTGCTTAATCACCTTCTCAAACTCTCCCAAGTGTTCATCGGAAAAGTCAAGGTGGGTAACAAATCGTACCAGATGTTTTCCGAAAGTAACACAACCCAGGTTATGCTCTTTTGCCTTTACTACAAATTCCGTAGCAAGGATTGATTCAGGCAATCTGAAAATTACGATATTGGTATCTATCGGATAGATTTCTTCTACAAATGGCAAGCCTTCCAGCATCTGCCCTATTTTTCTTGCTCTGGCGTGGTCTTCTTTCAGGCGTTCAATATTATTATCTAAAGCATATATTCCGGCAGCAGCCAGTAAACCAGCCTGACGCCAGCCTCCACCCATAACCTTACGGAATCGTCTGGCTTTTTTAATAAAATCCTTTTTACCTATTAATAGAGAACCAATCGGGCAGCCCAGCCCCTTAGATAAACAAATACTGATAGAATCAAATAATTGCCCATGAGTTGCTGGCAATTCGTTAGTCTCTACCAATGCATTGAAAATTCTGGCTCCATCCAGATGTAAAGGCAATTGATACTCATTGCACGCTTCTCTGATAGCTTCAATATCAGATAGGTTGTAGTAACATCCCCCACCCTTATTCATGGTATTTTCAAGAGATACTAAACGAGTGACAGGTTGATGAATATCATCAGGGTTATTAATCGCATCCCGAACCTGTTGGGCATTGATTCTGCCCTTATCTCCTTCTAATAGTTTCAAAGAAGAGAAAGAGTTAAGCGGTACTCCTCCACCCTCATATAAGTAAATATGAGACATTTTATCACAAATCACTTCACTGCCCGGTGTTGTATGTACTCTGATCGCCAGTTGGTTTGTCATAGTTCCGGAGGTACAGAAAAGTGCTGCTTCCTTGCCAAACATGGCGGCCGCCTTTTCCTCCAGTGCTGTTACGGTCGGGTCATCTCCAAATACATCATCGCCAAGTTCTGCATTAAACATGGTCTCATTCATTGCAGGGGTAGGTTTTGTAACAGTATCGCTTCTTAAATCTATAAACATGAGTGGTTAAAAAGTAGAATTTATTTATGAAATGTAAAGATATTGCAAGGTACTATTTTTTAGTTTATCAAGCAGAGTCAATGAAGTAGAAGGCTCATTAAAATAGCTAAGAATAAAAAATCATGAGAGCAAACGGCTGTAGTTTGTGTCTGCAAATGTCCAGAATTCATCAATTTTCTGTCGTTCGTCTAATAACTGAAAGAATACATTGCAAAAGTCTTAATTTTTGTAAAATTTTACATTAGTTTAGATTCATCTATACCTATTACGACTATGGCAGTTTTCAACTTAACAGTTAATAACAAAAAAGTAAAAGTGGATGTCGAGCCAGATATGCCGCTTCTCTGGGTAATCCGTGACTTTGTTGGCTTAAAAGGAACCAAATTTGGTTGTGGAATGGCCATGTGCGGAGCCTGCACAGTTCATTTGAACGGCCAACCTATCCGTTCATGTCAAACTCCCATCTCGGCTGTCGCCAAAAATGCTAAGATAACTACTATCGAGGGCATCGGTGAAGTACAATTACATGCTGTTCAGCAGGCCTGGATTGATGAGCAGGTACCGCAATGCGGTTATTGCCAGTCCGGACAAATCATGTCGGCAGTAGCTTTATTAAAGACTACACCGAATCCGACTGATGAAGACATTGATGCAGCTATGAGCGGTAATCTTTGCCGTTGTGGTACGTATGACCGTATCCGTAAAGCCATTCACAAAGCATCTGATACAGTCAGAACCGGTGCCGGTGTTGGCGGAGGCAAGTAATATGATTATTTACTACGACAAAAATTATTAAAAATATTATGACTTCAAGACGTAATTTCATAAAAACCTCTGGTTTGACCACCTTTGGTTTTGCTCTGGGAGTATCTTCTTTTGCCAAAGATGCTACACTCAAAAAGATTACCCCTGCTATCGTAAGTCTCGAAATAAATCCGTTTATCATTATAGATACTGCCGGAAATATAACGCTGGTAAACCCACGTCCTGACATGGGGCAAGGTTCAACGCAGGCAGTTCCCTCTCTTCTGGCCGAAGAACTCGAAGTGAGCCTTGAAAAGGTAAAAATTGTACAGAGTGATGGCAAAGGAAAATACGGAGACCAGACCTCAGGCGGCAGCAGCTCAGTAAGAGCCTTATGGCAACCAATCCGTAAAGCGGGTGCAGCTGCCCGTGAAATGCTCACCCAGACAGCCGCTAAACGATGGAATGTTTCAACAACCGAGTGTTTTGCGCAGGATGGTAAAATAGTACATCGTGGTAGTGGTAAAAGCCTGACTTATGGTGAACTGGCCGATGATGCATCCAGATTGGAGATTCCGAAAAATCCGGTTTTGAAAGAACCAAAGGATTTCAAAATCATTGGTAAATACAACAAACGCCTGGATGTACCTGAGCGTGTAACTGGGAAAGCCGTATATGGCTTAGATGTAGACGTACCCGGAATGGTATATGCCAGCATTGTTCACTCGCCTATGCTACACGGTAAAATAGCATCTATCGATGATGCAGATACCAAAAAAGTAACTGGTGTATTACAGGTAGTAAGAACAGAGCGCCCGATGCCTCACCGGAAATCAGAGGCGGTGGCAGTGATTGCAACTAACTGGTGGGCTGCCCTGAAAGGCAAAAAAGCATTGAAAGTACAATGGGATAATGGCAATTATGACAAAACTCTAAGTACCCGGAAGTATTTTGCAGAAACTTATGAAGCCGCCAGGAAAGAGGGTATTAACTATGAAGAGAAAGGAGATTTTTCAGCAAAATATGCATCGGCAGAGAAAAAACTTGAAGCAAATTACGAAACGCCATTCCTTGCCCATGCACCTATTGAGCCTGAAAATGCAATAGTACATGTAAAAGATGATGGTTCGATTGAAATATGGGCTCCGGTGCAAGGCCCAGACTGGGCGCTGAGAGATGTATGCGGCTATATGAATGTAAAGCCTGAACAGGTAAAAATAAATGTAACACTTTTGGGTGGGGCCTTTGGCCGTAAAGCTTATCATGATTTTCTGTTGGAAGCCTGCCATTTATCAAAAGAACTGAAAAAACCTGTAAAGGTTATCTGGACCCGTGAAGATGATATTACCCAGGGGCCGTACCGTCCGGGTATGCTGAGCCACATGCAGGGATTTGTTGAAAATGGTAAAATTACAGGATTCCATCACCATGCTATCGGTGAATCCATTGTGGGGCAGGTATTTAAAGGCTTAAAAGATGATGAAGCTGATCCATGGTTGAGTGGTGAAATCAGTACTGAAAACAGCAAATATAATTTCAGTACTGCCTCAAAAGTAAGCTGGACAAACGTAAAAACCGATATACCGATTGTATGGTGGCGCTCAGTTTATGCTTCTAATTTTGGTTGGGGTCAGGAATGCTTTATTGATGAGTTAGCGCATTTGGCAGGGAAAGACCCGCTTCAGGCGCGTCTGGATATTTTGTCCGACGACCGTTTCAGAAAAGTATTGGAAACCCTGGCCGAAAAAGCCAACTGGAACGAAAAATTGCCCTCAGGTCAGGCTAAAGGGATGGCAGTATTCCGTTCGTTCGATAGTATTTCCGCTGCCTGCATCACTGTAAGCAAAAAAGATAATGGTGTAAAGATAGAAAAAGTGGTATCGGTGATTGATTGCGGTTATTATGTAAACCCTGATAACGTAAAAGCTCAAACTGAAGGAAATATAGTGATGGGGCTGACATCTGCCATTAAAGACGGAATAACATTCACCAACGGTGTTTGTGACCAGACGAATTTCCATCAGTTCAATCTCATGCGTCTGAACGAGGCGCCTAAAATGGAGATTCATATCATTGATAGCGGTGCCAATCCAGGTGGTGTTGGTGAGCCGGGCTTACCTCCTATTGCGCCGGCATTGGGTAATGCTATTTTTGCAGCTACGGGTAAGCGCATCAGGAAATTACCTTTTGATATTACAAATCTTGGCTAGTGTATTATATTTAAGGGCAGAAATTAACTTCTGCCCTTTTTTATTGATTAAATGCACTAATCATTGTACTAATGTCTACCAGCCTACTCAACCACATAAAAAAATACATTGACTTAAACAGAGAGGAAGAACAACTCATAACGGCTTGTGTACAGCCTATATCCATAAAAAAGAAAGAGTATTTATTAAAAGAGGGGCAACTATGCAAAGCCAGTTATTTTGTCGAAAAAGGCTGTCTGAGAATGTTTTTTATCAGTGATAAAGGAGATGAACAAACCACAAATTTTGCACTTGAAAACTGGTGGTTAAGTAATTATTCAGCGCTTTTAAACCAAAACCCTTCCGGTTTTTATATTCAGGCTGTTGAGCATTCTGATATTCTTGTACTTACCACCGAACAACAGGAAACCTTATCAAAAGAAATCCCTAAAATTGAGCGCTATTTCAGACTCATTCTTCAGAGGGCGTATGGCGCCTCACAAATACGCATCAAACATACTTACAACCTTTCGAGAGAAGAAATGTATCGTAATTTTCAGAATCATTATCCGGAGTTTGTTAATCGGGTTCCACAATATATGTTAGCTTCTTTTCTGGGCTTTACTCCTGAGTATCTGAGTGAGATCCGTAAAAAAAAGATATGAATAGCGTTTCTTAAACCTGTTTAAGTTTTTTCAGCCAGCTGCTGCCGACCTTTGTACTCATTAAAACACAAACAAAAATGAGCACAAGAATCAATATTCAACAAGTGGAACCAGCGGCATATAAAGCTATGTATGGTCTGGCAAATTATGTACAGAATTCACAGATTAGCAAAACACACCAACATTTAATCAAGATAATGGCTTCTATGATTAACGGTTGTGCTTTCTGTATCAATATGCATACTCGTGAAGCTAAAAAAGATGGAGAAACCGAACAACGCATTTATCTGTTAAGTGCCTGGCGGGAAACGACACTCTACACGGAAGAGGAAAGAGCCATATTAGCTTTAACAGAAGAAATAACATTGGTTCAAAACCATGTTTCTGAAGAAACGTATAAAACAGCCGAGCGTTTATTCAATCCTAATCATTTAGCGCAAATTATTGTTGCTATTGTAGCTATTAATGCATGGAATAGAATAGCCATTACAACCGAGTTGCCACTGGACTAATTGATTAAGGTCTGTTAAGAGCCACAGAAAATACAATTTTATGGCTCTTATTTTTATATATCAGCACAATGATTACTTTTGTATTGTAAAAAACAGGAAATGGTGTCTTCCTAATTGAACCGCCTTAAACAAGCTGATGGCGCCTGATTATAAATGTTGCACATTTAATCAGGATTTGTATGTCAAATAAA
>CALRLN020000385.1:0-5456 GCA_943368675.1 Chitinophaga pinensis | reverse complement strand
TATCGGCTCACCAACCGATGCCTTTGTACCGATTACGTTCGTAAAAAGAGCAGACCTGCCTCTGCAAAGAAAACTAACCACCGGTGTAGAACTATGATATAATTTTACATCAGTCAGTTAACCTTAATTAAACATAGAAGACATTTCAGAGGCTGCCTGCGCCAAATAATTTTGGAGGCATGGCTTGCCTTCTTCGGCCTTAAATCCCTCTCCAACAATGGGAAAAGGATTTAAGGTTTTCTCTATATCCAGCCGTAAAGAATAATACTAAAAAAATAAAAATTCCATACTCTTAGACGACTTGCAGGTGTCTCCAAGGGGTTATAACGATGCAGAGAACGAATATATTTACTATCAAAATTCGTCCTCAATTTGAATTTTAACCTTTTGACAAACCAACGAGACGCCTACAGGTCGTCTTCTACAAAATGGGTCTTATTATTGTAGAATTTTTACTTCTTGCATTCCATTAAATGGCTTTCATTGTTTTCCCTACCCCCGCCGCTTCCTGACATCATCATGGTCAGCATCGCCAATGAGGAAGCCGTAGGGTCTCAGGCCTTCTATCGAATCGAAGATAACTTTGATAATAGCCGTAAGCGGCAAAGCCAGCACCAGACCCGAAAGCCCCCACAGGTTACCGAAGATAATCAGGGCAATAATAGCCGACATAGAGTTGATACTCACCTTCGAGCCCACCACATAAGGCGTTATAAAATTGCCTTCCAGAAACTGCACTCCAAAAAACAAAGCCGCTACCCCGAATGCATACCAGCCCGAATCTTTAGTAATAAGCGCAAATACTATCGGCAATAACGACCCTATCGCCACCCCGATATAGGGTATAAGGACAAGAATAGCCGCAAAAAAACCAAAGAAAAATGCATGGTCAATACCCAGTATAAGCAAGCCTGTTGTATTCAGAATCCCGATGATACCAATCACGATAATGAGGCCCACCACATAATTCACCACCACATCTTTTACTTTTTTCAGCACCACATCTACCCGATGGTTGCTCACGGGTTTCAGGGCTTTGTATAAAAACACCCGGATAAAATCGCGGTAAAGCAATAGCAGAAAGACATAAAGCGGGATCAGTGTCAGATTACCCAGTAAGCCTGTTGTGGTAGAGAGCGTATTGGTAATAATATCCCCATTGTTTTTGATAAATTCGGTCAGGTATTTTTGTCCCTCAATGCGTTGCTTGGTGCGGCTGATATGAAAAGTATCCCGGATCATGAATTGCAAATCACGGTACCACTTTTCTGCTTTATCGCTCAGTTGAGGTAAAATCTCTTCGAGGTCTGCTATCTGAATATAGATAATATAAAACAACAGCACTATGAGCCCTAAACTCAACAAAACAGCTACCGTAATAGCCAGCCAGCGCGGAAAACCATACTTCTCTAAAAACAGACATACCGGCACCAGCAACAGGGCGATGATGCCAGAAAATGTAAGCGGAATAAGCAAATCCCTTAAAATATACATGCCGTAAATAACAATTACCAGCGAAATAAGCACATAGGCAAGGCGGGTAAAAAATGGCTGTGGGCGGGTTTGCATAAGAATAGGTTAGAAATTATATAACACTTGTTTTCAAACAGTCCAAAATTAGCTAACTTGTTGTCTAAATTCAAACTTTTAGAAAACTAACTTATTCAATTGCCATGACCTTTAGGTCGTGGATTCGAAAAGACCAAGTTATACATGGGCTTTAGCCCAAAGAATAGCCTTAATCTTGCCCATTTAATTACTTTTTCATATACGGCCAAAAGTAAGATAGCGAACAAGTATAAAATTAGTGATTTTATAAGTTAAACCGTTTATATATTTAATATCCCTTATCCGGCGTACCGCATAATAGCCCATGTTGCTCTATAAATTTTATATGTTGTTGTTTTCGATGAAAATTGCCACCTGCAATTGTCATTCAGAAATACACAAGAGTGGATTCACCTCTGCCAAAAGCCAGTATACTATCACTAAAACAGGCCGCATGCCTGTCTGTATCAACGAAAACTCAGGCCTTACACCCGCCTGGCAGGAAAACTATTACTGGACCCACAATGACGGTGGCGGAAATACAGAACTATACATGATTGACAAACGGGGTTATATTTTTGATACCCTTTTTGTGAACGACTCGCAGAATATCGACTGGGAAGAACTAACCAAAGACGACCAGGGGCATATCTACATCGGTGATTTTGGCAATAATAATCAGGCCCGGCAAGACCTCACGATTTACAAACACAAAAATAAGAATACGGAGAAAATTACCTTTCGCTATGCCGACCAGACGGAGTTTCCGTCAAAAGAGCGGGTATTTGATTGTGAAGCGTTTTTCTGGTATAAAGGCAATCTCTACCTTTTTTCAAAAGACTGGTCGAATAAACACCGGACAAAACTGTATATACTGCCCGACAAAGCCGGAGATTATACCATCAACCCCAAAGAAAGTATATTTCTTAAAAGCCCCGTAACAGCCGCCGACATAAGCCCCGACGGAAAAGAATTTGCCCTGCTGAGTTATGGCAAAATCTATACATTTGAGATTGTAAACGGCGAAATAAACTTTTCAAAACCCAAAGGCTGCATTAAAATAGGCCGTAATCAGATGGAAGCCCTCAATTACACCAGCAATACTGATTTCATCATGACTAATGAACAGAGGAAGATTTATATGGTGGTGAAGAGGGAGTAAATTCAGGCTTTACTCATGTTTCAATTTCACCTCCCCCTCACCCCCAAAACTCCTTAAAGCCAGATAAAACCCCAGAATAACCCCTGCATAGGTAAAAGTCAGTTTAAACGCCATCGGGTTCTCGAACTGGTGCAGCACCCTGCCTGCAAGCCAGAGAGGTTTGTTGAATAAATCCCAGCTATTCAAACGACAGTACCTGCCCAGATAAATACCGAAGCCTAACAAAACAAGGCTTGCCACAATAAAAGCCCAGGCCTGAGCCTTACCAAATAGTATTTCAAGGCTTTGGTGTGCCAGGTTTAACGAAACCAAACCGATTAACAAACCCGTAATAGCAAACGTAAAAATCAGCAGACTATCAAACCAGAGAATATTCTGTGAATACCCCTTAAGATGCAGCAGATCGGTAATGATATAAGGCGCATTCGGGAAAAACAAAAGCCAGAGAAACAGTACTGCAACAGAAAAGGCCCTTCGTTCAATAACCCTGTGTGCCAGTTGCGCCAGCAAGAGCGGAATCCAGGCAAGAAAAAGATTCCAGAGCAGAAAACTGTAGCGTAGGTTATCCTTAAGTATGATTCGGGCGGCGATAAAGGCAATGCATAGAGCTGTGAGGAAAATCAGGCCTCTGGTTGTGCGATTGATCGAAAGTATGGGCATTTGCAAGTAAAAGATAAATTATACTTTTGTCGTCAGGACTTTATCTGTTGATGGCATTCATTGTAGCTTGTTTTTCTTCTTTTTCACAAATCCTACTATCAAAGCTATTCCAATAGCCAATATTATTTGGGTAAGTATAAAACCTAATGTCAGCACAAGAAACCTGACACCTTTTTCATCATGCCGGGTTATAAAATAGATTACTATTATTCCCGAAACGAAAATCAGCAGGTTACTCAGCACAAACCAGCCGTATGCTGTTTTTTGCTTTTCTACCTCTACCAAATGCTTGCCTGAAAAATGAACACTAATGATTAACAGCAAGATTATCACAACAATAATGGCCAGAATCATAGCTATTTATGGTATATATACGTATAACAGAATTTTTGATTGAATAGTATAAGCCCCCCGAATAAAATAATAAAATCAAAGGCTGTTCGTTTCACAAAAAAACTTTAAAATTTCTGAGAATATTACTATCTTGCATCACTAATATTATGCAAGCATACTATAATGGAAACCTACGGCAAAATCCTGAACATCGCTATGCCTGTATTTCTGGGCCTGGTATTGTTAGAAAAACTTTATGGCTGGTTCGCTAAGAAAGAGTCATTCAAAACAATGGATATGCTTTCGAGCATGACCTCCGGCTACACCAACATCATCAAAGACGTATTAGGGCTCAGCATCTCGCTACTCACCTACGACTACATGGTGCGCCACTGGGCTATCTATAAGGTAGAGTCTACCGTCTGGGTATACGTTATTGCATTTATAGCCCTCGATTTCGCGGGCTACTGGGTGCATCGCATGAGCCATCAGATTAATTTTTTCTGGAACAAACACGCCATCCATCATAGCAGCGAAGAGTTTAATCTGGCCTGCGCCCTGCGGCAGAGTATCTCTACCTTTGTCAATCTCTTTACGGTTTTCCTGTTGCCCGCAGCGCTTTTGGGCGTCGATGCCAAAGTGATTGCCATCGTGGCACCTTTACATTTATTTGCGCAGTTCTGGTATCATACCGTGTATATAGGCAAGATGGGTTTTCTTGAAAAAATCATTGTTACCCCGGCGCACCACAGAGTGCACCATGCCATTAACCCCGAATACATCGATAAAAATCACTCGCAGATATTCATCATCTGGGATAAACTCTTCGGCACTTTTCAGGAAGAACTTCCTGATGTGCCACCAGTTTACGGTATCACCCGGCCCGTCAGCACCTGGAACCCCATCAAGATTAATTTTCAGCATCTGTGGTTATTGATACAGGATGCCTGGCGCACCGATAGCTGGCGCGATAAGTTCCGTATCTGGTTTATGCCCACTGGCTGGCGCCCGGCCGATGTGATTGAGAAATATCCGATACATAAAATAGAAGACCCCTATCATTTTAAAAAGTATTCCCCAAAGGCCTCCTTGCTGATGCAGGTCTGGATCAGTATCCAGTTTCTGTCTACTTTCGGGCTTATCAGCTATTTCTTTGCCAATCTTGCCAGCATCGGTAGTCCTAATATATTTATTTATGGTGGTTTTATCTTCCTGATTGTATTTGCCTATACTGAGCTGATGGATAGAAACCCTTATGCGCTTCTGTACGAAACCCTGAAAAACGTCATCGGCCTGTTTATCATCTATCAGATGGGCGACTGGTTTGGTATCAATGCGCAATTCCCCTGGGCTACGGCAGTCATTGTAGCTTATTTTATACTTTCAACCCTCGTAACAGCCTATTTTGTATGGTTTGATATCCGGAAGGATGGCGTGGTGAATGAAATTGCGTATTCGGAAGTTATGCAGTCGTAGGATTGCTGAAATATCATTAATGTGCCATTTGGTAGAGAGGGAGACGCCAACATGTGGTCTCTACCGATATATAAGGATGCAAAAAATGATATTTTAGGTTTCATAATTATACCCGTAATCTAAATCTATGGACATACCAACGGAGACGCCAACATGTCGTCTTTTAGATTTGAGATTGAAAGAGTGATTTGTATAAAATCAAGAAAGCTTATCTTTGATAGAAGAACAATTTCAGAAGTTGTGGTGGTAGGAAAACTAATATTCGTCACAGGCTTAG
>CALRLN020000384.1:0-5470 GCA_943368675.1 Chitinophaga pinensis | reverse complement strand
GACAGACACCTTCTCAATTCAGGGTACAGAAATAAGAAACTATTTAAGTTAAATTTTATAAATCAAAATGCATTATTTTTTACAAAGACAAGGCGCTGCAACCGGAGTTTAGCAGAGCTAAATGAGGATTGTGGCAACGCAGTATTTGTGAAAAAGAATCATTTTGAGCGTAACAATATTAACTTAAACAGTTTCTGAATGTTCGTTTTTATCGGCTCGAACGTCTCGCTTATCGGGAAAGGCTATCCATGCCTATCCTTTCATCTACTTTTGTGGCATCATTTAAACAATTATGCACAAAATTATGGAACCTGTTACAACATCACATGCACCCGAAACCAAAACAGCCAAACGTCAGTATTATATCGACTGGATCAGGGTATTGGCTTTCTGTATTCTTATCTTTTTTCATAGTGGCATGTTCTTCGTTAGCTGGGGCTGGCATGTGAAAAACAACGAAGTCAACTATATCATGGAGTATCCTATGGAATGGTTGCATCTATGGCGTTTGCCTTTATTATTTTTTATTTCAGGTGTGGGTGTGAGTTTTGCCATGAAGTCACGCACAGGATGGCAATTTATCGGTGAGCGCACCAAGCGATTATTATTACCTCTTGTATTTGGTATGTTTGTAATTGTACCACCACAAATCTACTTTGAGCGATTACAGAGTGGGCAATTCAATGGTTCTTATTTAGACTTTTATCCTAATGTTTTCAATTTCATTCCCTATCCCAAAGGTGATTTTTCGTGGCACCATTTATGGTTTGTGGCTTACTTGTGGGTTTTCTCTTTGTTATGCACGCCTCTTTTTTTATGGCTAAAATCAGATAATGCCAAAAAGATAATAGCTGTTGTAAAAGCTGCCTTTACTAATATCTGGGGAGTATTATTACTAAGTGTAATACCCATGATTCTTTACTGGACACTCAGAGACAGATGGCCTGTAAGTAATAATCTGATTTCAGACTGGTATAATTTCACGCTTTCACTTACTATCTTTATCTATGGCTATATGATAGGGACCAATCAGAAAATATGGGATCTGGTGGAGAAATATCGTATTGCGCTTATTAGTGTTGGGACATTCATTATTGTATTCAGAATTTCATTTGATGCAATTTTCGGAAGTATCCCTGATGATTTACCTTATATGCCTTTCATTAACGGGGTTCTGACAATGGTTAGCCTTTGGACAACTATCCTGGGCATTTGTGGATTTGCGAAACATTATCTTAATTTCAAAAACAGTTTTTTAACTTATAGTACTGAAGCAGTTTATCCTTTTTATATTCTGCATCAGACTATTACAGTTGCCATTGGCTTCCATATTGCTGACTGGGATTTGAATGTCTGGTTGAAGCTATCCATTTTGGTTTTGGGTACTTTTGGATTTAGTTTGTTTATTTACCATTTTCTTATCAGGCCATTTAATTTTACCAGATTGTTGTTTGGAGTGAAGAGTAAGTAGTGGCAGAATTTTAACCACAGGGTTTCTGAGAGTTGATGTAAAGCGTTTCACGAAGTAAGTACTAAAACTTCGAGAAACGCTGTGCCTTACTCCGTCTGACTCCGTGGTAAAATTGTTATAGATTCTTTGATAAAAAGGAGTAAAAACGTTGCTCAATTGGCTTCTAAAGTTTAGATTTGTTTACAGTAGGTTTTCCGGCCTAGCCTTATACGCTCTACCCCAATAAAATATCTCAATTTTACAGACGTTCTTAACTATACATCAATGAAACAGAATTCATCTCTTTTTAAAGATGGTATTTAAAAGATTTATATTGCTTTTTAGCTTTTTATGGGGTTTTGGATATGAAAGCGTGGCACAAAATGTACAGGCCATCAAATATCCTACCCTGGAAAAGATGTTCAAACAGTCGAAAGATACTGTATTGGTGGTAAACTTCTGGGCTACCTGGTGCAAGCCATGCATAGAAGAGCTTCCTTACTTTGAGCAAATCAGTAAAAAATATGCCGGTAAGAAAGTAAAGGTAGTTTTGATTAATCTGGATGTTGTAAAAGATCTGAATACGAAAGTAAAACCTTTTGTGGCGAAAAATAACCTTTGGTCGTCTAGCATTTATCTATTAGATGAGCCTGATTATAATTTATGGATTGATTTGATCTCGGTGGATTGGTCAGGTTCTTTACCCTTCACACTTATTATTGCTTCAGGTAATCAGATACGTAAAACATTTGAGCAGTCTTTGACAGAAAGCCAATTAGAAAGCGAATTGAAGCCTTTCGTCAATTAATACTCCAATTGTTTAACACAATTTTGAATTTTATGAAAAAAACAATCTTTTCTGGCATGGCAGCAGCACTATTTTTTGTGCTTAGCAGCTTCCTATTACCAACAGATGGTTATAAGGTAGGAGACAAAGTGATGATTTTCAACCTGAAAAATGTTGACAACAAAATGGTGGCTTTGGGGCATGATGCAACAGCAAAAGGATATATTGTGGTTATAACCTGCAATACCTGTCCGGTAGCACAAGCCTATGAACAACGTATTCTGGATTTAAACAAGACTTATGCACCAAAAGGCTATCCGGTAATAGCCATTAATGCCAACGACGGCACACGTTCGCCGGGAGATAGTTTCAGTGAAATGCAGGACAGAGCTAAGAGTAAAGGCTATGAGTTTCCGTACTTATTAGACGAAACCCAGGAAGTAGCCAAAACTTATGGAGCCAGAAGCACTCCTACTGCCTATGTGGTAAAACGTGAGGGCAATGATTATATTCTGGCTTATCATGGCGCTATCGACAATAATTCCAACGATGCCTCTGCGGCCAGTGTGCATTATGTAAAACAGGCTGTTGATGCCTTATTAGCCAATAAACCAATAGAAATTACATCAGCCAAAGCGATTGGTTGTGGTATTAAATGGAAAATGTAATCCAAAATCAATTTTATAGAAAAGGCTTGAAGTGAATATCACCCCAAGCCTTTTTACTTTATGAAAGTCTTATCCGATTTTATAATTCTCTGATTCTGATATTTCTGAAAGACACCATATCGCCGTGGTCTTGCAGGGCTATTTTACCCTTGTCGTGAGGCTTGGCATACTCCCATGTCGGAAATTTGCTTTTCGCCACCATCGAGTGCCAGTCTGTGCTACCATATTCATATTCCACTACTTTTTCACCATTCAGCCAATGCTCAATATGGCCATCTTTAATAATAATTTTGCCTTTGTTCCATTGTCCGGCAGGTTTTACTATAGTAAAGCTTTTTGGTGGCTGTAAGTCGTAATTAGCGGCTGTTTTTTGTGTATCTTTCAATTTAGCAGGATAATTCGCATCGTCAATAATCTGGTATTCAGGCCCTGACATATAGCTGGCATTTTGCTCTGGTGTTTCAATCACTTTATAAATTACTCCACTATTACCTTTCGGTGCCGCTTTAAAATCAAACTCTAATTCGTAGTTTTCATATTCTTTGTCTGAGACAAGATCACCACTGCCGCCGTGTGTCATCAATACGCCGTTCATTACGTGCCAGCCTTTTACTTCTTTTGCTTTCCAGGTATGCCAGCCGTTGGTTGTTTTTCCATCAAATAATTTTACCCATTTCCCTTTTTGTGCCGAGGCATTGATGGCACAAATGGCTAAAGCGAAAATCAATACTTTTTTCATTGTCAAATTAAGGTTGATATAGAACCTGTTTAAACAGGTTCGCTGTGATAAATAATGCTACTAAGAAACGAAATTAAACTTTAAAAATTAATTTTCTTCTATAAAAAAACCATAGAATAATAAACCAGATAAGCACATATACCAAAGCCCCTGCCAGAGAGGCATTTTTGGGCTCAGCAAATAATGGTGCAATACCATACTCATATATCCAAGAAATTAATCCGGGGTTTTCTTCCGGACTGCCAGCTACCGGAATCTTAATAATATTCAATACCCGGGGTATAATACCCGAAAAGAAAAACACTACCATAGGGTTTACTCCGAAAATCACAAAAGGCTTAGTCCAGAAATCAAAGCGTATTACATCAATTATGTAATATAATACACCTAACACTAGCAATGCCCAACCGGCAGTATATAAAACAAAAGAGCTTGTCCAGAGTGCTTTGTTGATAGGAAACACCATATCCCACAGGAAGCCAATCAGGACACCTGCTACTCCGGCACTCAGCAAATAAATTGCTTTCTTGTTTTTATCAAAATTATTTGTCAGCAACTTTCCAGTCATAATCCCAGCTATACCTGTTCCTATCGCAGGGATAGTGCTTAGAATACCCTCGGGGTCCCATGTTTTTGAGGTTGCCCATAAGTGCCCCGGTAACAGGATATTATCTAACCAGGCTGCCAGATTAGTACCTTTTTCAAAATTCCCTGCCCCTATTCCCGGTACAGGTACAAGCGCCATCAAAGCCCAATAACCAAACAGACAAACCAGACCTACAATGATTTGGGTGGTAGTATTGGTAGTAGCATAAAGGATTGAAACAATCAGATAGACGATGGCAATACGTTGCAAAACACCCGGAATACGCACCTCTTTGAAATCTTCAAAAGCAAAGGCCAGCATCATCATCAATACAAACAGACCCACGGCGATAAAAAATTGTCTTTTTTTATCGTAATCACCCAGTAAAGCCATTGTGATAAGTGCGGTAAAGACCAAACGAATCAGCATGAGCGGTATGCCCGTCAATGTTCCCATATGTATTTTGGAAAAGAAATTGAGAAATAAGCCCAGGAGGAAAATCCGTAAAGTACGGGTAATAATCCGCTCGAAAGTACCTGCATCAAATCTTTTAACAGGCATAGATAAAACAGCAGAAACGCCTACAATGAAAAGGAAAAAAGGGAAAACTAAATCGGTAGGTGTACAACCGTGCCATTCGGCGTGCTCAAGTGGTGAATATATATGACCCCAATCACCCGGGTTATTAACAATGGTCATAAGCATGATGGTCATGCCTCTGAAAACATCTAATGACGTCAGGCGCTGCTTCATTTATAGTGGGGTTTTATTTGCGTAGCAATTTAATAATATCTGCTGATTTTTTTGCAATGGGTGTCTTTTATCAACTCTGATTCCTGCAAACGAAGAAATTTTTGTAGTTTTGACACAACAGGGGCAAACTATTATTTTATAAAGCGTTTATAACTGAATAGCTTAAAATTTATGCTCTGGTTTCTGAGTTCTGACTAAATTAATATTCTAACATTCAAACCTACCCTTCTTAGGGACTTTTCGTATGCAAATTGGAATTGTTGGCCTTGGTAAAATGGGTTATAATCTGGCCCTTAATCTACGTAATAATCATTACGAGGTTGTAGCACAGGATGTAAATGCCGAATCGGTAAAAAAAATAGGAGAAGAGGGGGGGATTGTGACCGCCTATTCATTGAAAGAAGTATGTGAAAAACTAACAGGCAGAAGAGTTATCTGGTTGATGGTTCCGGCAGGCAATATCGTAGATAGCGTTATTGAAGAATTA
>CALRLN020000383.1:0-5489 GCA_943368675.1 Chitinophaga pinensis | reverse complement strand
CAGTAGAATAATTGTTAGTTTATTGATAAATTAGTTTGTAATTGAGACCAAACTACAAATTTCTGATTATTATTTGCTATTTATATCCCCTAATTTGGGGGATAATGTTATTGGCCAATTGAATGGATAGCCATTGAAAGACTAAGATTTGTATATGAATTTTAATCCTCTCCTCCATCCGACATAATAAAACACCTGCGTTTGTAACAAATTCCTCCCTTATTCGTCTACGCTATAAGACAATGAAATTAGGTTATAAAACAGACCATTAAAAATCTAAATATTTTTTTTTCAGAATATTTGTAACCTTTCATCATTCTTCAAGTAATCATTATCAGAAACCTAAAAACGAAAAAGCTCTACTATGACTGATGAGGCAGCTATGCAATTTGTAGCCGGTGGCGACTTGGATAAGGCTGCGATTTTGTACGAACGCTACAAACGCCCATTATACAATTTCTACCTCAGATTCGGAGTAGAGCGCGATTCGAGCCAGGACCTGACACAACAGGTTTTCTATCGTATCATTCATTACCGGAAAAGTTTCCGGGATGGGTACGAATTCCGGACATGGATTTATCGGATTGCCCGGAATATTTATCACGATTATCTGAAAGAACACCAACACAACCACAAAGATTTACACGAGAACATTGAAGTAGCCGAAGAAGAAAATTATGATGATGAGCAATACCTTTTAATTCAGAAAGCCTTAAAAAAACTGCCTCAGGAGTATCAGGAGGTACTGACCATGAGTAGATATGACGAACTGAAATACGACGAAATAGCCGACATACTGAATATATCAGTGGCACTGGTTAAAGTAAGAGTACACAGGGGTTTGAAACAGTTAAAAGAAGAGTATTTAAAGTTAAATTAATAAAACAAGGAGGACTGTGAACATGGAACAATTATTTGCAGATTATTTAGAAGATAAACTAAACGCCAGGCAAAGAAAAGAGTTAGAAGAATTGCTGGCCAACGACGAAGCTTTAAGTGAAGAGTTTGAGGATTTAAAGGCTTTTTATGCCGATATGCATAAGCCTACGGAGCTAGACCCAACCGCAACTTTAGATTTAGGCTTCTATATGATGCTCGAAAAAGAAAAAGGTGCTGAGCTGAAGAAAAAAGAAAAAGAACAAAAGAGTGCATTAAGAGTCAGCTGGATTAACTCACCGATACTGAAATATGCCGCAGGAATTGCACTGATAGTAGGTATTTTCTGGATAGGCAGAAGAACCGCCGACAAAGACCTGAACGACCTGGGGGAAATTCCGACTCTCAGGAAAGAAATGAACGAAACCAGACAAATGCTGGCTATGCTCAAAAATGAGTCGGCTTCAGAGAGAATACAGGCGGTGAATTATAGCTATGATATAAGCAAACCTGATGACAAAGTGTTGCAGGCGCTGATAAAGACCCTGAATACCGATACCAATATCAATGTACGAACAGCAGCAGCAGAGGCGCTGTCGCACTTCGGAAATGAAAAAATAGCCCGTGATGCTTTAATTCAGACATTGCTCACACAAAAAGAGCCAACTTTACAGATTACGGTAATTGATATTCTGGCTGGTCTGGGCGATAAAAGAGCCGTAAAACCAATGCAGAAACTATTACAGAGTACAGATACAGAAGATTTTGTAAAGCGTAAAGCCATGGAAAGTGTAAAGGTGCTGAGTTTGTAATCCATAGCCTGAACACACCCTTAAATACCTCATTTGAGAACATTTTTCCATCGACTCATCACAAATGAGTTTTCCACCAACAGGATTACAAGTAGTTTTATAGAGAGTTTGCGGTATTGTGTCGGTTTTTGGTAAGCGATAATTTATTTACCGAAAACTGCAACGTTCCGGAACCTGCCGGAGACTCTTAAAAAAGACTATTAATATTTAAACTAAAATTATGAAAAAGCTATTATTACTAACATTGCTCCTTGGAGTAAACGGAATCCTATTGGCTCAGAAAAGCAAAATCACAGGTTTTGTACTTGATTCAACAGCCAGCAAACCTGTTGAATTTGCAACGGTCTCACTCTTAAAAGACAGTAAGCCTGTAGAAGGTACTACGGCTGACGAAAGAGGAAAGTTCACTTTAACGAAGGCCGGTCAGGGTCTTTATCAAATCAAAATTACGTTTATAGGTTTTAAAGACAAGGTCATTGATAATGTCAGGGTAACCGACGGAGACCTTGATTTAGGAGTCATTAAAATTTCGCAATCGGTTCAGCAATTACAAGAGGTAACCATTGTAGAGCAAAAAGCATTGTTTGAAGAAAAACCTGATAAACTGGTATACAATGCCGAAAAAGACATTACTATCAAAGGCGGAAATGCGGGGGATGTATTGAGGAAAATCCCGTCAATAGCCGTTGACCTCGACGGAAACGTTGAGCTGAGAGGGAGTTCGAACATCAAGGTATTGATTAACAACAAACCCTCTAATCTGATGGCCCGTAGCATAGCCGATGTATTAAAACAGATTCCGGCAGATGATATTAAACAAATAGAGGTAATTACCTCTCCATCGGCCAAATATGATGCAGAAGGCACCGCAGGTATCATCAATATCATCACCAAAAAGAATAGTCTGCAAGGTATAAATGGGAATGCCGATTTATCACTGGGCAGATGGAACGACCGCCTGAATGGCTCTTTGAATTATCGTAAAAAATCGTTTGGTCTCTCTGCCCGTGGAGGTTTTAACAAATGGCGCAACCAGGGTAACAACGAAACGAATCGCACTACCAATGTAGAAGGTGTTTCAAGCGCCTTATTACAGACAACGGCTTTCAGAGGCACCGGAGAAAATGGCTACGGAACTATCACGGCTGACTGGGATATTGATTCGCTCAACCGTATTAGCGCAAGCCTGAACCTCTATGATGGCAAAAACGGAATGTATTTCGACTACCTGAACGATTATTCAACCCAGGGCATCACTAACAAGTTCTTTACGCGCAACCTGTACCGTATTTACGACTGGAGCGGCAATACTTTAAATCTGGACTATACAAAGACATTCAGGAAACCAAGAAGAGAGTTTAACGTACTCACGATGTTCTCAAAAGAAGGTGAAGACAGTTTTTATACGCTTGATCAGGCCAATGAAAATAAAGTAATCAATTACAGAGAAAAAAGTACCAATTACAGTGCAAACTATGAAGGAACTGTACAGCTGGATTTCACAAATCCGTTAGATAGCGTAAGCACAATGGAAGTAGGTGTAAAATCAATTTTCAGAAATGTAAAGAGTGATTATCAGGTAGCCAATGCCATTGATGGTTCTAACAACTTTGTGGATGTTCCGGCTCTGGCCAACGTGTTTGAGTACGCACAACAGGTAGCCAGTACTTATCTTACTTACTCACGCACCTCAAAAAATAAATGGGGCATCAATGCCGGTGTAAGATATGAGCATACCTTCATTCAGGCCGAGTTTCTGGCGGGTACAGTACCATTCTCTAATAATTACGGCAATCTGATTCCTAATGTTAGTTTATCAAGAAACCTGCCTAAGAATCAGAAACTGAAACTGAGCTATACACAACGTATTCAACGCCCGATGCTATGGTATCTGAATCCTTATGTAAACGCCAGTGAGCCTTTGATGACCTATACCGGTAATCCTTATCTGAAACCAGAATTAACACATAGTGCAGAGATTAATTATAATGTATATATCAAGGAATCGTCGATTAATACCTCGCTTTTCATGCGTCAGACCAACAACGCTATTGAGCGTATCAGAACATTTGATTCGGAAGGTGTAGCAGCTATTAATTTCCAGAATATAGCACAGAATATTTCATACGGACTCTCATTAAGTGGTAATACCAAGATTAAGAAGAAGTTTACAGCCAATGGCGCAATCAACGTGTATTACAACATTCTGAACAGCCCTGCTTTACAGGCCAAAAACGAAAACTGGATGTACCGTATCAACATGAATTCAAGCTACGATTTCGGTAAAGGCTTTAAAGCACAGTTCTTTGGATTCTTTAACTCTCCGCGCGTAATGTTGCAAGGCAGAATAAGCGGTTTTGCCTACTACAACATTGCCTTTCAGAAAGAGCTGATGAACAAAAAACTAACGGCAGGTGTAGGTTTCGATAATTTCCTTGCACCGTATTTTACACAGAGAATAGACTTTTCGGGACCAACTTTTACGCAAAACGGTAAATCAAGATATTATAACCAGGGATGGAGAGTGAGTCTGTCTTATCAGTTCGGAAAAATGAGCAGCCAGCCGCAGCGTCAGAAAAAAAGCATCAGCAATGACGATAAAAAAGGCGGAGAAGGTTAATAGCTTCAGGTAAAGTCCGAAAGTTTAAGGCCTTCGTTTTCTCAAAACACAACATAAACCAGAAACACTTAATTTAAAATATAATACATAAACCAATAAAAACATGAAAAAAGTAGCTGTTGTCATTTTAGTTTGCATAGCCTATGCAACATCTTTCGGACAAACCAAACCCTATAAAGTAGCATTTAGCGGACAGGGGAAAAAAGTACAGGTAGCAGTTCAACAAGCCTCGGTGGTTATTCAGGGAGTTGACGGGAACGAAGTAAGTATTGAACAAACCGGAGAAAACCGCAAAGAGCTTCCGAAAGAGGCAGAAGGCTTACGCTTAATCACTGGTGGTGTAGTTGATAATACAGGTGTGGGTGCAAGTGCCGAAGTTGACGGTAATACACTTAAAATTATTATCCCTAAAAACCGTTACACAGGAGTATTGACTATCAAAGTGCCTAAATCGCTTGATTTAAGTGTAATGGAAAGCCAGAACTGGGGAGAACAGAAAATCGTCATCAATGATATTGCAGGTGAAATTGAATTAAAAACTAACAATTCAAAAGCGTACCTTAACGATATCACCGGCCCATTAGTAGCCAATACAGGTCACGGAAAGATATTTGTTACTTATTCCAAGCTTTCACAAGGTTCTCCGAGTTCTATCAGTGCCTCCGGAGCCATTGATGTAACCCTGCCTGCTGACTCAAAAGCAAATCTGAAAATCCGCAGCTACTATGGCGATTTGTTTACAGATTGGGACATCGCAGCTGTCAAAAAAGAAGCGAAAACCATGGCAAGCTCTGGTACAAAGAGCATCTCAGGGCAGGTTGAACAGGCAGGTGAAGTTAGCGTAACTGCTAAGGCAAGAAGTTTCAACAGAAATGATGATGACTCAGACGACAGGGATATTTTCAAAAAAGACCAGTTCGTTTATGTATCTGGTACTAGTTCATCTAAAACTGATTCGTTTGAAGGTACTATTAATGGTGGCGGTGTTGTGGTTGATCTCAAATCGAGCAATGGCAATATCTATGTGAGGAAGAAGAAATAAGGTTGAGACCGTAGCCCTGGCCCTTCCGCATCGGCGGTCCGACCCAACAATGGGGAAGGGAATTAAAGTCTCAATTATCATTGTATTTCAGGCTCTATTTAACAACCTAAATTATGAAAAAACTATTGACTTTACTTCT
>CALRLN020000382.1:0-5507 GCA_943368675.1 Chitinophaga pinensis | reverse complement strand
CCCTGCGATTATCGAAACAAAAACGAGAAACCCATGAGCTGCTTCAAACGTACCACCACCGGCAGGCCCGTATTTGGCAAATAATGCAGCAATAACCGGAATAAAAGCAGCGGTAGGCCCATATACCTGATATTTTGATCCGCCAAAAGTACGACCGATTACACAGGCCAGTGCTCCGGCAATAATCCCGTTTTCGGGTCTCATACCCATAGCCATGGCAAAACCCATGGCCATTGGTATGGCTGTCATGGCTACAATCAGTCCGGCGCTGAAATCCTTATAGGCAACCTTTGCCCAGTTCTGCTTGTTAATATCCTCCCAGCGGGAATCGAAAAAAGTAAAAAACAATTTTATCCTCCCTAAAGGTGTGGTAGGAAACGAAGTTTTGCTCATGATGTTTTATTGGTTAAATAGGTATTCGAGGTGATCTTTCTCAGTCGCAATGCTGGTGTCCTGCGGCCAGTCTATTTCCTGATAATCAAGAAAAGTCTGTCGGATGATGCTCACCAGATCAAAAGCCTTTCTGGGCATTTTTAACTTGTATGTTTTGGGGATGCAAATGAGTTCAACCTCGTGATTTTCGACAAATCTTCTCAGCCCTCTACGGCTTCTGTTATGAAACAACTTGATGTTCAGATCGACAATCTGGAACTCAAACCTATTTCTCAAAACTTCCAGTGCATTCTTAAATTCGGGTGTGATTTTACTGGCTATTTTGCTTTCAGGTCTGTAAAAGAGCAGCTCAGTAATAGAATCTTCAAGGTATTCGGCGTAGATAAGAACTACTTTGTAGGGTTCCCCCGAGCTTCTTTCAAGGGCATATTTCAAGGTGTTCAGAGATGCTACCCGAAAATCAATGGGAATTAATATAGTTTTTGGCATACCTAACTGATTTGATTATTAGGCACAAAATTCTATAGATGACATTAGTGCAATCTAAGAACAGTATTAGAATACAATAAGAGAGATTAGAATGAGATTAGAATTTATTTAGGAAGTTTAGCCAGAGGAAAATTGATTTGTACACTTGTACCGATATTAGGCTTTGAAGTAACCAGAAGTACTCCATTATGAAGTTTGATGATATTGCGTGCCAATGGCAGGCCTATCCCATAGCCTTCAAATAAATGGGTATTAGATGCCCTGAAGAAAGGGTCATAAATAAAAGCCAGTTCGTTTTCGGGTATACCTATCCCCTGGTCTTTGATGAAGAGCAGTACCTGCTCATGACTGGCGCCGATATGCACCGAAACAGGTTTATTGTGCGAATACTTGCAAGCGTTGTTGAGAATATTGGCCAATGCCAGATGTAACAATTGTTTGTTGCCGCTCACTTTAAGTTTCTTCGGGTCTTCTGGTAGCAGACTTAAATCTACCACAATTTTATTGTCCGGATTCAACCGGTCTATCAATCCTTTAACTTCCCATATCAACTCGTCAAGCCTTAGCACTTCAAATACTATCTTTTTCCCTTTATAGCCCGTCTGTGCCAGAAAAAGCAATGACTTCGTTATCTGGTTAAGCCGCTCGGCCTGTTGTACAACATTCTGTAATACCTTCTGGTATTCTTCAGGTTTCCGCTCCTTTATCAGAGCTACATCTGCTTCTCCCATAATAGCCGTTAAAGGCGTAGCCAGTTCATGAGAAGCATTGCTGATAAAGTTTTTCTGCGTTTCAAAAGCTGTTTCTATCCTGTTCAGCAAATCATTAAAAGTGGAAGCCAGTTTACTGATTTCGTTGTTGTTTTCAGGTTCTTTCAGCCTTAAATGAATATTTTCTGTACTTATCTGCTTTACCTTATCTATCATTTCTCTGATAGGGTCAAAAAAATGTTTGGAAAAATAAATAGACAGGTAAACCGTAATAACTACCATAAATAAAAAGCCCCATAGCAATATATTTCTCAGGAAGGTCAGGTGGTTGGAGACAAAACGGTTATTGGCCGAAACTATACTTAAATAGGTAATATCACGATGCTGAATTTTAATGCCGTTATAAAAAGTATTGCCATCCTGATGCCTGCCTTTTCCATCTTTCATGATGGCTTTTAACAGAGATACGGGTAGTTCATGGTCAGTTGCCAATTGCTCTAATGAGGCAGAAGTATCTACTTTAATAATATAATCCTTCTCTGATTCTAGTTTTTCGAGATGCTGTTCTCTTATTTTTTTAAAACTCTCTGCATTGGTTGAATCAATCTTCAGGTTATATTTTGCGCCGATAGTAGCACGGGTTTCTAATCTTTTGTAAAAATCGACATACGAGTATTCGTTCAGAAAGAAATAAATTCCGATACCAAAAAGCAACAATATGGCAATATTGAATAGTACTAAAGACGCCGCTATCCTGGTTTGTGTTTTCATACTTCTTTCAGTACATAGCCCATACCAATAACCGTATGGATTAGTTTCTGCTTATTTTCTGCATCTAACTTCTTTCGTAGATAATTTATATATACATCTACCACATTTGTACCCAGGTCGAAATTAATATCCCAGGCGCTTTCAAGCAAATCCAGTCTTGACAATACCCTGCCTTTGTTTTTCATCAATGTCAGAAGCAGGCGATATTCAGTAGCTGTCAACGAAATAATATTTCCCCCTCTCTCTACGGTTTTGGCATCGTCATTAATTTTCAGATCTGCTATGGTGTAAATATTACTTTGCGAAGGCTCAATTATCAACTCATTTTTTATGACTGACCGCCTTAATAAGGCCTTGATTCTTGCACTTAGTTCAATAAACTTAAAGGGTTTTACCAGATAGTCATCGGCTCCTGTGTTCAGACCCAGAGCTATGTTTTCAGAAGTACCCAAAGCAGTAAGAAACAAAATAGGTGTATGTATATCGTTTGCCCGGAGTTCCTTACAAATCTCCAGACCATTTTTATCGGGTAGCATAATATCCAGCACAATCAGGTCAAATTCGTTAGCTAATGCCATACTTGCTCCTGTTGTACCATCAAGTGCTACTGATACGGCATAGTTTTCTTCAGACAAGCCACTTTTGATAAAACTAACGACACTGATTTCGTCTTCTACAAGAAGTATTTTTTTCATAAATAGTTATAATGCGCAGGTGGAATAATTTCATAAGAGTTATTTACTTGTTGACAAAGATAAGAAATAAATGATTGAGGTTTTATCAGCAATGGTGATTGAATAGAGTTTATGGAAAGAGGCGCTGTTGAATAATCTGATTACTGATTACCAATTAATAAATATTCCAATGCATTGGTGCCATGTAATAACAGTTTCTAAGCGTTTTTACTTATTTTTGTTAAACTTTAAAAGTATACCTTAATCTTATTTATAATTGACCATGAAAAAACATCTACTAGCCATTTTATGGGTTCTCACTGGTGTTGTTGGGTTTTATTTCCCTATCCAGGCACAAAGTGTAACCATTGACCCCAAGGATGCAAATCCGGGTAGTATTATTGAAGCTACCTCTACCACAAAAGGATTTCTGATGCCCCGCTTAACAGAAGTGCAACGAACGGCTATCAGTAGCCCCGTGGCAGGTGTTCAGGTTTATTGCACTAACTGTGCGTCTGGTATTGGCCCATATACCTATAATGGTTCGGTTTGGGTACCGATGTTCAATACTGCCAGTATTATGTATGCAGTAGGACAGGCAAAACAGGGAGGTATTATATTTTATGTAGACGACTCAGGTGAACACGGTCTGGTAGTAGCTACAGCTGACTACCCAGGCAATGTTGCCTGGATAAGCGCCAGTAACATCAATACCAATGCCGTAAGATCTGGTATTTATGGCGGGCAGTATAATACTGAACTGATTAATAAGGTTCAGGGAAATGGCATTTCAGCGGCCCTGGCTGCGGCGCAATCAACGAACGGCAATTATGGAGACTGGTATTTACCATCACAGGCAGAACTACTTATAATGTATCAGAATAAAGCAAGTATTGGTATGGGAGCTAATGTTAATAGCTACTGGAGCTCTACTGAAGTACCGGCTGCATACGGCTCCGTTTCAGAAACCGCCAATTACTTTAGTTTTAACGGAGGGGCTCAGGGGGTTGCTGCTAAAAGTACTACTTTGAAAGTAAGAGCCATAAGAAGATTCTAAAATTCCACTTATTCTAAAAAGATATTTCTCATGAAAAAAATATATGTTCTCATAATTATGCTGTCGGTTTCTTTCCTATTTCAGAAACAAACCTTTGCACAAGCTACCCGTACATGGGTTTCAGGAGTAGGCGACGATGCTAACCCTTGTAGCCGCACTGCTCCCTGCAAGACATTTGCCGGAGCCATTTCTAAAACCGCGGCAGGTGGTGAAATAAATATAATTGATGCAGGCGCATATGGTGCTCTTACTATTACAAAATCTATTACAATTGATGGCAATGGTTTTGAGGCAGGTATATTAGCTTCAAGTACTACAGGGATAATCATCAATGCTGCAGCAACTGACGTGATAACTCTTAGAAACCTTGATATTAATGGAGGTACTTCATTATCTCCGGGTCTTTATGGAATAAGATATTTATCTGCTGAACAGGTCCATATTGAAGACTGCAAAATCTATAATTTTGGTTCTAATCCGGAAACTACTCCTAATACATCAACAATATATGTAGATGTAACCGGGAAAGCCAGATTAACAGTAAAAAATACAACTATAACCAGCTTTAATTCTGCTGTTCCCGGCTTGCTTATAAGAACATCTTCAGTAACCGATACCGCTATTGCTGTATTAGATAATGTAACAATTAAAGGCATCGGAACCGCTATAAATGCCAGAGAAAGAGCAACCGTTACTGTCCTGAATTCTGTACTGACTGGTAACTACAGAGCTATTTTCCCTGAGTACGCCACCTCCCTTATCAGATTGTCAAATACCAGTATAATAAATAATACGATTGGTGTTGGTACTGGGCTTGGAAAAGTAATCTCATTCGGAAATAATCAGATAGCAGGGAATCTTCAGAATGGCCCAATGAGTGTAGTCTCCTCCCAGTAGATGCATAAGTCTGTATAATATCAAAGGTGGCCTTCCGTTTCAGAGGCCGCCTTTGTTTTATATTTTTTCAAAAATTAAGCAGCAACTTTAGATTTTTTGAATAAATAAGTCCGTAACTGATTAATACTTTTAATAGCCGCCTTTTTATTGTCTTTTAACAACAAACCATAAATAGACTGAATCTGAGCTTTTGCTTCAGATGCAGAACTTAAATTAGCTGTTGCTACCTCTAGCTGATAAAGCAAGCCGTTTATCTGCACCACATCTGCATCCATTAAAATAGCTGCCCTGAGCTGGCTCGCGTTTTTTTCAAACTCTACACTATTATCATATTCTGTGGCTTTTTCTACCGCATAAGTCTGTCTTTTAAAACTTTCTTCCGGAATACCATTAAAGGCATAGTAGCAGATGATAAGCATAAAAACGATAACAGAGATAAAATTCTGAAAGTATGTCTGGCGCAGGATAAGCATAGCAGATAAATTTTTATACAAAATACTCTCTTTAAGATTAAAT
>CALRLN020000381.1:0-5541 GCA_943368675.1 Chitinophaga pinensis | reverse complement strand
AGTAGTTAACTCTATTTTCAAAACTCTTCCCATAGACCTAATTTTGGGGAAAGTTACAGAATATTATTAAATAATTTATTCCTCGTACTTAATACTAAATAAATTAAGTAAGCGTTCCCTCATGAAAAAAAGTCTTTTAACACTCTTATTCTTTATCCCCTTTATGGCCAGTGCACAACGATGGACAGTAGAAAAGGCCAATGCCTGGTATGCCAAACAACCTCTATTTGTGGGGGCCAATTTTATTCCCAGCACAGCTATTAATGAACTTGAAATGTGGCAGGCAGATACCTTTGACCCGGCTACCATTGACAAAGAATTAGGCTGGGCAGAAGACCTTGGCATGAATATGATGAGAGTATTTTTGCATAATATTCCTTACGAAACTGACAAAGCCGGTTTTATTAATCGCATTAACAAGTTTTTAACAATTGCAGATAAGCACCATATTAAAATTATGTTTGTTTTGTTTGACTCATGCTGGAATGATGACCCGAAGGCAGGAAAACAAATGGAACCCATAGTTGGCAAACATAATTCAGGCTGGGCAAGATGCCCCGGCACAAAGATGCTGTTTGATTCAAGAACCTGGGGAAGTCTGGAAGCCTATACCAAAGGTATTATCGGCACCTTTGCCAATGATAAAAGAGTTGCAGTCTGGGATTTATATAACGAACCAAGTAATTCGGGCTACGGTGACGCAGTAATGCCTTTATTGAAGAAATCCTTCGAATGGGCAAGAGAAGCTAAGCCTTCCCAACCGATTACCTCAGGCTGGTGGATTGACCATCCGATGAGTAATGAATTTATGTTCAATAATTCAGACATCATTACCTTTCATAATTATAAAGATGCCGCAAATCTGGAGGCGCAGATAAAAGATTTACAAAGCAGATACAAAAGACCAGTCATCTGCACCGAATATATGGCACGCAAGCATAATAGCACTTTTGAAACCTGCTTACCAGTATTTGCCAAATATAAAGTTGGTGCAATTAACTGGGGTTTGGTAAAAGGTAAAACCAATACCATTTATGCATGGGATGAGCCTATGCCTCAGGGTGGTGAGCCTGCATTGTGGTTCCATGATATTTTCCGTCCGGATGGCTCCATTTACAAGCAAAGTGAAGTAGATGCCATTAAAAAGACAACAAAAAAATAGACAAAGCAGAGCATCTGATTGTATGAGCAGCGTATCAGGAAATAATAATGATTTCACGATGCGCTGCTCATGGCTTTATAAAACCCTTTCGTAAAGTTTTACGATTACCAGATTATTGCCATGAAAACCATCCTGATATTACTCTTCTCCATTTCTTTTATTGATATAGCTGCCCAAAAAGCCGGAAAACCTAACGTGATTTATATCTATGCCGATGACCTGGGATATGGTGAATTAGGTTGTTATGGACAAAAGAGAATCAGAACGCCTAATCTTGATAAAATTGCCAGGGAGGGTATGAGGTTTACTCAGCATTATACGGGTGCACCTGTATGCGCCCCGGCAAGAACCATACTCATGACTGGCAAACATAGTGGGCATGCCTATATCAGAGGCAACTATGAACTGGGTGGCTTTGAAGATGAGAAAGAAGGTGGCCAGATGCCTCTGCCCGAGGGAGCTTTTACTATTGCCGATTTAATGAAGAAAGCCGGTTATGCTACTGCGGCTATCGGTAAATGGGGCTTAGGGATGGCAAATACTACAGGAGACCCAAACAAACATGGATTCGATTATTTCTATGGTTATCTCGACCAGAAACAGGCCCATAATTTTTATCCGACTCATCTCTGGGAAAACGGTAAATGGGATACTCTCCGCAATAAATATATTAAAGTGCATGAACCGTTGGCAAAAGATGAGAATAATCCAAAGGCTTTTGAAAAATTCAAGGGAGTAGATTATTCATTAACAAAAATGGCCGAAAAGACACTCGCCTATATTCGTCAGCACGCAAACGAGCCATTCTTTCTTTATTTACCCTACACAGGCCCGCATTTATCTCTTCAGGCACCCGTTGAGGCTGTGAAAGAATATATAGGTAAATTTGAAGAACAACCCTACAGAGGTGAAAAGGGTTATGCTTCTACTTTATACCCGAGGTCAACTTATGCGGCTATGATTACCTATATGGATGCCCAGGTAGGACGTATTATGGCGCTATTAAAAGAATTGAAACTGGACGAAAATACCATGGTTATGTTCAGCAGTGACAATGGAGCCACTTTTGATACCGGAGGAGCGGACACTCACTTTTTTGATAGTTTAGGTGGGCTACGGGGCCGGAAACAGGATTTATACGAAGGGGGCATTAGAGAACCATTCATAGCCCGGTGGCCGGGGAAAATCAAAGCCGGACAAATATCGGACCTCGTTTGTACTCAATATGATATGATGGAGACTTTGGTTGAGTTAACTGGAACTAAAGCGCCTTCAAATGATGGGATTTCGATTCTGCCTACCTTACTCGGAAACACGAAAGCGCAAAAGCAACATCCATACCTATACTATGAATTTCCAGAAAAAGGTGGTCAGGTAGCCATACGCATAGGCCAATGGAAAGGGGTTAAGAGCAATATGAAAAAAGATAAGCATGCACGATGGGAAGTCTACGATTTAAAAAACGACGAAAAAGAAACTACCGATATAAGTGTTACACATCCTGACTTAGTGAGACAATTTGAAGCTATACTAAAAAAAGAGCACCAACCTTCCCACATCAGAGAGTGGGAGTTTATAGATCCTAAATTTTAAGTATATACTGAATAGTTACTCTTTATTCCGGTTATAAGCAAACATGGATAAAGAACGGCATATATGATTTTAATCATTTAATTGAGTTACATTTTCTTATTTAACAAGCAAGCGGATTATCTCATTAGTTTGATGTCAGATAATCCGCTGATTCACCATTCTCCTACTGTCTGCACAGTATAATTTCTCCATAAAAATACTGTTAAAGCAGTATTTCATATCCGTTTAATCTTTTAGACATTTGATAAAAAAAAGGGGAAAAATACGGCTCTGAAAAGGGGCAAATCCTCGTTGAAAAAAAACTGCTGCTATTCTACATTTGCCTGAAACATTATCCCTTTTATTCCCTAAATACACCTTTGCAATGCTAAAAAATCATAATTTCTATTTCGAGGATATAGTATATCTGAAAGCAGATATTAACTATACAGAGTTCTACCTGAAAGACGGGAAGAAGCTTGTGTCTTCTACTTCACTGAAACATCATGAAGCTGATGAGCGGCTGAAAGATTTTTTAAGAGTAAGTAAATCGTATCTGGTAAACAAGGATTATATCGGCCAATATCGCGCTCACCTCAAAGATGTAAGAATTTACCTCACTAATGGCTATGAAATCAAGGTTGCCCGTCGAAGATGTGTAGCTATCAAGAAAAACTTACAGCATCTGCCGAGAATAAATTTTGAGGATTAAGACCAGATAATTTCTTGTCATCAGAGCATTGCTTATCAGATATTTTAGAATTGCTATGTTTGAATAGAAATTTGACATTAATCATTTATATTACAGTATAATATTTTACAAAATTTAACAGCTTCGCTGCTTCCTTTAGATCTGATTTACACAGTATATTATGTGTAAATCAGATTAGTAAACTTTTTGATAGCTTTCTTGCTGACAAATTCATTTCGGAGACATCCATCTGGTTCTAATTCTGGTTAAAATGGCCCTTCAGCAGTACAAAGCATACAAATAAGAAACCGCTGCTCATTTATAAAATTAATCTAAAAACTTTGGTTTACGGAAAAATTTTCATCACTGTTGTCAGAAAACTTTATAGTTTAAATCGTTTCTTAAACCTGTTATTAAGAAAGTTTACAATCAAAATATTGAAGAATTTTAAATAAACATTTAATTTGACAGACCAATGAAAACAACTTTATTATTTTCTGTGATTATTCTGGTGTTTACCCATTCTCTTTTTTCTCAAACAATTCGTCGAGTAAACAGCTTGCCAGGTGTTTCCGGATCAAATGTATATGCCACAATACAAGCTGCCCATGACGCTGCCCTTTCGGGTGATACTATTTACATTGAACCAACTGGAATAAATGCTGGTACCTTGGACTGTTTAAAAAGGCTTATAATTGTTGGAAATGGCTATTTTTTATCATTAAATTCGGGGACTCCTGATAATAAAACTCCTTCACTGATAGAAAAAATCAATTTTTTAGGAGGAAGCGAAAATAGTACAGTGACTGGAGTCGAATTCACAAATGCGACAAGTGCTATGGTTTATTGAAATAATATTACAATAAACAGATGTAAAATAGGGTATATAAATCTAGTTCATTATTTGGTGGCGCCGAATAACTTCACAATTTCAAAATGCTTAATAACAGGAACAATTGTTTATGGATTTTCAGGCGTTTATCCTATTGCAAGTGGGCATGTAATATCTAATAATATTTTTGCAAACGGTGGTGGAGCAATAAATGGATTATTTAATTCTACAATCATAAATAATACATTTTACGGCACAATAACAAGTATGGGCAACCTTCCTGACTATTGTTTTATATTTAACGTAGCAAATTCAATTGTATCAAATAATATTTTTGATTTAAGAAGTGCCCCTGAAAATTCGATGGCTGTTAATTCAAATAACGTAATGCTCTATTCAAATAATACAATTTCAAATAATATTAGTTTGGCGCAAAATGGTCTGCCGTCTGGTAATGGGAATGTTAATGGAGCTAATGAAACAATTACATTTCAAGTTGAAAATCCATGGCTTTTGCAGCCATCGGGCTGGGTTTATTTTAGTAATGATGCAACTTATCAATTGGCTTCTGATTCGCCTGCTAAAAACATAGGTATTGGTGGTATAGACGCCGGAGCATTTGGTGGGGTGACCCCCTATGTACTTTCAGGCTTAGCACCTTACCCAATTATTACTAGCTTTTCTGTTTCCAGTGTTGGTAATGCCAGCGTTCCTCTGCAAGTAAGCATAAGTGTTCGTAGCAATAATTAATTTTTTTACTCTTTATACTAATAAATATGAGAAGGTCTAGATTTTTGCTGCTATTTTGTTTAAGTATACAATCAATATATGCACAGAATATTACTCGGATAGAATATTTTATTGATAATGATACAGGATACGGAAATGGTATTCCTGTCAGTTTTACTCAAACTGACAATGTAACAGTAAATTTCCCAATAAATTTATCAGGTAGTTTGACTGAGGGATTTCATTTCCTACATATTCGTGCAAAAGATTCCGATAATAGATGGAGTATGGTTGGAGGCCGTCCTTTTTACAATAAGGTTGTGTTAAATGATACTTTAACCAATATTGCAGTTATGGAGTATTTTATTGATAACGACCCGGGTTATGGTAATGGTGTAAGCCTTAATTATACAATAGGTACTAATGCTACTCAAAGTTTTCAGGTTTCTATCCCGTCAAACCTTTCAGATGGATTTCATTTTTTGAGTATAAGAGCCAAAGATGCTTATTATAAATGGAGTGTGGTTGGTACTCGACCATTTTATAAACAAAATA
>CALRLN020000380.1:0-5550 GCA_943368675.1 Chitinophaga pinensis | reverse complement strand
CTGATTATCTATGACAAACTTAATATAAAAACTTATCTTTGCAAGCCAATCCAAATGAAAGTTTCATTAAAACTAGTCAGGATTGTGCTTTTCGTAGATATTACTCTTAATATTAACGAAAAATATATCTATTAGATTCATTGCAGGTTATAAAGTTTAATTTTTATCAATAATTATGAGTAAAGGGCTTCCAAAACGTAGTGAGAATTATTCGGAGTGGTACAACGAATTAGTTAAGCGAGCAGATTTGGCTGAAAATTCAGCGGTAAGAGGATGTATGGTTATCAAACCTTACGGGTATTCAATCTGGGAAAAAATGCAGCGTGCTTTAGACGATATGTTTAAAGAAACCGGGCATACCAATGCGTATTTCCCGCTTTTTGTACCCAAAAGTTTGTTTGAAGCAGAAGAAAAAAATGCCGAAGGATTTGCCAAAGAATGCGCAGTGGTAACGCATTATCGATTGAAATCAAATCCGGATAAACCCGGCACTCTGATGGTTGACCCTGAAGCTAAGCTGGAAGAAGAACTCGTGGTAAGACCTACAAGTGAGGCCATTATCTGGAGTACCTATAAAAACTGGATACAATCATACAGAGATCTGCCTATTCTGATTAATCAATGGGCTAACGTAGTCCGTTGGGAAATGCGAACACGTATGTTTTTGCGTACAGCCGAGTTTTTATGGCAGGAGGGCCACACCGCTCATGCAAGCAGTGACGAAGCATTGGCTGAAACCCGACAAATGCTTGAGGTATATGCCACTTTTGCAGAAGAGTATATGGCCGTGCCGGTAATAAAGGGTATTAAATCTGCCAATGAGCGTTTTGCAGGTGCCGAAGAAACCATGTGTATTGAGGCCATGATGCAGGATGGCAAGGCCTTACAGGCTGGAACATCTCATTTTCTGGGCCAGAACTTTGCGAAAGCATTTGATGTGAAATTTCAATCGAAAGAAGGTAAACTGGATTATGTATGGGGAACATCTTGGGGTGTAAGTACACGCCTGATGGGGGCATTAATCATGGCTCACTCGGATGATAATGGTCTGGTGTTACCGCCAAAACTGGCGCCAATTCATGTGGTAATTGTGCCTATTTATAAAGGAGAAGAAGACCTGGCAACCATCAGAGAAACAATCAAACCAATTATCAAGGAGTTGAAATCTTATGGTATCACCGTCAAATTTGACGATAGTGATGCACAGCGCCCGGGTTGGAAATTTGCTGAGTATGAACTGAAGGGGGTTCCGGTACGCATGGCTATTGGCATGAGAGATTTACAAAACGGACAGATTGAGGTTGCCCGCAGAGATACTTTAAGCAAAGAAACCCGTGCTATTGAAGGCATTGCTACCTATGTAAAAGATTTATTGAATGAAATACAGATAAGCATTTATCAGAAAGCTCTTAATTTCAGAGCGGAAAATTCATTTGAGGTAAATACCTGGGATGAGTTCAAAGAACAAATCGAAAAGGGTGGTTTCTTGCATTGCCATTGGGATGGTACTTCTGAGACTGAAGAGAAAATCAAAGAATTAACCAAAGCTACTATCCGTTGTATTCCTCTGGATGCGAAAGAAGAGCAAGGTGCTTGTATTCTTACAGGTAAGCCGTCGAACAAAAGAGTAATTTTTGCCAGGGCTTATTGATATTTTTATCTATCTACTTGTGGGGCGAACTTTCGGTTCGCCCTTTTTTCATTTAATGAGATTTAGTGAACCTATTTTGGTACATACTATTCCATCTTACGCATCTCCCTCCTAAATTCCTCATGCTGCTTAATTAGTAGGTCTAGTTTTTTATGCAGACTTCTGATTTCTTCTTCTGCCATCTGGTTAATCTTAAAATCTTCCTTGGCGCGCTCTCTGTCTTTTTCCTCCTGCCTGTTCTGGCTCATCATAATGACCGGAGCTTGTAAGGCAGCTATACAAGACAAAATAAGATTTAACAGAATAAAAGGATATGGATCAAAGCCTTTGTTATTTAACCAGTAAATATTGAAAAGAATCCAGATAACCAGGAAACCAATAAATGATAAGATGAATGTCCAGCTACCACCAAAATCTGCAATTTTATCCGCCATTCTATCGCCCAAACTAAGGGGTTTACTATCCTCAAATAATTCTTTTTTCATGATATGTTTAGATTTTTGCCCTAAACTATTAATTTTTTCTCAATAATCTTTAACAAATAGTAGAACAGCTTCTCATGCGAAAAGACGATTTAAAGAAAATTAATGAGTACCTTAAAATCCATTTTTCTTAAAAAATCAAAAGCAGATAAATTGTTTTTTTCATAATTGGACTTTAAAAACTAAAACAATTTAAGAACTTTGTTATCAAAACTAATGTAAGTTTAAATAACAAATATCCATTTTAACCCCCAATGTGGGTAAAAAAGAAATACAATTATGGTAAAATCAGGCGATACAGTACAGGTACATTATAAAGGAACACTTAGCGACGGAACAGTCTTTGACAGTTCAGAAGGGCGCCAACCTCTGCAATTCACTGTTGGAAGCGGAATGGTTATTCCGGGTTTTGATTCAGGGGTCACAGGCATGGAAATCGGCGATAAAAAGACTGTTTTTATTCCGGCAGAAGAAGCCTACGGCCCTGTGAAAGAAGAAATGATTTTTACTTTCAACCGTCTGGAAATTCCAGATAATATTCCATTAGAAATTGGGGGCACACTAAATATGCATAACGGGCATCAGGCTATGCCAGTGGTGATAAGAGAAATAACGTCCACTAAAGTAAAATTAGATGCTAATCATGAGTTGGCCGGAAAAGATCTGATTTTTGAAATCGAACTGGTAAGTGTGAGATAAGAGCTGAAGATTCAACTACCTTTCCTGAAATATGGAAGGTAGTTTTTGCGCAAGGTTAGTTTTATTGGAGACATACTTTTTAAAATTAAAATATAAACAATAATCATTCAGCAAAATGGGAATGGGATTTGGTCTTCTTAAAGAAACATTCATAACCTTGCTAAGAGACTATACTTCTGACAATGGTTTGATTAATACCTACTGGGCTGAAATTGAAAAGGCGTATACCTATAAGGAGCGGCATTATCATACCCTGGCACACCTTGAAAATATGCTGAAAGAACTGATTGAAGTTCAGGCCCAAATTAAAGATTGGAGAACTGTCTTATTTTCGCTCTACTACCATGATATTGTTTATAATGCCCTGAAAAATACCAATGAAGAACAAAGTGCCGAATTAGCACGAAAAAGAATGCAGGCGATTTCGGTTCCTGAGCAAAGTATTGAAAATTGTTATCAGCAGATTTTAGCTACCCAAAAACATTTGTTGAGCGAATATACCGACACCAATTATTTTATCGATGCCGACCTTTCTGTTTTAGGTAAAGATTGGTCTGTCTACGAGCAATTTACACAAAGGGTCAGAAAAGAATACAGTATCTATCCGGACTTTGTCTACAAACCTGGCAGAAAGAAGGTATTGCAGCATTTCTTAAATATGGAAAAAATATTCAAGACCGATTATTTCTTCACTCGATACGAATCAAAAGCCAGACAGAATCTTTTGCAGGAGTTAAAGAGTTTGTAAGTTTAAAGAGTATCAACCGTTGAAATTGCTGAAGAAATACCGATTTATTTTGTTAAGTAGCTCATTTTGAGGATATTTGCTAAAGAGTTTCTCAAATCATTGCTATTGTGTGAAAAATACCTTCCGTAAAACACTATTCCTGCTATTGTTTAGTATGGGCCTTTATGCTCAGGACAAGAGCGCCTTTGGGCTTTCAGCTATCTATAATTTCCCTTTGCAGACAACAGGAGTTGGTTTGAGAATACAAATGCCTGTTGCTAATAGATTTGCTTTGGTTCCGCAAATCAAGTATATGCCAGCTTTTAACAATATTCATGAGGCCTATGGTGGTATTAATCTGCATTATTTTCTTTTGAATAATACTTTTTCATTAGGTCATAAAAAAGTAGTTAATCCCAAACGCCCTGTGTTGTATCTGGCTGTAGGTGTGGAATATAACAGATGGATAAACTATACAATTACCCAGAACGACAAGGCCAAAAAGAATAATGTATTGCCCGAAGCCGGACTGGGCTTATCGGCAGGAGGAAATTTCATAAGGGTATTTGCTGAAGCCAAATACAATATTTTCTGGAAAGAAAGCTATGGTGAAATAGGTGTAATGCTTTTCCCTTTCAATGACCGTTTATCACGAAAAAATAATTGCCCGAGGCTTTGAGAACACTATGAAAAAACTAACTATTGCCATACTTTCGGTTGTGCTGCTTGCCATTGCCTGCTCAAAAGACAGGTCGATCTTGCTTGTTGAGGAAACCACACCAACACCTGCTGAACCCCAAAAGGAGTTTGTAGCCGCAAAGAATAGTACTTTTGAAAAGTTGGGTACACAAGCGCAGACAAAAACAATTAAAAATGATAATGACCTGCCATTTGTAGGGAAGCAGGGTACACAGGTATGGCTCTACACCAGAGACCTGAAAACGGCCAATGGTGGCGATGTTACTTATCCTTTTGATATTGAGATTCTGGAGTTATTTACACCAAAAGACATGATTTTACATCAGATGCCTACTGTTTCTCGTGGAAGATTACTATCTACAGCCGGACAGGTAAGAATCAGAGCCTATAAAGATGGTAAAGAGCTTACTTTAAACAAGTACAACAGCACGAAGATAACTGTTCCGGTAAATGGCAGACCCGATGGGTTTATGGAGTTATTCTATGGTGAAGAAATTAACGGAGGGTTCTATGACTGGCTTCCTGCTGATTCTACCAAAGAAGGAACCAATCGTGGATTTATGTTTGCTAATCAGGAAGTCTATACCATTTTCCCTTCCCGCATAGGCTGGATAAATTGCGATAAATTTTATCAATATACTGAGGCTAAAACTGCTATAACCTTTTCATCGACAGAGCCTCCTCTAGGCAATATTATTATCTTCCTTTATTTTCCTGATTTAAAATCTATTATGAAAGTTTATAATGGAGTTTCAGGTGATGTGCCCGTAGGCAGGAATGTAAAAGTTATAGCCTTGGGGCTTACAAAAGAAGAAGAATATTATTCCTTCTTTCAGGAGTTTGATGTACAGGATAAACAAAAAATAGAAATTAAACTTACGCCTACTACTAAAGATGCTTTAGTGAAGTATCTGGATACTTTATAATCAGGTAATTACTAGAATATGCGGATTTCCCGCTTTTCCGGAGTTTTCCAACCTTTCATATACCTGAAAAAAATGAGAAAAATTCAGTATTTTAATCTCCACTGAAAATTTTCAAAAATATTTCAAAAAACGCTTGACTCTTACCTTACGTTATAGCCTATGTTTGCATTGTCAATCAAAATAATAGCAAATGTCTGATTATTCTGTGCAAAAAATGGCTAAGCTGGCAGGAGTAAGTGTACGTACCTTGCACCTGTACGACCAGATTGGCTTATTGAAACCATCCATTCGTACCGAGGCCGGGTATAGATTATATGGTAAAAAGGAATTATTAAGAATGCAGCAGATTCTTTTCTACAAGGAACT
>CALRLN020000379.1:0-5556 GCA_943368675.1 Chitinophaga pinensis | reverse complement strand
AAGTAGCGATAGATGGTGGATACAGGGTGAACCCGAATGAGATTCTGAAACTGAACCCGCCGATTCTGGTGAATGAAGATTTTATTCTGAAAAAGAATGCGCCTATTGAACTGAAGCATACATTGAAAGATGTGCAGATTCATTATACGCTTGATGGCACAGACCCGGATTCTACTACCCAGGCTATCTATACACAGCCTTTGAAGATAGATAATTATACGCGCATTAAGGCTATTGCCACCAAAGATGGCTGGCGTGCCAGTGGCAAGGTAGATTATACTTTCTTCAAATCGAGTTTTACTGCTGATACTGCCATTTTACTGACCCAACCGAAACCGCAGTATATGGGTAAAGGAGCAAAGAATCTTATAGATTTAAAGAAGGGCCCGAATGATAATCATGGAGATGCGGCCTGGCTGGGTTATCAGAATAATGATTTTGTGAGCCTGATTGAATTTAAAAAGCCTGTGCCGCTAACGACAGTCACGATTGCGTATCTGAAAAGAATTGGCTCTCATATTATGCCGCCTGCCTCGGTTGAGGTATGGGGAGGGAATAGTGAAGCAGATTTGAAGAAATTACAAAGGGTGATTCCGGAACAACCTAAAAAGATGGAAGATAAGGCCAACCTGGGTGTTAATGTGCCTGTAAAGCCTGGCCAATATAAGGTATTGAAGATTGTGGTGAAGCCCTTGCCGAAATTGCCTAAATGGCATAATGATAAAGGCAAGCCGGGTTGGTTTTTTGTGGATGAGATATTGTTTAATTAGGGTTGATTTGTCTGAACTTTGCCGCTGCGGTGGATCGTCTTTAGGTCATGGATTAAGCAAATAAAATCAATTTTTGCCAAATGGTTTAGGCTAAAGCCGAGGTGTTTTTTGCTTTTTTTATTCCACCAGCTAAAGCAGGTGGCAATTAAAATAGTATAAACTAAATATAGGCGACTACCTAATAGAATGTTAGTTAGAATTTTGCCTGATATTATTAGTCTAATTTAAACAGGGTATTCTTTGAAATGTAATTCACAGCAATAATTAATAATTTCCTGAATAGAGGATGCATTATTTATAAATAGAATATCGTCTTTGTACACTATCCCTCCATATAAATGGGCATCTTTCTTATAAATTGGTATAAAGTAATTTTTAAACTCCTCTAAATTCAACTTCTCAAAGGTTTTATCAATTTCTAAATCAACAATTATATGTTGATAACCGAATGGAGAAATCCCCCAAAATAAACCAAAAGATCTGTTCTTTTTTGCCTCTTTTATTTTAAATTTATTTCCTTTTGAATCAATCAATATTAAATTTTCAAAGAACCCTTTTTTTAGTAAATGAGTATTAGTTTTAAAAATATCATCTGGGAAGCGAGCATATTGTAATTCCTTTTCCTGAGAAATAATAGCAACAGGATAGTCAAATGTTTGCATACTTGTATTCTTTCAAATTATTATAGGAATTAATACCCCACCGCTTTATCTTTCTTAAATGGCTTGCCTGACCAGGCTTTTTGTTGAGTCCATTCTGCATCGGCATCGGTCCAGAAGGAGTCTGTGGCTGGTAGCCCTAAGGGCAGGAAGCCGAGGGTTGTGAGGTACATACTGCCTGCATTGGAGTAAGAGTCTGCAATGCCGGGTTGGTGTCCTGCAAAGCCTAGAGTTAACCAACCTGCTTTATCGAAGATTCCTTCCTGTTCAAACATCCGTTTCATCACTGCTGTTAAGGCACATCTTACCTGTGCCGGGCTGACGCCTTCGGGTAGTTGGTGTAAGAGCGCTGTGTGTGTCAATGCCTGAAACGCGCCTAAGCGATAGGTGATACTCCGGCCAAAAGGAGGGAAGCTACCCTCGGGCGAAATCAATCTTTCCAGAAAATCAGCTTGTCGCTGCATTCTTTTTACGGCTTTTGTATACTGGTCTTCGAGGTTCTGGTTCTTTTTATCGGGTGATTGTTTCTGATGCACTTTCAGCATGGTTTCCAGTACATCCACTATCATCGGGTGAATGACAAAGGAATTATAATAGTCCATGTGGAAAACCTCTCCGTCTTTAAACCAACCGTCGCCCACATACCAGTCTTCAATTTTTCTCAGGCCAAATTCGATTCTGAAGCGGTCGGCCTCTTCTCCGATTGATAATAAAAATACTTCTACAATAGCTGCAAATAATAACCAGTTATTGTTAGGGGGTACAACCCTTCTCAATAGCCTGAACTCTTCTACTACCCGCTTTTTTGTAGTTTCGTCCAGAGGCTTCCAAAGGGCATCGGGAGCTTTTAAGAAACTCTGGGCTAAAAACGCAGCGTCGACAAGGGTTTGTCCTTCTTTTCGCCATAGCATATAATCCGGGTTGGCAGGGTCAACACTATTCTGAATGCTTTTGAGTGAGTAGTTTCGTAGTTGTTTACGTAGTTTGCCTTCTTCGGTATCGTCGTCAGGTAAAGCGAGCCAGGGAGCAATGCCTACCATTGTGCGGGCGAAGCCCTCCAGAAATGCTACTTTTTCGTTTCGCTTGTCCCATATCGGGCTAAGCTCTACATGCCAGTTTTTTTGTAAAGTGCTTTCGCTGAGATTTTTTAAGACGGGCTCAGCAATTTTATAGAGGAGTTTTGCCCAGTAAAGTCGGGTATTTTCTGCAAGATGCGTAGTATTGGCCTGAGCGTTTGTATGAGTAGCCACAATAGCTAAACCTGCTAATGTGTTTTTCTGGATAAAGTCTCGTCTGTTCATGGTTTGGGCATAATTTCCCGGCAAGTTAATTTTAAAATTACTTGCACGCAACGAGGGTGCGACATAAAAACCGGAAAATTATGCTGAGCAGATTTTAATTAGTTATCTCAATTTCATCCCCATGTCTATTCAGGAAATGGAATTCGGTGATACCAATGGAAGAATCTTTGGTGAGTTTTACCCAGGTACGATACTTAAAGAACCATCTCATTTGCTTAGAGATAAGTCCTTCACGATAATAAGCGTACACAAACGGGTGAAGAATAATGCATATACCACTCTCATTTTGTTTTGAGAGGATGTAGTCAAGGTTATTTTCAATCAAATCGGTGATAACGATACTTGCCTGAATAGTACCCGTGCCACCGCAGGTAGGGCAGGTTTCACGCGTGACGATATTCATTTCAGGACGTACACGCTGACGGGTAATCTGTAGTAAACCGAATTTAGAAATAGGCAGAATGGTATATTTCGACCTGTCACCTTTCATTTCTTCTTTCATTGCTTCCTGAATCAAACGACGGTTCTCGTTTTTCTTCATATCAATGAAGTCGATTACTATGATACCACCCATGTCACGCATGCGTAACTGGCGGGCAATCTCTTTGGCTGCTTCTATGTTAACAGTCAGGGCAGTTGATTCCTGGTCGCCTTCCTGCGCAGATTTGTTGCCACTATTGACATCAATTACGTGGAGCGCTTCGGTATGCTCAATAATGAGGTAACCACCGCCAGACAAACTAACCGAACGGCCAAAAAGCGATTTGATTTGTTTTTCTATGCCATACTGTTCAAAAAGCTTGTTTTTGCCGGTATGGAGTTTCAGTATCTTTTCTTTTTCAGGGGCAATGGTATGCAGGAAGCTCTTGATGCCGTCAAAATTTTCTTTTGAGTCTACGTAGATATTGTCGAAATCATCATTCAGCATATCTCTCAGAATCGAAGAGGCTCTGTCCATCTCACTGATGATGCGGTCACGAGGTTTGGCATCACGCAGGGTTTTCATGCCTGACTCCCATTTTTCAACACAAAAATCAATATCTCTCTTTAATTCATCCAGATCTTTGGTTTCTGCTACTGTTCTTACAATTACGCCAAAATTATCAGGCTTGATAGAAGACACTAACTTGTGTAAACGCTGCCGCTCCTGTTTATTCGTGATTTTCTTAGAGATATTGACAGAGTTGCCGAAAGGTACCAGCACTATATTACGCCCTGCAATAGATATATCGCAGGATAATCTCGGTCCTTTGGTCGATATAGGCTCTTTCACAACCTGAACCAGAATTGGGGTATTCTTGGTAACAACGTCGTTGATTTTACCTAATTTATCAATGTCTTTTTCTAACTGAAAACCTTTTAAACGAAGATTGACCGGACGTTTCGCAATTACGTCTTTAACAAACTTGCTGAGAGAATTGTAAGAAATGATTTCGTTGTAGTGCAGAAATCCGTCTTTGTCGTAGCCGACGTCTACAAAGGCAGCGTTGTTGCCCTGTACTACTTTTTTCACTACGCCCAAATAGATATCTCCGACGGAAAACTGATGTTCCGTCTCGTCAAAGTGATACTCAAGCAGCCTTTTGTCTTGAACCAGGGCTATTCTATCACCTTTCTGTGTGGTACTGATATATAATTCGTTGCTCAAACTTGAGGTAGAATCAAGAGGGTTAGATATTTTTTTGGCTAAATTGATGGAATGTTGATAGTCATAAGAGCAAAAGTTCAGAACTTATGACTATCAAGCTCTAAGAAAGATTATTTTTTCTTATGACGATTTTTTCTAAGGCGTTTCTTTCTTTTGTGAGTCGACATCTTGTGTCTTTTTCTTTTCTTTCCGCAAGGCATATTTGTAAATGATTATAAACCCCTAAAGGAGTATTTAAAAAAAATGTTCTATTTAATTCCCCTCCTTCAGGGACGGGGCTGTTTTATCGAACCGCAAAGATAATGAATTATTTTATACTCTCCAAAGTCTTGTTGAGTTCTTCTAATAAAGTCGGTTCTTTTACTTTTTGTTTTAAGTCAAGGAGTATCTTTTTTGCCTGTTCTTTTTCACCTAATTCGATCAGACTATACCCTAAACCAAACTGTGCGTTTACGTTTGCCGGATTTATCCGCAGCACCTGTCTGAAACGGTCTGCTGCTTTGGCATATTGGTTCGACTGCATAGATAATACGCCCAGGTTCATCAGGGCAGGCTCAAAGTTGGGTTCTTCTTCCAGTACTTCTCTAAGCATCATAATTGCCTGCATCGGGGAGTCGGTCTGTACATAAGTCATAGCCAGGTTGGTCTTTGCCTGTAACTGTCTGGGGCTTTTTTCGAGTACCTTCTGATATGCTGCACGGGTTTTTCCGGCCAGATGCTCAACATTTTCGGGTTTTAAAGCCAGATTAAAGGCCTGAAAATACGCGTCTCCTGCCCTCAGCCAGTGTTCAGTTGTTGGTTGAGCCACGGCTATTTTCTCTACATAAACTGCTGCGCTATCGAAACGGTTTGCTTTGGCGAAGGCTTCGGCTATCTCGTTATATACTGTTATTTTGTCGGTGGCAGTAGCTAGTTTTTGTTTCAGGTCGGCTATCTGTTTTTCTTCTTCCGGCGATAGTTTCGGGGCCTGTGTGGTAATATCGCCTTTAGCGCTATTGTCTGACGCAGCAGCTTTGGTATCACTCACTTTATCACGATTTGCCTTACCTTCGTTTTTTACAACTACTTTGGGGCGATAATAAAGAAAGCCCGTAAGGGCTATGGCTACTATTATTAAGATTAAAGAATGTCGTTTCATAAGGATTTTTTTAATCATGGATAGTTGTAAAACTATCCAT
>CALRLN020000378.1:0-5563 GCA_943368675.1 Chitinophaga pinensis | reverse complement strand
TTAACACTCATAGTTATTCGGCTGAAGAAATTGCGAAGAAATACTGCGTCGGAAAGCTTGAATTTGAACCGGGCACCACATTTAAATATTGCAATACAGGCTTTTATCTGTTGGGCATAATTGTTGAAACTCTGACAAAAAAGCCTTTTACGGAAGTATTGCAAGAACGAATACTGAATCCGGCAGGAATGAAGAATACAGGAATGGATGCACCAGAAAATTTAGTATCGAATCGTGCTTCAGGATACGCTTATGGCTTTGATGGCTATACTAATGCTGACTATATCAATCCCGCAACAGCCACTTATGCCGCAGGAGGACTGTACTCTACCCCACAAGACCTTTATTTATGGCAAAAAGCATTGTATGGCTATCAATTAATTTCTAAAGAAAGTACGGAGATAATGTTCACTCCCAACCTTGGCAACTATGGTTACGGGCTTTACATAGTAAAAACAAAGACAGATACAATTATTGGGCATAATGGAGGCCTGCATGGTTTTTCGTCAAGTATGTTGCGCTTTGCCAAGGATAAAATCATTGTTATACTCCTCGATAATACAAGAGTTGACAAGCGGGGAAATCTGGAAAATATTACGGCGGGTATTGTAAGTATACTACAAAACATACCCCCTGCCTCTTTCTTAAAATCTATGCAAATAGCAATGACTAACCAGATTGAAAAAAATAGTGGGGAGGAGTTGGTAGCTTTGTATAAGAAGCTAAAGAATGAAAAAAGCGGATATGACTTTTCAAAAGCAGAGTCTTTTCTGAATAATCTGGGCTATCATTTATTGCTAAAAAACAGAGTAAAAGACTCCGTGGCATTTCTGAAATTTGCAACTGAAGAATATCCCGAATCTTCAAATACATTTGATAGCTATGCTGAAGCATTACTGAAAGATGGGCAAAGAGAAAAGGCAATACAAATGTACCGACGTTCTCTTGCTTTAAATCCAGCTAATAGCAATGCAGATGCCCAGCTAAAATTACTTGGGCAACAATCAAAATAAGCTATTACATATTATTGTTTCTTAGGTGCCGTTTTCCTGGCTGCCGGTGTTGGTTTAGCAGGAGTAGTTACCTGTTGCTTTGGTGGTGGGGTGCTACCAAGTTTTATCAGGATAGCATCAGAAAGGTTATCTCTGTCATTATCATTGGCATAAAGCAGTACAGGCGTTGATTCTCTACTGTTTGCATCGGCATTTCTTCTGAAAACAAATTTATAGCCTTTTTCTGCAGCTACTTTCTTGGTAGCAGCATCTACTTTGTCACGAATCTCCTGATACTTTTTTTGAATAAGTGTTTGCAATTGGGATTCGGCATCCGCCTGGTATGCATCAGCTTCTTTTTTAATATCCTGTACCTCTTTTAAAGACGCATTCAATGATTCCGTTGTTAGATTGGTGATGTCTTTCATTGCCTGTTGGTAGGCAGCATATTTTTCCTGATATAATTGCGCTTTAGCCTGTAATTGCTTCGAAAACTCCTCTCGCTTTAATGCTACTTCGTTCTGCAAATCTTTCACCTCTTTCAAATTTATCATTACATAATCATCATATACATAACCGATTTTTGGAAGCTGAGCAAATGAAACCTGACTAATAAATGCTGCAATAAGAACAAGAAATATCTTTTTCATTGGGGGTGTTTAAGTAATTTTTCATCAAAATTAACTAATAATTCTGATGAAAAAAACAGCCAAAAACAATAATTAACTAAGTAGTTACAGGCATAGTATGTAGTACGAAATGCCCAACTATACAATTCTTACGGGATTCAAACGCATACTCACCTTGTTTAAAATCAGAAAAACTCTCAATTTCTTAGTATTATAACTTACAATTGCATGGAAGTTTCAACAATTTCCCTTCGGCAAGATTCACATCTTTAAACCATTCTTTACGCTTGGGGATAAATACGACTCTTCCGGCGATGGGTACAGTAGTTGTCTTTGTAGGTAATCCAAATCTTCTATAAAATTCTTTTATCTCTTTTTCAGGTATTAAATCAATACATAAATTGATTCCGGCAAAATCATTTTTTCTAAAAAACGCACTAAAAAAATCCCATTGTTCTATTGTAAATGTATTCACCAAATGGTTTGAATGCCCGGGTTCTTTGCTATCTCCTATTAATAGGTTTGGCCAGCCACTCTTTAGAAATGGCGTTATTAAAGAGGGGTGTAAGCGCCCATAGTAATGCCCGATTGTTTTCTTGTCGTGAAACCGTTTTAAGGCATGTATTCCACTGCTTTTATTATAAGTAGGACATAGATTTTCTAAAGTACCTATACCATTTCCGCCAGCTATACAGAAAGGCCAATCTAGTATTGCTTCTCCTTTTTGCCTCTTTATATGTTCTACATACGCCTTGAAGGAGTCTGCAAATACGTATGAGGGTCTATTATATCTCATCTTGAATACTGTGGAAACTTCTAAAAGACCAATCAATAATATCAAAAACATAAGGCCTATTTTATAAGTCAATTTGATTGACTTATAATTTCCCATTAAAAATAAAAAACTACAAAACAGAGGAACGATAATAGCTATTCTGGATGTAACTCTATACATTTTACACCAAGGTAAGACCTGAAGAATAGGCCATCTTACAGGATGACTAACTATTGCGATTAAAAGGAAAACAAAGAATGGAGTCATTATTATTCTCGACTTTTTTGAACAATAGATATAACCAACTAGTCCGATTGATACAGATAAAAGCCCCGGACTTAAAGAACCCAGACCTTCTGGTCTATCATGAAAGACTTCTTGCAATGGATTATTAGCAGCATTAAAAAACTGAAAATAAGGGAAGAGTAATCTTAGAGGCATATCCCAGGTGTATCCGGCCGGATAATCAAAATGAAAAGTTTGGACGGCTCTAAAGATTTGCCAGATAACAGGAATATAGAACCACCAGGCGATTACTGTGATAATTACCATCAGAATTATGGATGAGCTACTTTGCTTTATGGTATTATTCCAGCTTCGGGCTAAATTATTAATGTGGATACGATACTCTTTCTTAAAGCATAAAACTGCAATAAATAATCCGGAAAAGGTAAACGAACTTAATGCAAATCCTAAAATGTATGCCAGGTCCATGCCCAATGCAAGACTCATAATCATAATTTTAAATAGTATTAATCTAAGGCTTATGAGTTCTTTGAAAAAGAATTTTCTAACAATTATAAAATCAAGAAATATACTTATAGTTGTCCAATGATGAATGGACTAACCGAAATGAGCAGGATAACGATTAAGTGCGTGAAAATTAAGAAACGATACTAATAAAGATACAACGATTGCTCTTTGATAGTTAAAGAAATAGCCAACCAGAAAAAAAATGCCCAAAGCATTAATTAAGACGCTTAACGCATAATAATAGTTTAGCCAGGGTCCATTGCCAAAAAAACTATAAAAAAAGGCATAAAAATAATTGCCCTCTAAAAACCATACCTGAAATGCATGATTAGAACCGTGAGGGTATAAGTAATCGTTATTAGTGAGTTCAAGTTCAGGATAAAAGGAAAATGAAATGTTTTTTGCTAAGTAGTAACTTATATTCTCCCATTGCTCTGTATCAGTGCTGAAATAATCGGATAATGGCTCACTAAAATTTTTAATATCAATGCAGCAAAATAAAATTTGAAATGCAAGAATTAAACCCAACCCCAAGAACCTATATAGGTTAAACGTTTGACGAGTACTTTTTGACAGCATATTTATGATTTGACTATTTACACTTTTTTAGGCTATAGTCATATCAAGTAATCTCATGTAACAATGTCACAAAACAAAAGTCTGTCTATTTTTTCGCAGAGAATTCAGGACGTAATAGTTAATGAAATAGATTTTTGTCTTTTTTGAACGTATACTGTTATATGTAAATTCTTGTATGGACTATGAACTCCAGCAACATTAAATTATCAGGTATTATCAACTAAATATTATTCCCTATCTAAAATAGAATATATAAAGTAGTGCGATTAAAATATAAACAGCGGTTCTTTGAAAAGCATCAAACTCGTAATTAACACTAAATCGTACACTCTATTTAATAAATAATTGCAAGGTTTTGAGGTGTTTAATCTGTTTTGCTTGCACATTGGTTGACTGCCTGGCGGAACTTGCCATGCTTTAATCAGATAGGGCTTTCAATTTTCACTTAAAACGTAGACACAAAACATAATCTAGCCAATCAGCATTTTAATAAATTTTAAAAGTAGTTATGAAAACGAGAAAAGCAGGTTGACACTTTCAGCACACAATTAATAGAGTGCAAGCTAAATACAAATATTTAGCTTGCAAAAAAAAAGACAAAAATTATATTCTCTTTAAAATCTCTTCACCGATAGCATCCGTTCCCAGAATCATTTCTTTTGGGGTAGAGGCATCGGCAATATCTCCGGTGCGGAAACCAGCTTTCAGCGTTTGCTCAACTGCCGAAATGATGGCCTCGCTTTCTGCTTTCAAACCAAAAGAAATATCTAACATTAATGCCGCGGATAGAATAGACGCCATTGGATTAGCTAAGCCTTTACCGGTAATATCATGCGCAGAACCGTGAATTGGTTCGTAAACGCCAGTGCTATCACCTATAGATGCCGAAGCTAACATACCCATTGAGCCAGCAATTTGTGAGGCTTCATCTGTTAATATATCTCCAAAAAGATTAGCTGTTACTACTACATCAAACTGTCTTGGGTTTTTGATTAACAACATGGCAGCCGAATCAACAAATTGATGCTCAACTGTTACTTCCGGATATTCTTTCGCAATTTTTTGTACTACTTCTCTCCAAAGACGACTTGTTTCTAATACGTTGGCTTTATCTACCGACATTAGTTTTTTACCACGAGTCATGGCCGCATCGAAAGCTTTGCGGGCAATGCGCTCTACTTCGTAGCGGCTATATTCTGCCACGTCATAAGCAGTGTCTCCATCATTTTTACGACCCTTTTCTCCGAAATAAATATCTCCTGTCAATTCACGGAAAAACAGTATGTCTGAACCTTTCAATATTTCAGGTTTGATGCTCGAAGCACCTAGTAATTCGTCAAATAATTTGATAGGGCGCAGGTTTGCATAAAGCCCTAATTCTTTACGCATTTTTAATAAACCTTGTTCCGGACGAACTTTCGCACTTGGGTCATTATCATATTTTGGGTGACCAACCGCTCCGAAAAGCACGGCATCAGAGGCACGCATTTTTTCCAGTGTTTCATCCGGCAATGGGTTTCCGGTGGCTTCAATGGCTACATGGCCTATTAGCGCTTCATCATAAGTAAATTCATGTCCGAATTTCTCGGCAATTTTTTCAACTACTTTTTTTCCAACGGCTGTTACTTCCTGCCCGATACCGTCTCCGGGAACAACTAAGATATGTTTTTTCATTTATTTTTGATTAGAGTATGTTTAAAAATTAAATTTGTCGTTTTTCATAATCGGTTGAGAATTATTTGGCAGTTAGCCCACAAAATCCACGCTTCAGCACTTTTCGTAGTTTTTTCATAGTCTTTTGAGTGTCTACGGAAAAAGTTTAGCCACCCAAAAGT
>CALRLN020000377.1:0-5610 GCA_943368675.1 Chitinophaga pinensis | reverse complement strand
GAGAAGGTGGGCTATACTTCACTTAGCTTTGGTAATAAGCCTGTTCACTCTGCCATAAAAAATGCGAAAAACGATGCGCCGCGCCCTGCTTTTTATTATGCAGCAGACCATCATTTCATTGAGAATATGGGTCTGAAATTTGTGGCAGGCACTAATCTGATTGAAAGCAGTTCAGATACGCTATCAACTCTGGTGGTGGTCAATCAGAAGGCTGTCGAAAATCTTAGAATCGGTACCCCACAAGAGGCGATCGGAAAACAATTTCTGTTAAATGATTCGCAGCCGGCGACGATTATCGGGGTTGTGGAGAATTTCTGTCATTATGATTACGAAGCTAAAATAGAGCCTATTGTGTTTCAGTATCAGCCTGCGTTGTTTAAAGTGATGAGCATTAAAACAAGCGCTGTTGCTGATAGAAAAGCACTGGAAGCTGATATTGAGAAATTATGGAAAAAGCATAACCCGTATCTGGATATGAATGCTTCGTGGCTGGATACTGATCTGCACGAGGTTTATTTTCCTTTCGATTATCTGAAGTTTATGAGTATGGAGGGGCTGGTTATTTTTGTGATTGCTATTCTGGGGCTTATAGGTATACTGACTTATAGTCTGGAAAAACGAACCAAAGAGATTGGTATCAGAAAAGTGCTGGGTGCTAATGTGGCGGAGGTAATAAAGCTGATGTCGGCTGATTTCATTAAGTTGTTGTCTATAGCCAGTATCATTGCCATTCCGCTGGGGATAACTGTGGGGTGGTTTATGAATACGTATTATGTGTATAATGACGGCATAGGCTATGTGATTATGTGTGTGCTTTTATCAACAGTAATAGGGGTTGCCCTTAGTGCTATCGGGTATTTTTCATGGAAAATAGCGCAGACTAATCCGGCGAAGACATTGAAGACTGAATGACAGAGAAAGGATAATGGAAACCGAAAAATTTAAAATGTAAAACCGAAAAAGGAAAGACATTGAGAAGGGAGAAAGGAGGTGGGAAAATGGGGAAAGGAACCTGAAAATGCGGAGCACCCCCGGTAAAATAATAAATACAAAATCTAAAAATTATTATTCCTTTTTCATGTTCCTGCCTCCATTTTCGAATAACCATATAAATTATGATAAGGAATTACTTTAAAATCGCATTGAGAAACCTGTTCAAGAATAAGGTTTATTCATTCATCAATATTGGTGGGCTGGCTGTTGGTATGTCGGTTGCCATATTGATTGGACTATGGATTTATGACGAATTATCGTACAATAAATACCATAAAAACTATGAAGGTATTGCGCAGATACGTAATATAGGCACCGACCCTAATACGGGTATTACGAGAAGTGGCCCTGCTTTGCAGTTTCCGTTGGGCACTGCCCTAAAGAATAATTACAAGCATTATTTCAAACATGTATTACAGGCATTCTGGGTGGGAGATTATACGCTATCTGCCGGCAATGATAAGTATCCTAAAAGGGGAGAGTTTATTGATGGCGATGTGATTGATATGCTTTCATTGAAAATGCTGAAAGGCTCTGCGGCTTCGTTGCAAGACCCACACTCTGTGATTCTTTCGCAGTCTACTGCGCAGGCTATTTTTGGTAGCCAGGACCCGGTTAACAAAAACCTGAAAATAGACAACCGCATGGATGTGGTGGTGCGCGGGGTTTATGAAGATTTACCAAAAAACAACCGTTTTGCTGATATAGAGTTTTTTTCGCCGTGGTCGTTATGGGTGTCGTCTAATGATTGGGTGAAAGCCAGTGAAAACGAGTGGAATAACAGCTCGTTTAATGTGTTTGTACAGTTGCAGCCGAATGTTTCGGTAGAACAGGCAAACATGGCATTACAGGGCTTTTATGATAAAAATGCACCAAAACAGATAGCCAACGAATGGAGAAAGTATAAGTCGGGGATATTTCTGTATCCGATGAAGCAATGGCATTTATACTCTGAGTTTAAGAACGGCGTAGTTGTAGGTGGGCGTATCACTTTTGTGTGGTTGTTTGGTATAGTAGGCATTTTTGTATTGTTGCTGGCCTGTATCAATTTTATGAACCTGAGCACGGCCCGTTCAGAAAAACGTGCAAAAGAAGTAGGCATCCGCAAGGCAATCGGGTCTGTCAGGGCGCAGTTGATTCAACAGTTTTTAAGTGAGTCTTTTCTGGTTGTTTTATTTGCTTTTGGCCTGGCCGTGGGTTTTGTTTTATTGGGTTTACCCTGGTTTAATAATCTGGCCGATAAGGATATGTCGATACCGTTTACGAATCCGGTTTTCTGGGCAATCAGTATCATATTTATTGTATTTACTGCTTCGCTGGCAGGTATGTACCCTGCTTTTTACCTCTCATCGTTTCAGCCTGTTAAAGTATTGAAAGGTACATTTAAACTGGGGCGTTTTTCGTCTCTGCCGCGCAAGGTGCTGGTGGTTGTGCAGTTTACGGTTTCGGTGGTGCTGATTGTAGGCACTATTGTGGTTTACCAGCAGATTAAACATGCCCGCAACAGACCAGTTGGCTATAACAGAGAGGGGCTGATAAAAGTAGCACTCAATGACCCTAATTATGAGGGCAAGCAGGATGTGATTAAGAATCAGTTGCTTAATACAGGCATGGTAGAAAACATGGCGCTTTCGTCTAGCCCATTAACAGAAATATATAGTAATGCGGGCGGCTATAACTGGAAAGGTAAAGACCCTGAACTGGCCTCTGATTTTGCGGTAATCAACGTGACCCATGATTTTGGCAAACTGGTTGACTGGAAAATTGCCGCAGGCCGTGATTTTTCGAGAGCCTTTGCAACCGATTCAAACGCCATAGTAATCAATGAAACGGCGGCTGAGTATCTGGGGCTCAAGAACCCGATAGGGGAGTTTGTTACTAATTCAGACGAAGGGGCTAACAAAGCATGGCAGATTATCGGGGTGGTAAAGGACCTCGTGATGCAGTCGCCGTATGAACCTGTGAAACGCACTTTCTACTTCCTTGACCCGAAGTATCAGGATGTAAGCCAGATGATTATTAAAATGAAACCGGATGTAAGTGCCAATGAGGCCTTGCCAAAAATAGAGGCGGTTTTTAAAGAGATTGTGCCATCTGCTTTATTTGATTACAAGTTTGTAGATCAGGAATATGGTAAAAAATTCAGTCAGGAAGAGCGTATCGGTAAATTGGCCAGTTTCTTTGCGCTGCTTGCAATTCTAATCTCATGTCTGGGTCTGTTTGGTCTGGCTTCTTTTGTAGCAGAGCAGCGTACTAAAGAGATTGGTATCCGCAAAGTGCTGGGTGCCAGTATAAGCAGTCTGTGGGGTATGTTATCGAGAGATTTTGTGATACTTGTGATTATATCGTGCGTAATAGCTGCACCGGTTGCCTATTATTTTATGAGTCAGTGGTTAGAGAAATATAATTACCATACCGAGATTTCATGGTGGGTTTTTGTAGTAACAGGTCTCGGCGCATTGGGTATTACCCTGCTGACGGTTAGTTATCAGGCGATTAAGGCGGCATTGATGAATCCGATTAAGTCGTTGAAGACGGAGTAAGCGGAGAAAGGAGGCAGGAGAATGGAGAAAGGAGGAAGAAACCGAAAAATGTAAAATTTAAAATGTAAAATGCGGCAGCCGTTACTGTAAAAGTAACAGATAATCAGAAAACATAAACTCTTTCGATACTCTTGTCCGTTACTGTACGAAATCCTGTCCGAAAATGGACAGGATTTTATTGTTAATGGGTTGTAATATGTTGATAATAAGTGTGTTGTGATTTTGGCATGGCTTTAGAGGATATAGTGATGAGGTAAGTTGTGTGCTTTTAGGGGAGAATGGAGACAGGAAAATGGAAGTAATCGAAAAATGCGGAACGCCGCCCGGTAAAACCGAAAAAGGGAATGGGAACGAGGAGGATTTGTGGGGTTTCTGCAACTTAAGTGCCTTTTTTTGCATCTGTAGTGTGTAAAAGTTATTATTTTAAATATAAGAATAAGGAGAATGCGATACAGCGTAGAAGAATGAGGAAAGCTACTTTCTCCATTTTTCGTTTTCCTTGTTCCAATTCCCGTACAAATTATGATACGTAACTACTTAAAAATCGCCTGGAGGAATCTTGCCAAGAGTAAGGTTTACTCATTTATTAATGTTTTCGGCCTTGCTGTTGGGATGGCAGTGGCTATGATGATTGGCCTCTGGATAAACGACGAGATGTCGGCCAATAAGCATCATGCTAACTACAAAACGCTGTATCAGGTGAAGATGCATCAGACTTTTGATGGCCGTCGGGGTACACAGGATGCCCTGCCGTTTCCGATAGGAGACGAGTTGAAATCTAAGTATGCTGATTTCAAGGCTACAGCCATGTGCGACTGGGGTAGTACCCGCTCGCTGGTGGTGGGTAATCAGAAGTTCCTGAAATTCGGGCATTTTATTGGTCAGGATGCTATTGATATGTTTTCATTGAAGGTTAAAAACGGAGATAAAAATCCGCTGAAAGAGCCTTATTCGATTGTATTGACAGAAGAAACCGCCGAAGCGCTTTTTGGCAAACAAGACCCTGTGGGCAAGGTTGTGAGAGTAGATAATACGATGGATCTTAAAGTAACGGCGATAATTGAAAAACAACCTAAAAATGCTACGCTGCAATATGATTATCTGATGCCGTGGCATTTGCAGGAAAAAATATATCCGTGGATAGCTCAATATCATAAAAATAACTGGGGCAATAACTCGCACCAGGCTTATGTGCAGTTGAAAGACGGTGTAGAACCTGAAAAGACAAATGCCAGAATCAGGAATGTGGTTTTAGACCATTTCAAAGATGACAAGTTGATGCAGAAGAGCATTAAACCGGAAGTGTTTGTGCACCCGATGGCCAAATGGCGTTTGTATTCGGATTTTACGGAAGGAAAAAACACGGGAGGGTTCATTAAATATGTAAACCTGTTTGGTATTTTCGGCATTTTCGTTCTGGTAATTGCCTGTATCAACTTTATGAACCTAAGCACGGCCCGCTCGGAGAAACGTGCCAAAGAAGTAGGTGTGCGTAAGGCTGTGGGGTCGGCAAGAAATCAATTAATCAGTCAGTTTTTAAGTGAATCTATTCTGATTGCGTTTATGGCTTTGGTAGTAGCGTTTATACTGGTGGCTATATCATTGCCTTATTTCAATCAGTTGACAGAAAAGCTGATGACTATACAGTTTAATAGTCCTGTTTTCTGGGCGGTTATTCTGGGCTTTACGCTGTTTACGGGCTTGCTGGCCGGGTCTTATCCTGCGCTTTATCTCTCTTCTTTCAACCCTGTCAAGATCTTGAAAGGGGGTGTTCATGTGGGTAAGAACGCTTCGTTGCCACGTAAAATTCTGGTTGTTATTCAGTTTACATTTTCTATTGTATTGATGATTGGTACTGCGATTATCTATCAGCAGATACAACATGCCAAGAACCGTCCGATAGGTTTTAATAGCAAGGGGCTTATTTCGGTTGAGTGGTCTAAAGACCTGAGTGATAATTATCAGGCGGTTCAAAATGAATTGATTGCTTCTGGTGCGGTATCATCTATCTGTAAATCTAATTCGCCTCCGACGGATATATATAGTAATAATAGTGGCTGGGAGTGGAAGGGCT
>CALRLN020000376.1:0-5618 GCA_943368675.1 Chitinophaga pinensis | reverse complement strand
AATACGTTACCCCCTGCAAAAGCATACCCACCACGCCCGGAAATAACCCTCAGTTTTTATCCCAGAGACCCTGAGCAAGTGCATTATAGCGATGGCCGGGTGATGCCCTCAGTAAAATCATCACTGATAGGGCAGCAGAATATAGTAAGTTACCGACATGTGGGAAAAGAATTCTTGCTGATACAGGTGGTGTTTCAGCCGGGCGGACTATACCGGATGACTGGTATTCCGACTTTCGACCTGAACAATCAATATTTTGATGCTGCTGCGGTATTAGGTAATGAAGTAAAAGAGGTAAACGAACATCTGGCAAATATTGAGGATTTTTCGAAAATGATACCCATTGTTGAGGAGTTCTTACTCCGGTTAGTCAGAAAATCTACTTATGAGATTCGCCCGGTTGATAAAGTAGGTATTGTGATGCTTGAAAATATCAATAAATACTCACTTGACTGGCTAGCTAAAGAATCATGCCTTAGCAGTAAACAACTGGAACGTAACTTTAATGAACGTATCGGCATTAATCCCAAGTATTTTGCCCGTATCATTAAATTTGATAAGGCTTTCAGAATGAAAAATGCTGCCCCAACTAAAGACTGGCTGAGCATTGCCCTTGACTGTGGGTATTACGATTATCAGCATCTGGTAAGAGATTATAAGGAATTTACCGGGATGACTCCCGTAAACTTTTATATGCAGGATTTGCAGTCGCCTGAGCGTAAGTTTGGTATTGCAGAAATTTAGCTGTTCGCTTTTGTTGTCTACCCCAAAGTAGTGTAATCTGCCCCTTTTTGCTTTTCATTACTTATTTTACCCTCTATTTTTGGTTTTCAGACCAGTAGCTCTGCTATTGACCCAGTAGTAGAGCAAGTATAATCGCTTTTAATTCAAAACAATTTTATTCATGAAAAAATGCTGTTGTGCATTCATACTGATGTTTTATGTTCTAAAGACTTACTCGCAAGCAGCTCCATCCAAAGCCGTTATTATTTCGCCAACGGCTAATAATATTCAGGAAGTGCAAGGGAATATTAAAGCCTCTGGTTTAGTTGAAGGCAATAGCCTGAGATCAACGGCGCTTGCAACCGGGAGTTATCATATAGTAAAACCCATTTATGCAGATGCTGATGGTTCATTAATTACGGGCTATAAACTGGGGTATCTGAGTATTCCTCCGGCAGCATTTCAAAGGTCTATAGAGATATATAGCGATGAAGGCGCAGTTTCTTATCTAGGTGATGATATGTTATTCTATACCGGAGGAAGTTTATTTTTTGTTAAGCCAAGCGCTAATCGTAGAATATTAGCACCAGTCCAGGTTCCCCATAAAAGTAAGTTAAGCTCATTGAAAATAACTTACTATTCGTCAGGAAACCGATACATAGAAGGTTCAATTATCAAAGCTTCGCTGATTGACTATATGAGCGAGACCCCCATTTTTACTTTTACCACACCTGCTATTGATAATAGCCCGGTTTTGGTGGAATTTCCGATTGATTTAATAGAAATAGACAACCAGAATTATGTATACACTCTGCAATTAAAATCCTCAACGAATGACTGGACTTCGCTTTCAATCAGAGGAGTGAGTATCGAGTATCATGATTTTTAGCCAATACCTGAAAAATGAAAAGACTTATACTATTTATCTGTATTACAACTTTAATCAGACTGGATACGTCGGCTCAGTCGGCTGTTATTACCAACAATAGTTTTAAGATTCAGAGCCTTAGTAGTGCGCAAATTCAATCTATTGCAGCACCGCAAAAAGGAATGATGGTTTTTGATAATGAATTAAAAACGCTACGCTATTTTGATGGGGTTGCCTGGCTAAATAATAATACACAACAAACCAATTTTGAAGGCCAGAATATGGCCATGTTCAGGGGGAATGCCAGTAATTATGACTCAATCTATGATATGAAGATTGATGCTGAGGGGAATGTATATGTATTAAACTCTTATTATGGAACAGTAACATATAATACTTATAGTTTTGCTAATACGCACCCTATTTTAGCATTTTATTGTCTGGTGAAATTCAGTCCGACCGGGCAGATCCTCTGGGCAAAAGATTTGGAGCGCCATACTTACGGGCCTCTGGCAATTGATAATGATGGAAATATTTATATAAACGGGCAAAAATATCTGGCCGATGGCACAGCCGATCCTTCTAATAATATTCAATGGATGAAACCAACTTTTGCCCCCAATGGCAACGTGTATGGATATGGGGGAATCGAGAGCTATAACCAGACAATCAATAACATTACTTTTGGATGCCCCGGTATACAAAGTGGCGCAAACAAAGGATTGTTTGCCATAGATGCCAGTAAAAACCTGCTTTGGGTAAATTATTCATGTAATAACTCGCTGAATTTTGATGCAACATTTACCGACGATGCTAATAACTGCTACTTCATGGGTTATCTCGACGATACAATTGATTTTTCGGGAGGTGCAAACACAATCAGAATCACTACTATTCCGGGCCAAAGAAAGCATTTTATAGGTAAATATTCAATGAATGGAGATTTACTTTGGGTAAAGTCAATAAAAAACACCCCTGTTTCAGGTTCGAATGATGCCATTACTCATCAAACCCACACAGGCTTTGACAGCGAGGGCAATATATTGATTTCAATTGGTTTCAAGGCCGACAACCTGTATTATAATGAAAATATAATAGTGTCGACCAATATTTGTCCTAATACAGAAAGTTATGGCGTTGGCAATGCAATACAACTTAGAATTAACTCAATGACCGGAGCATTGATTGCCTCACAAAAGGATTTTGGCGGAACCACAGCTGAATCGGCTTCTAATTATCTGTATACCATCAACGCCATTGGGTGTCCGCTGAGCAATGAGGTATGCCCACCTAAGAATAATCAGAAAATCATGCTCAAAAAAGATAAGACAAATGGGGTGATTTGGGTTACAAAAACAACAGCCAGCCTTAGTGCTATTGCTAAAGGTGCAGATAAATCAATATGGGTTGGAGGCAGTTTTACTACGGGTAATCTTACGTTTGGCTCAAATTCGTTTACTACGGCTCGCCCTAGTTCAATGTTTTTATTGAGAATCAAAGAATGATATACCATGAAAAAACTAATTGTATTTGTTTTATTATTAGTGCTTTATAAAAACTGTCTGGCTCAATCTTCCATTATTCAGCCTGGCAATATGCGTTTGCCGGGCCAGACAAGTAGCGAGATTCTGGCAATCAATACACCACAAAAAGGTATGATGGTTTTTGATACTGATGCCAGATGTATAAAATACTATAATGGTACTGAATGGATTTGCACCAGTTCGACCAAAGGTATAGTTCCGCAAAACCAGATGGCTCAACGTGTGGGCAGTAATTCTTATGAAGACATCGGTATTTGTATCGCTACTGATAACCAGGGCAATATCTATTTAGGCTTTAATTTTACGGGTTCAGGTACTTATGGCGGGGTTAGTTATAATACTTATAATTATTGTATAAATGCTTATACGCAGTCTATTATTCTGATGAAGATTACAGCAGATGGCATCATTGCCTGGACAACCATTGTGTATGAAGCACAGCCTAGAGACCTGGAAGTAGATGCCAGTCAGAATGTATATCTGGTAGCCCGGCAAATTACCTATGATAATCCGGGCAATTGCCCACTAAACAGAGTGCCTAAAGAGACCATCAAAAAATTTAACGCAGGCGGAACATTGGTTTGGCAGCGATATTATCATGCCGTTAACCGCGAAATTACGGATCTGGCTCTTAGTGCAACAGGTATTGTTTATGCCGCAGGTACCATGCATGAGACCTCTACGTTCGACACGGCTACACTTAATCAGATAGGCTTGGATGATATTTTTATACTGAAACTTTCAGGAGTAGATGGCACTGAAATCTGGGCAAAACGTGCAGGAGGAACAGCCGATGACCGATGTGAGAGTATTGAAGCTGAGGGAGAAAATTTTTATATGACCGGAAGTATCGGAGGTTCGGCAAACTTTGGGAATAATGCTACTACTCACAATCTTGTTGCTACGCTTCAGAATGATGCTTTCATTGTAAAATATAATACCGACAGCGAGGTGCTTTGGCTCAACAGAATTGGGGGTAATGGTAATGACAGAGGCAAAGACCTGAGTATAGACACTAATGGAAGCGTATATCTGGTAGGGTCTTATTCAGGGCAAACCCTCGCAGTAAATGATTATACCAATACTACTGAAGATCCAGACGGTGTTGCTGATGGATTTTTTATTTCAAAATTCCTGGCAAATGGTGTGCTTTCCTGGCTGAGACATGGCGGTAGGACGAATAACACTGAGCCTGTTTTTTTGAGTATTGCCAGCAATAATGCAGGGAATTGTTTCGTGGCAGGTACTTTTCAAAAATGTGTTTCTTTCGCTCAAAACGACCTTGTAAGTATTGGTAAAACAGATGTTTTTATAGCAAAATATGATTCAGAAGGAAAGCCAGACTGGGTAGCCAAAGGTGGAGGCAATCAGGACGACCGATGTTTTGGAATAGTTAATGCAGACAATAAGATTTATGCTACCGGTAGTTTTAAACAAGCGGCCTATTTCGGTGGAGTAAATCTCACAACTTCGGCTTCAATAGGACAATTTTTGTATAAAATCAAAGAATAAAGTGATGAAAAAACTGATAGGATATAATATAAGATTCCTGGTAGTATTTGTTTTAAGTTTTGGGGAAATTGACAGTTTCGCACAATCTATTACTCTCGTACCAGGTAGTGCAGGTAATATACAGATTCCATCCATGAACCGCAATCAGATAAGTGCCATTACGTCTCCGGAAGTTGGGATGACCGTATTTGATAACACGCTCAATTGTCTGAAAATATATGATGGTGTTTCATGGAAATGTACCAATCAGCAGACTGGCAACAACTCACCTGTATTCGTACCTCAGCAAATGGGAGGAAATTATATAAACAGCGAAAAAGGCTTTGATGTATACACAGATGTAAATAATAATATGTATCTCACAGGCACCTATTACCAGTCGGCTACTGTAGGAGACACTATACTTACAGCTACCAGTTTTGATACCTTCATTGCTAAATTTAATGCAGAAGGCCAGCGTCTGTGGACCCGTAAACTGGGCGTAAACCTGAATGCAGAAGGCGCAGCCATTGTTACAGATAATGCCGGTAATGTTTATTTCACAGGCAATTTTAACGGGACATTTAGTTTTAATGGCAACACGCTTAACTCCCTGGGAGAGACAAACCTGTTTCTGGTAAAATATAATGCCAATGGGATACCTCAATGGGCTAAAAAAGGTGGGGCATCTCCATTTGTTTCAGACAATAAAACTTTTGGTATTGGTTTGGCAATTGATGCTTCCGACAATGTATATGTGAGTGGCACATTCAGAGGGACAGCAGTTTTTGGCAGCCTTTTATTGACTTCTGCTTCGCAGTATGCGGGTTATTATTACGATGATATTTTTCTGATAAAGTATAGCTCATCAGGAACAGAACAATGGGCAAGGCGGGCCGGAGGTAATGGCAATGATGCCGGAAGAAAAGTAGCTGTTAGCGGAGATTATGTCTATATAACAGGCAAATATATAAGCCCGGCAGACTTTGGAG
>CALRLN020000375.1:0-5624 GCA_943368675.1 Chitinophaga pinensis | reverse complement strand
CACCGATGACATGCTCGGCTTTTATACAGAATATAGATATTGAGATATACAACAGGTATGGTCTGAAGGTATATGAGAGTGGCAGCAGTAATATATTGAGCTGGGATGGGAAAAGCAATGCAGGAGCTGAGATGCCTTCAGGGACTTATTATTATCTGGCGAAGGTATCCTTACAACGATTGGATAAGAAAGATGAAACACCTACTACTGTTAAGGGGTGGATTGAACTGATAAGATAAATAGCAGATTATACTTATATTTGCTCAAGTAATTGCATGTTTAGGCTAAGAAAATGGTATAGTTTTTGAATTTCACCCTGAAACTTTGCTTAAACATGCAATCAATACGTATTACCTATGAATATTCTACGTGCCATATCTGTTACAAGTAGCCAGATTCTGAATTTTGTCAGAGAACAGTTAATAGCCCTGAATGAGGCTTTCCGGTTACCTATGGCAACTTCTATCCGTTCATTACGGGGGCTTCTCATTTCAATTTTAGTGGGGCTTTTTGTGTCTATCATTGCAGTAGGTATGCAACCTTTCGGGCTTGATTTATTCAATCATGAATACAAAACCGCCTTATTATTAGGTTTTGGTGGTGTAGCAACCTTTGCGATGCTGATAGTAAAATTTGTACTACCTACTATTTTTCCGAAGTTTTACAATAAACAAAACTGGACGATTGCCAGGCAATCGCTGCATTTTTTGATTATGGTATTGCTCATCACCTCTCTGATGGTAGTATATAGCAATACGTTTCATATGATTACTTTCAGGATAAGCGATATACTAAAGGTCTTTGCTTTGAGTATTATTCCTGTTATTGTTACTACTTTTATTCAGCAGCGGGTATTTCATAATAAATTTGCTACTTGTGCCGAACTGATTGATAATGCTTTGACTCAATCAGCAATAGTAGATTTAAACCAGCCTTTAGCAATATTATCGTTGGGAGAAAAAAATGAGAAGTTGAGTTTATTACCTAATCAATTGATATATGCCGAAACAACTAAAGACTCAGCCACTCTATACTGGCAGAATTTCTTAGGAGTTGAAAAAGCAACCATTTATGGTGATGTTGAAAAACAGCTATCGGCTTATCCGCAATTTATTCACCTGGATAAAAACATTATTGTCAATATCCACGGTATTCAGAAAGTGGAGGGTAATGCCAGAGGTTATCAGGTAAGAATTGCCCGCACAAACAGGGAAATTGCTGTGCCATGGAGATTCCACAAGAAATTAGAGAAATTAGTTCAGAGCAATAGACCCTCCTGATTAATACCTTTATTAAGATAAAACTTATTGAATTTAAAAGAAGAAGAGAAGTAACTATTCTCTTTGTTTTTTAAACTCACCTGTAAAATTCTATCTCTGAAATGCACAGCATACAGGGTTCCATTCGTTCTTACCAGAGAAAGAACTTTAAAATGGTAACCTATGCAATTAATAAGATTTACTTTTCTTTTCTTCATTCTTAGCCTGGGTGTCTTCTCAAAGGTTCAGGCTTCTCATTTGCGTGCCGGAGAAATTACTGCTAAAAGAATTTCTATAACTACACTGACTTATCGTGTCACTTTAACTACTTATACCGATCAGATTAATGGTGTGCAGGCAAATGATGCTGCTAATACCTCACAGTTTTCATTTGGTGTAACAGGTAGCCCCATGTACGATGTAAAAAGAAGAAGGAAATTCCCGATTAATGCAGGCACCATGTGCAATGTATATGATACTACATTTACTTTTCCGGCACCTGGTAAATATACTATTTCCTGCGCAATCATCAACAGAAATGCCGGAACGGTTAATCTACAGCCGCCAACAGAACTGATTAGTTTCTTTGTAGAAACAACTATTTTAGTAAATGGTTCTTTAGGACTGAATAACACACCCGTTTTATTGAATATCCCTGTTGACACTGCAAGTGTCGGGCAAAGATTTATTCATAATCCCGGCGCATTTGATGCTGATGGAGATAGCTTGTCTTATCGGCTTACAGCACCTAAAAAGGGTGCTAATGATGGTTCGAGCGGAGGTGTATTTGCACAGGGGTATCTTGACCCTGCCAGTCTGGGAGATTTCAGGCTAACCGAAGATGGCCAGAGCCCGTCTTTTTTCAGAATAGACCCTATTACAGGTGATTTGATCTGGGATGCTCCGGGTAAATTAGCCGTCAATCAATATCAGGTCAATGTGGCATTTATTGTAGAAGAATGGCGAAAGGGTATAAACGGTGCCTATACCAAAATCGGGGAGATAACACGGGATATGCAGATTATTGTGGTAGAAACGCCTAATAAACGACCGTTGCTAACAGTTCCTGCGGCCATTTGTATAGAAGCCGGAGATAAAATAGAATTTAAGGTTTCAGCCCGTGACCCTGATAACAATAATATAAAAATAACAACCAATAGCGGGGTATATAACCGTGATGCAGGCGGATTTGTAGAGTTTGTAGCACCTAAAGAAGCAACTTTTACACCTTTAAATACTACTCAGCCTAGCCCTGCTCAGGGAACATTTACCTGGGAGACAAACTGTAAGCACGTCCGGGAACAGCCTTATGGTGTATTATTTAAAGTTGAGGATTTCCCGGGCCGGATTCCAATACAGTTGACAGATATTAAGGTTGTACAGATAAGGGTGATACCCCCCCGACCTCGTGGTTTAAGTGCACGGAATACAGAGCGTGGGGTAGAATTGCGCTGGCAACAATACCCGAACTGTAACATTCCGGACGAAGACGCTGAAATAGTCATTTATCGGAAAGAAGGCTGTTCAAACTTCATTCCTGCCAACTGCCAGATTGGCCTTCCGTCTTCATTAGGCTTCGTAGAAGTAGCCAGAGTATCAGCCAAAGACACCTTCTATCTTGACACCAAGGCCCAGAGCGGTGTGATTTACAGCTATAGCCTAGTAGCCAACCTGGCCACCTCAGACTTTGTATCTATTCCGAGTGTACCCTCCAACGAAGCCTGTATCGGGAGTGAGATACCACAGAAAGCCCCTGTGATTACGAATGTAAGCGTAAACAAAACAGATGCAGTCAGCGGAGAAATCCTGGTAAAATGGACAAGACCCCTGAACTTTGATGCCGATGAAACCAAAGGACCCTATGCCTATAAACTATACAGAGCCACGGGCATCAGTGGCGGCGTATTTCAATTGATAGCCACCATCCCAAGTAAAGTAATAGATAAAGCCGCAGATACCTTATTTATAGACAAGAGCCTGAACACAAGTGCCAATGGCTATACTTATAAAGTAGCCTTTATCTATGATACAGAAAAAGTACTGGCAGAGAGCCAGGTAGCAAGTAGTGTACGCTTAACAGCGGCCTCAGATGCCCAGAAAGTGCGGTTGAACTGGCAGGCGAATGTACCGTGGAGCAATGATAACCGTAAGCACCTGGTCTACAGAGAGGATAAGACCAAACCCGGCACGTTTCATATCATAGCAGAAGTATCGGTACAGGCAGTGAACACCTTCACCTATCTGGATGATGGGATAGACCGCTATGCGGCAGATGGGACGAACACGATAGAGATGAAGGTAGACACGAATTATTGTTACAAGGTAGAGACCTTTGGAGCCTATGCAAGACTACCCCAGTTCGGGATATTGCAGAATCTATCACAGGTGATGTGTTCAAGTCCGATAGACAACACACCACCCTGTCCTCCCACCTTAACGATTAATGATCTGAATTGTGAGAACCTGGACAGAGAAGCTATCTGCGAGACCAATACGGTGAGTAATAAATTAAGCTGGCAGACGCCGGTGAGTTCCGGAGGAACCGTCTGTCGAAACGACATTATCAGGTATAATATTTATTTTGCCCGTTATAAAGAAGATACGCCCAAGTTGTTGGCATCGATAGACAGGCCGACACCTCCTGAGACCTCCTTTACTCATACGAGACCAGTTCAGGATGGTTTTGCGGGTTGTTATTACATCACAGCAGTAAACAGTCTGAACATAGAAAGCGGGGCCAGTGCGACCATCTGCAAGGACAACTGTCCGACGGTGATGCTACCGAATGTGTTTACGCCTAATGGAGATGGGAAGAATGACACCTTTACACCGATGACATGCTCGGCTTTTATACAGAATATAGATATTGAGATATACAACAGGTATGGTCTGAAGGTATATGAGAGTGGCAGCAGTAATATATTGAGCTGGGATGGGAAAAGCAATGCAGGAGCTGAGATGCCCTCGGGGACATATTATTATCTGGCGAAGGTATCCTTACAACGACTGGATAAGAAAGATGAAACACCTACTACTGTTAAGGGGTGGATTGAGTTAGTAAGGTAATACCTTTTTAGAAGACCACAAGTAAAATATTTTCCATAGATTTGTTATCAGACTATTAGCAGTGATGTTAATAGTCTTTTTCATAATCGCCAAACATTGAAAAGATAGAGCCATGAAATTAGAACTATATTCCATCCTGCCTGAACTTCAACCTTATGTAAAGGAAATCTGCTCAATGGAGGGCGATAATTCTGCTCCGTTTATTTCTCCTGTCAGGGTATTACCTGATGCCTGTGTAGAATTATTTGTTAATTTCAATAATAGTCAGGATTCCCTCGCCACAATAACGGGTAAAAAGGTATTTGAGAACAGCCAGAGCTATGTGATTTCCCGCATGAGCAGCTTTATGGATGTGCAGATGAAAAACCGGACAGGCTTCATTTCTGTTTGCTTTTATCCAGGTACTGCCTATCTCTTTTTTCAATTGCCTATGAGCATAGTGGCAGATAGCTTGACAGACCTTCATTATTTATGGCATACAGAAGCAAATGCAATGGAGGAAGAAATAGGAAATAGTGATTGCAAAGAACAAAAAGTGGCTGTTATTCAATATTATTTACTGAAACAATTACGAAAAAACAGGCTGGATAAAACCATAACCTATTGTGTACAGGAAATAAAAAAGACAGATACTCTGTTTTCTGTTGCTGCTTTAGCCAATAAAGTAGGCATAAGTCAAAGGCAGTTGAGCCGGAAATTCAATCATTGTATTGGGCTTTCTACCAAAGATTTTATCCATATCAATCGTTTTATTCATTCATGGGTTTATCTGAAAAAATATCCTGATTTGAGCCTGACCGATATAGCCTATGAGAGTGGATATTATGACCAGGCACATTTCATTCACGATTATAAAACATTTACCGGACTCACGCCGGGAGCAGTGGTGAGCGCCCGTAATATTATTTTCTGCTTTTTTCTGCTGTGTCCGATTTTTACAATTTTCTTATCTGCGAATCCGGCAGTTTTGTAAAAAAAAATTTTATGAGAAAAGTAATTTTAGGTCTGGCGGTTAGCCTTGATAGTTTTATCGAAGGCCCAAATGGTGAGTATGACTGGTGTTTTACTGACCAGGACTATGGGCTAAGCGAATTTTATAAGGGAATCGACTCAATCTTTATCGGAAGAAAGAGTTATGAAATGTCTTATGGATTAGAAGACGGTGGGGGATTCGGGGCACCCAAAATGAAAGAATATGTTTTCTCCAATACTTTGAAAGAGGTGAAAGAGGGAACAATTATAGTTTCGGGAGATATTAAGGGTGCGGTGGAAAGAATAAAGCAAGAAGAAGGAAAAGAC
>CALRLN020000374.1:0-5630 GCA_943368675.1 Chitinophaga pinensis | reverse complement strand
CAAAGCGGCCGATAATGCCACAGGCACACCTGCTGATGAGAACGATGAAGCGCAGGCAGGCGAAAGCTATGCTAATGCACTGGCTGCAAAACATAATGAAGGCTATGCGCTGATTGTGGTTTCGGGGTCAGGATATGCGGTTCAGGCTGAATCTCTCTCTCAGGATGTGCTGACAAGTGCAGAAATGTATGTAGGGCAGCATTTGCGGTCGATGTTGAATAAAATCGGAGATTAATGGGTTTAACATCGTGCAACTACCTGTAAAACGCTGTGACCTTCATGGTAAATTTTAACCATGTAGTGAGCATCGAGCGGTTTTAAATTTAATACGAAAAATGAAAACAACAGCCGATCAGGACAACATTTTGTATGAACTCATCAATGAGTCTGCGCTGAAAACTTTTATCAGAGGTGTTATCTATAAGGGCGAGCGCCCATTGGATGCTCAGTCTGAAGATATAGTTATCAGCAGTATGATGATTGGAGAGGGAACACTACAGGCTGGTGTTGCCAACGTGAATATATATATCCCGAAGGTTTATCAGAATATCGGCGGGAAAACGCAGCCGGTTAAGGATACCGGAAGAGTAGACGAGGTGCTGGCTGTGGCCCGACAGGTTTTACATGAAGCTTATGGAAAATACTATTCGCTGTGGACATCGCGACAAGGTGATTATGACGAGCCTGACATCAAACAGACCAGGCTCCATTTCAGAATAGAATTCAGATTAAACAACACAAATTAAAAATTTCAATACAAAATGGCAGATTTAATAACAATTGGTTTGGCAAAAATAGAAGTAGGGCAAAAAGGAACCAATGGTGCTATGGGTACTTCTCTGGCGGTTATCGGTAATACGGCAGAAGGCAGTTGCACCATTGAAACCGCCGACCCCGAAATTACCGAGTTTTTTGTGGAAGAAAAAGACGGCCCCATCCATACGGCTATCAAACAGGGGCAAACTACCATTACTTTTCAATTGGCAGCACCTGATCTGGCGCAGTGCCAGGCTGTATTCGGGGGTACCATTGACGAAGACATCTGGAATTACCCTGCTTCAGCCGTGCAACTGGAAAAATCGGTGAAAATTACTCCGAAAGAAGGGCTGATATTTGAGATTCCCAGAGCAAAAATTGCGGCCAAATTCACAGGTCAGTTTGGCCGTTCGGATACCTTAAAAGTTGAAGTTACCATTACGGTAATGCAACCGGAAGGCACCAATACATCTCCGATGATCCTATCGCTGGTTGCCTGATAATTAAAATTGATTAAACCCCACCCTACGAGGGCCGCTCCAACCCTCCCCAACAATGGTCAGAGTTAATCAGTTCTCAAAAAAGTGAACAGAAAAATGTAAAACAGAAAAACTAAAAAATGTAAAAGTTGTTTTTGCCAGATCCTATCACAGTAGCGAACCGTTTCGATTTTTGCGCTTTACTTTTACATTTTACATTTAGAATTTTGCGGTTTTTCTGTTAAAATCAGAACTTATCAACTCTGCCCACCGTTGGGGAGAGGTTGGGAGGGGTCGCCCGCTGGCGTGGGGTTCTTTAACCCTCCTACATTATGTTCGAAAATTTTGATTTTGACCCACACAAAGCCGAGCAGCATGAAGCCGATGTGCTGATTAATAAAGGCATAAAGTTTACTCTTGATAAAAGGAGCATCTTACGGCATTTTTCCAGACAAAAGCAGCGGACGTTTACTATTCAGCAACCCTATTTAGGTACACTCGATATACTGAGCAGGGTGTTTCTGAGTATTGAATTTGATGAATCAATGCTGGCAGAAAATGCACTGGCAGAGGCCAAACGGCTAACAGCCCAGTCGGCCAGAAAATGCGCGCTGGCAGTAGCTATTGCCGTTTTGAACTCAAAATGGAAAATCAGCTTATTTGCCCGATTAATGGCCGGTTATTTTCTGTGGCGCATACAACCCTCAAAGCTCATACAACTGGCTATTTATATCAACCAGATTAATAATCTCGGGGATTTTATCAGCTCTATCAGATTGATGTCCGCCACAAGGACGACAGCTCCTCATCGGATAGAGACAGCAGCACAAGCGGACTAAATAGCCCGTTTGGTTCAAGAGGAGCCATTTGCAGCCATTTTCACTGGCCTTATGAGTACCTGCAATGGGGTATCCGCTGGGGCATTGTACAGCGTATGCTCGCCGATGCACCACAGTATCATTATGATAACGACACCAAAGGCAAACCAAAAAGTTTAAAACAAGCCAGGAAGTTGACCGATAAGAATGCGCGGGAGATGATGGCGTATTTTAATAAACTGAACGGAGGCGGATAATAATATTCCGCCTGAACTTCTCTCACAGTTACGAATTCATTTTTTTTTCATACTAAATTCTAACAATTATGTCAGTTCAAACAGTAAGCGACATCGCTGCATTAAAAACGGTTACCGGGTCTACCCACGAAGTAGCTGAAGTACTTGGCTATTATGCCAGAAATGATGGAGGCGGTGGCGAATTCTATTGGGATTCAGCAAGCACTGCCACAGACAATGGTGGTACAATTATTCAGGCCACAGGCGTACCAACTGGCAGGTGGATAAGAATAGTGGACGATAAGATTAATGCCAAATGGTTTGGTGCCAAGGGAGATGGAACTACCGATGATTCGGTGGCTGTTAATAAGGCTCTATCCATGATTGATGATGGCCTCACGCAGCATGTGTATTTTCCGAGTGGTATATATAGGGTTGAGTCTGCCGCTCAGACGACCATTGCCGACAAAAGCGATTTTGTAATTGAGATGGATGATGATGCAAGGTTTATTAATGATGATTTTACTGATTATCTTACGGCATCAGCTACATTTTCCGGAAATACGGCAACTATTACTACTACGGTTAGCCACGGTTACAGCTCAGGAAATTTAATAGCAGTTAAGGATTTTCCTGATCTGGCTTATAACGGTGCTGTTGTTATTACCGTAACAGGAGCTACAACTTTTACTTACACTTTAGTAAGAACTCCGGCGGGGTCTTCAAGTGGCAAAGTCAGAAGAGCTGATATTTCGAAAACCCTGATTACTTTGGATAATTGCTCAAATGTAAATATCAGTTTCAGCTTTTCAGGAACTGTGCAAATGTCAGCCGTGCAATCAAGGCTTGGCTGGGTAGGACTAAAACTACAGAATGGGTGTTCTTTTATTACTGCCAGAATTAATGGTTCGGGATTGTCTTACGGAGTATGGAGTGGGAATTTCGAGGCCGATGAAGGAAATCTTACTTTTTCAGACATCACGGTTGATGGAGCGGATATTGGCTATCCGGTTGCTCTATGGAAATCGGGTGATGAATGTGTTATCAATGTGACAGCCGAAAGGATACATAGAGGCGTATACGCAGGAGCAGTAAAAAACAGTACATTCAATCTATTATTGAAGAACTATGATATAACCGGAATTTTATTGACAAGCCATTACGTCGGAACCACCATGTATGGCTGTGAAAACCTGACAGTCAACGCAAAAGATTTTGGCAGCGACATTACCGCACCAACACCCAGGGCAAGCTATACTGTCGGAATAGCCGGATATTATATGGACTATGAGGTAGAAATCAAGAATATTAATATTGATATTCTGACCTCTAATGCTAAATGTGTCACTCCGGTTTATATCAGGACTTTGAGCCATTTACACAAAGTTTCCAATATTAATATCAAGGGTCTCATTGATAGAAGAGGCCTTTTAGACAGTGAAATTGTCAATGAATTTGTTATTGGTGGCGAAGATGAAGTGGGTAAGGCCGGGATTTATTCAGGTATAAACTTTTTGTCATGGAGAGTGTATAATCCGAGTGGAGGTACTACCAAGCCATTATCCTTAAAGTTTGTGACTCTATTGGATGATGTTAATTTTGTAGATTTTGTTTCTTCTTCCCCACGTTCAGTAACCTTGCCCTCAGGTAGAAGAATCATGTTCCCAATTCAGAAAATTGAAGGAACTGAAGGTGATCCAAATGGTTTTTACACGGCTAAAAAAGGTGATTTATACGTAAATACGAGTATACATAACCTTGACCGGACAATCTATCTCAAAACCAATGCTTCCGGGAATTTAGGCTGGTTCGGGATTCAGACCATTTCATTCGGGCCAACATCAAGCCGGCCTGTTTTATCAGGCTTAACCAAAGGATTTATGTATTATGACACAGATTTCGGCAGACCTGTTTGGTGGAATGGTACTACCTGGAATGACCTGAGTTCTGAATCAGTAGTGAATGCTACGTCAAATACTACGCTGACCTTGCTGAATACCTATATTTGTGTAGATGCCACATCGGGTAATAAAACCATTACATTGCCGGATGCCACCACAAGCAGAGGTAAGCGGTACCTAATAAAGAAGGTTGATTCATCGGCAAATACTGTTACTGTGGCTACGGTTTCTTCTCAAAAGATTGACCAGTGTGACAGCATTATTCTGAATGCACAGAATGCCGTACTGGAAATAGCTTCAAACGGCACTTTATGGATGGTATATACTTATACCAATCAGGTCATTACAGGCAATACCACCGATACGGTAGATAAAGCATTTCTGAACACTAATTATCCATATAGTTCGTATCCTGTTGGCTCTATTATCCATTATTATGCGCAGAATCTGCGATTCCAGCGGATAAGCTCAACCGATTGGGTTTCTGTTTCTACGGCCTTGATGAGTTAGGCAGATAGTGTGTGTTTGCATTTTACAGCCCTGGAGTACTTTTTTAAAGCCATTTCAGGGCTGTTTTGTAATATATGTAAAGGAAATAGTGTAGTTCGTTCTATTCTCTCCGATGCCCCCATTATCATTATGATGGTAAAGGGATGTGCAAAAGTGTTAAATAAGCTATGAAGGTGACTGTTAAGAATGCTGGGGGATGAGGGTTTTATAGGGCTATTAAATTGAAACAAAGACAATTTTTAATCAAATTGAATTAATTAAAAATTCCCTCTCAGTTAGGTTATATTTTAATGAGCATTACCAGACGTTCTCAGCAAGGAGTTTTATATCTTTTATGGACCTCCTGACAACTAAATTCTTAAAGATTAACATTTGGAATAGAAATGAATTATTGAAAATAATTGTAAAATGAGCCGCAAAATAGATTTATTTGCCTATTAACATATTTAATTTTATATTGATGAATTCAATTACTTAAACCAAACAAAATAAATTTATTATGGCATGTACAACAATTATCATTAGGGTTAACAAAGGTGGAGGGTATGAAAAAATAATCTGGTATGGGCTTTATTCTGATCTAGATATTGCACTAAAAAACGCTAAAACTGTACACCAAACCCAAAGTAATCCTGATTCGGAAGGAAATGTAATTATCACTATTACGGCAGAACATTAGGGGTAATTTGCAGCAGAACCACTTTAAAAAATATGGGATAACCAAACGCTATAGAAACTCGTTTTTATTTATCTGTAGCGAATTGAAATTCAAAAAATAACAGCCTAACTCAAATTCCCATCCTTAGCGCCTTTTCGTGCGCTGTATGCAGTAATTAACAGGCCTACGAAAATCAATACGCCGCAGACAATCAACAATGTGTCTTTCGGATTTTCAGCGCTGGCAGGGCTTATCGATACTGCTGATGTATT
>CALRLN020000373.1:0-5649 GCA_943368675.1 Chitinophaga pinensis | reverse complement strand
AGCAGACTTTGTAATGTGTCACGAAATTGTATTTCATAGTAAACCTAAAGCAAATAATTAATTTTAGAATAATAAAAGATTGGAATGGAACCCCACCCCAACCCTCCCCAACAATGGGGAGGGAGTAAAAGTCCCCTTCCCCACTGTTGGGGAAGGGCTAGGGATGGGGTTATGTTCTCCACTCTCCGGAAGAAGAAAAAATGAAAAAAACACTAATAACTATCCTCATAGCAATCACCGGGCAAACCCTTTTTGCTCAGCAGCACTCAGAACAGAATCATGACAAATATGTGGTTCCTACCGACCCTAAGGTAAAAGAAAAACTAAACCAGTGGCAAAATGTAAAGTTCGGATTAATGATGCACTGGGGTACTTACAGCCAATGGGGTATTGTAGAAAGCTGGAGCCTTTGCCCGGAAGATGAAGGCTGGTGTGAGAGAAAAGGACCTTTCAAAGATAATTGGTACGAATATAAGAAAGCTTATGAGAATCTGCCAAAGACATTTAATCCGGTACAGTTTAATCCTGAAAAGTGGGCTGCTGCCGCTAAGAACGCAGGTATGAAATACCTGGTTTTTACAACAAAGCATCATGATGGCTTTGCTATGTTTGATACCAAGCAATCCGATTATAAAATCACTAACACCCCGTTTGCTTCAAATCCAAGAAGTAATATAGCCAAAGAAATATTCGGTGCATTCCGCAAAGATGATTTCATGATTGGTGCGTATTTTTCTAAACCAGACTGGCACACCAATGATTACTGGTGGTCATATTTCCCTCCGAAAGACCGGAATCCATCCTATCATCCTGCTAAATATCCTGAAAAATGGAATAGTTTCAAGCAGTTTACCTATAATCAGATTGAAGAATTGATGAGTGATTATGGTAAAATGGACATTCTGTGGCTAGATGGTGGCTGGGTCCGCCCGTTCAGCAGTATTGATACGTCTGTATCATGGCAAAAAACCATACCATTTGACCAGGATATAGACATGGCCCGCATTGCTAAGATGTCAAGAGAGCATCAGCCTGGCTTATTGGTAGTAGACAGAACAGTAAGCGGGGAGTTTGAAAACTATGTAACACCTGAACAACAGATACCAGATCATTATATGCCGATTCCCTGGGAAACCTGTATGACAATGGGTGATTCATGGAGCTATATACCTAAAGAAAATTTCAAACCTGCACGAAAATTAGTACATATTCTGACAGACGTAGTGTCAAAAAATGGTAACTTGCTTTTGAATATTGCCCCTGGCCCTCAGGGAGATTTCCATGCCGAAGCGTATCAGCGTCTGGAAGAGATTGGTAAGTGGATGAAAGTGAATGGGGAAGCAATTTATAATACCAGAGGCGATAACGAAATTGGCAAACAAAATAAACTGGTGTTTACACATAATGCCAATACTACTTATGCTATTTACAGAGCAGATGAAGGCGAACAGGTCATTCCGGCAAATATTGAAATAAGTAACCTTTCCTTGTCAAAGAACACTGTAATGAGTATTTTGGGTAGCACAGAAAAACTGAAATGGACAGCAAAAGAGGGAAAAGTAATTATAGAGATTCCGGAAAAAGTGAGAAAGGCGGCTGGAGTCAGTTACGCTTGGGTAATTAAAATAGTAAGACAATAAATGTATGAATCGTCGTCGATTTTTGAGAAACAGTACTATGGCAGGGTCTTTAATAGGAGTAGAGGCACATGGATTGTCTACAAGAAAAAGGTCATTAAGGGTAGCCTATTTATCTGATGTACATGTTTCGGCGATTCGTGAAGCGGAAGAGGGAATGGCAAAAGCCTATCAGAGTGCCAATGAGCTTAAGCCGGATTTTATCATTAATGGAGGCGATGCCATATTGGATGCGCTTGAAAACACAAAGGAAGGTACGAGGCAGCAGTTTAATCTCTTTCAGAAATTGCTGAAAGAAAACAATAAGATTGAAATTAAACATATGATAGGCAACCATGATGTGTATGGTTGGCTCAGTAAAGCAGAAGATGTAAAAGGTGATAGATTATACGGCAAGCAATGGGTGGTAGATGAGTTTCAGATGTCAAAAAGATATTATTCTTTCGTCAGAAAAAACTGGAAATTCATTATTTTAGATTCTACGCAGTTATACCCAAAGGGAGGTTTCATGGGCTATATTGATCCTGAACAACTGGAGTGGCTGAAAGCTGAGTTGGATGCTACACCTAAAACACAATATATTTGTATAGCCTCTCACATGCCGGTTCTTTCAAGTGCCGCAGGTTTGTTTTTTAACAAAACACAGGAGAACGGAGACGTATTGATGCCGCATTATCTGGTGCATACTGATGTGATTGAACTGACAAATCTGTTCAGGAATTACGCAAACATCAAAGTATGTTTAAGCGGACACCTGCACATGCAGGAGGCATTAACTTATAGGGGAATTACCTATCTGAACAACGGAGCAGTTTCAGGCAACTGGTGGAAAGGGCCTTTCAGAGACTTTGAAGCCGCTTATGCCGTGCTTGATTTTTATGATGATGGCACCTTTGACAGGAGCTTTGTAAAATACTAATACTTGTATTCTCAATAACCTAATATCAACAAACTAATGCAATCAAGAAGAAAATTTATACGCTGGTCGGCATTGAGCCTGCCTTTTCTGTCGGCAACCAAGGCTTTTTCCAACAAAAAAACATTGGCTGATAAACCTATTGTGGTTTCTACGTGGGATAGCGGCCTTGCCGTAAATGCCGAAGCATGGAAAGTGCTGAGGAAAAACGGTCGTGCGCTGGATGCCGTAGAGGTAGCGGCTAATTCAATCGAAGATACCATTAACTGTTGTGTTGGACTGGGGGGGAATCCTGACCGTGATGGAAAAGTAACCTTAGATGCCTGTATTATGGACGAAAAGGCCAATTGCGGCTCGGTAGCGTTTCTGCAGCACATCAAACACCCTATTTCTGTGGCGCGTAAACTGATGGAAACTACCCCACACGTGATGCTGGTAGGTGATGGCGCTTTACAGTTTGCCTTAGCCAATGGCTTCAAAAGAGAACCTGATAAATTATCGGCCGATGCAGAGAAAACCTATAAGGAATGGTTGAAAAAGTCAGAGTATAAGCCAGTGATTAATATCGAGCAGCAACAGATTAAGGCTAAGAAACCAAACGGTGGGCCATTTGCACCCAGTTATTTTGATGATGGTACACCTAATCATGATACAATGGGTACCATTGCCTTAGATGCTTCAGGAAATCTGTCAGGTGCTTGTACTACCAGTGGGATGGCATTTAAACTACATGGCCGTGTAGGAGATTCACCTATTATCGGGGCGGGCTTATTTGTTGATAACGAAATAGGCGCAGCGACATCTTCCGGACAAGGGGAAGAAGTAATCAGAGTAGCCGGCACTCACCTGGTGGTAGAAATGATGCGTCTGGGTAAAACACCTGAAGAGGCCTGTAAAATTGCCGTTGAGCGTATCGTAAAGATTAATCCCGAAAAAGCAAAGGGCTTTCAGGTAGGTTTTATTGCTATCAACAAGCAAGGAGAATACGGAGCCTATTCAATTCAGCATGGCTTCAGTTATTCTGTTACCCATGCCGACGATGGTGGTAAAGTCTATATGGCCAAGAGTTATTTTCCTCAGTAAGCAAACTTATATCCTATATAATAATTGAATGTAGTAAGCGCGTCACGGTTCTAAACCGTGGCACTCTTTTCTATACCCTTATCACCCCTGTTACTCAACCTATTCACATGAAAAAATACCTGATAATCCTTACAACACTGGTATGTTTTAATACATACGCCCAATATCAACCCAACTGGGAAAGCCTCGACCAGCGCCAGACACCTGCCTGGTTTGAAGATGCCAAATTCGGTATTTTTATTCATTGGGGTATCTATTCCGTGCCTGCCTGGGCAACCAATTCAAATGCGGATGGTTTTGGAAGTGGCTATGCCGAGTGGTATTGGCAGCGTTTGTTTGCGCCTAACCTTAAAATCCATAAAGAGTTTGTAGAATTTCATGAGAAAAACTATGGTAAAGCTTCATATCAGGATTTTGTACAGCAATTTAAAGCTGAATTATTTAAACCTGACGATTGGGCAAAGATATTTGAACAAGCCGGAGCAAAATATGTTGTACTTACCTCCAAGCACCACGAAGGATTTACCCTCTGGCCAAGTGCGCAATCATGGAACTGGAATGCCGTTGATGTAGGCCCACACAGAGATTTAGCCGGAGATTTATCGAAAGCCGTAAAAGCCCGAAATTTACACATGGGTTATTATTACTCTTTATACGAATGGTTTAATCCGGTTTATAAGCGGGATGTGAATACCTATGTGAATGAACGCATGATTCCACAGATGAAAGATTTAGTGACCAGATACCAGCCTGATGTTCTGTGGACTGATGGAGAGTGGGATCATCCTGCCAAAACATGGAAGAGTGAAGAGTTTCTTGCCTGGCTTTATAATGATTCTCCGGTAAAAAACTCAGTAGTAGTAAACGACCGTTGGGGTAAGGATACCAAGAGTAGACATGGTAGTTTTTATACTTCTGAATATGGTCATGGTGGAACTGATAATGCACCGACTAATGGTTTTGCAAGACCCTGGGAGGAATGCCGGGGTATAGGTGAATCTTTCGGCTATAATCGTAATGAAAACCTTGAGATCTATCAGACCGGAGAGCAATTAGTACATCAGTTAGTAGATATAGTAGCCAGAGGGGGCAATTTTCTGCTTAATATCGGGCCAACTGCTGACGGGCGTATTCCGGTGATTATGCAACAACGCTTAAAAGAAATTGGCGACTGGCTGAAGGTAAACAGCAATGCAATATATGGCACACGTAAATGGGATAAGGCACCTGCTTATACCAAAGAATCAAAATTGCATTTTACACAAAAGGGTAAAACTATCTATGCTATTGCCAGTAAATGGCAGGAAACCATAACGGTTGAGAATGTAGAAAAGCCAACCAAAGTAAAACTACTGGGTTTTGACGGAGATATAAAATTTACCTATAAAAATAAGGCACTTACTATTATAGCTCCACAGGTAAATCCGAATACAATTCCCTGCCAATATGCCTGGACTTATGAACTAACCGACGCCCTGAAATAATATGTCTATCTATAAAACCCTAAGCTACCTATTAATTATTAGCATTTCAGCAGCTAATACAGTATTTGCCCAAACCCCTGCCCGAGATTGGCTGATTCAGCCTTTTACTCATAAAAGCGAAGTTAAAGTATTGCAGAATGGTAAATTGCTTGAAATTACGAATGGCCTCATTACCCGACAAATACGTGTGAGTCCAAATGCCGCTACTATAAGTTTTAAAAATCTGGGTACCAACGAGCAATTTATACGCTCTGTCAGGCCTGAAGCTCGTGTGGTGATTAATGGGAAGTCGTATAATGTCGGAGGGCTATATGGACAAAAAGAACATGCCTATCTTTTAGAAGAATGGATAGATAAATTGACCGGTAACTCCGGCGATTTTCAATTTGTACGCTACGAAACAGGTGAAGTAAAACCTCATTTTGATTGGAAACCTACTACTTGGACGGCTAATAAAAATCTGCCTACAGGTAAGAGCCTTGTATTATTCTTTAAATCTGATCTACCTGTATTAAAAGGTATTGAGGTT
>CALRLN020000372.1:0-5651 GCA_943368675.1 Chitinophaga pinensis | reverse complement strand
TAAATCTTCCCACTTCGTATCTTTCAATTCCGGATTTTCTTTAGCAACCCTTGCTACCATTCTTTTAGACTTTGCCTCATATTCAGGCACATTAACGTTATTAAATATGGCTCTTTGTTGAGGCTCTGTAATTCTTATATCACTATTATCGTTAGTCCATGTCTTGGCACCATGATGATTTTCCTTGGCTCCTTCTGACAATTTTGTCGCAGTTTCCTCATCAACCCCAGAATTAAGCATATCTTCCTTAATTTTATCTTTGCTCCGGTATCGCATATCATAGCCAGGGCCAATAGTAACCCCTGACTCACCACCCGGCCAATGAGGTTTAAGGCTAATATCCTTGTTTTTTCCTCTTCCGACCTCTTCTCCGTATGTAAAATCATAATTCGCCATAAGGGTTATTATTAAATTGATTCGATAAAGTCAATAAAAAATAAAAGGCTATCTATCAAAGAAAATCTTTAGGAAATACTTTAGTATAATGAGTACTACGGATGTAGTAAGTTGCCGGTGTGAGCAAGCCTCCGTCTATCACAAAATTCGCACCAAAAGTTTCCGGCGTTAAAATTGCCTCTATTACACTACCACCAAGAGTTTTGGTTAAAGAAATGGATACTCCTGCCGAATCCGCCTTACAGATATAACCTCTGGCGTTATCAGGGTCTATACCGCAGTTTCTGGTCATGTGATTATCTTTTGCTCTAATGGCCGCGCCTGGTTTAATACTTGGATGCATCGTTTAAAAAGATTTATAAGTACATTCATTTAATTTTTCACTATTGCTTCGCCCGTTATCTGCCAATCAAGCTTCTTATCATCGGTGAGTGCTATTTTGAGATGCTGGCCGTTGCTTATTTCTCCGTTAATAATCAGTTGTGAAATCGGCCACATCAGTTCATTTCTGATAACTCCTTTAATCTGTCTGGCACCATATTCAGGCGTAAAATCTGTGAGAGCCAGTTGAGTCATAGCTTCTTTGTCCATCTCGAAGGTTATACCCTGCTGATTGAGTGAAGAAACCAGACCTTTAAGTTGAATCTCAAAGATTTTTGTCGCCATTTCTTCTGATATCGGCGCAAACGGGATGATATTATTGATACGCTGTAAAAACTCAGGTCTGAAATGCCCCTGCATCAATTTCAGCAAATCTTTATGCTCAGGCACTTTCCCCTCTTTAAACTCATTGATGATAAACTCAGCACCGATGTTTGAAGTGAAAATGATGATAGCATTAGAGAAGTCGCCCATTTTATCCAATTTGTCTTTTACCCGGCCTTCATCTAATACATTCAGAAAAATATCAAAAACTGATTTATGCGCTTTTTCTATTTCATCAAAAAGAACAACAGAATAGGGTTTTTGACGAATTCTATTCACTAAAAGTCCGCCTTCTTCATAGCCTACGTACCCTGGAGATGCGCCTAAAAGCAGTGAAGCAGATTGCTCTTCTTTAAATTCTGACATATCAAAACGAACCATGAATGACTCGTCATTAAACAGAAAATCAGCCAATGATTTGGCTAGTTCGGTTTTGCCTGTACCGGTAGATCCCAGGAAAAAGAAAGAACCGATTGGTTGTTTACCTTTCAGTAAACCTGCCCTTGATATATTTAAAGATTTGGCAATGGTATCTATGGCATGATTCTGCCCTACAACTCTATCTTTAAGAATATCTGCAATTTTCAGAAGTTTATCCTTTTCCTGACTTTGTAATTTCCCTGTCGGTATGCCAGTCTGGGCAGATATAGTAATTGCCACATCTTCTTCATGCACCCACTCTCTTTTATCTTTCGATATCTCCAGCAGTTTTTCGAGTAAATCTGAGAGATGTGTTTCAAAATCCGTTTTATTATCAGGCTTATGAACAAATTCGTTTACTTTACTAATCAGTATCGGGCTGATTATATGCTGAATCTTGGTTTTAAACCAGTTTAATTCTTTTAAATACAGTTTTTCATCCTGCTCCTGATTGTTTGCAAGCAAATCCTGTAATTCTTTTTGAAGGCCAATCAATGAACTCTCGGCTGTTTCTCCAATCATTGAAACAGATGCCATTGTCCGGTCAATAAGATCAATGGCCGAATCAGGCAAGCGGCGATCAGGCAAATATCTTTTAGCTAATTTTGCCGCTTCAACAGGAATATTTTCTTTCAGTTTTAAGTTGTGATGGCCCTCATATTTAGGCAGTAGATTCCGGATCATCCGTGCTGTATTTTCAATATCAGGCTCCTCAATTCTGAGTATACCGAAACGTCGGGCAAAGGCATCATCTTTCTCAATAAATTTACGATACTCTTCATTGGTGGTTGCCCCGATTACTGTTAATTCTCCTCTTGCCAATTCGGGTTTTAAAAGCTGGGCCACTCCATTTCCGATTGAGCCCTTAGGGTCTAGTAATACATGAATTTCATCAATAAACAATATGGTTTTACCCATTTGTTTCACTGCCCTTATTACACTCTTAATACGGTCTTCAACCTCGCCCTTATACGATGCCCCTGCTATCAGAGCACCTGTGTCCAACTCGAATAATTGCGCATTCTTTAATTGATTCGGGACTTTGCCTTGTGAGATATTAATAGCGAGCCCGTCTACTAACGCAGTTTTTCCTACACCTGGTTCTCCTATAATAATAACATTTGGTTTGCTTCTTCTACCAAGATACTCTATCAGTATACGTGTCTCGCTGTCCCGCCCTATGATAGGGTCTATTTTATTTTCTTTTGCTAGTTCTACCTTATTAACACAGTATTTATGAATAGCATTCTGAGTGGTGTTTTTTGATGGAATATCGCCTGCAGACTGAGAAGCAGCACCTGCCTCTGGTTGAGGAGTTTCATTTACCGCATCTAAAAGTGCCTCTTCGGCCAGCATTGCATCAATAACATCTTTTGAACTTATTGGTAGAGTACTTAATTCGTCAGCTTTGAAAGCAATATTTGGTTTGGCTATTGCCGCAAAAATGCACCAGGCATCAATTGATTTTTTGTCATATTGTATCTTGAATATCTCAGCACCTTCAAGCACTTTTTTTGCCTGAGCATCAGCAGGTGGATTCTCTGTCGATTTCTTTCTGGGAGACTCTTCAATTCTTATATCAGCCCAGTCTTTCAGATAATGTATGTCTCTTCCCTGTGCAATCAACACTGCTGTGATACCTATATCTTCATGTAAAATTCCTCTTAATAAATGAGCGGCAGAAAATTTTTCATGATTAAACTCTTTGGCAATATTTTGTGCAATCTGAATTACACGTTGGGACGTTTCAGAGAATTTCATAGATAAGTATAATATTTTACTTCAGATTTTTAAGGAAATCAGGTTTCTGTTTTCTCAGTTCAGTTATCAGCTTAAGTGTTCTCTCTTTATTAATCTGATAGGCTTTTCCCAAATACGTTTCTGCATTTCTTATATCTTTCATCTGGAAATACAATAAACCAAGATTGCCCATCGCATTATAATCGTTGGCTTCTACACCCTTCTTATAATATTCTATTGCCTTATCAAAGGCCTTTTTCTCATAAGCATAAATAAAACCTAAATTGTTATATGCACGTATGTCTCCGAGGTCAAGAGCTTCATTATAAAGCCTGATTGCCTCATCAATTTTTTTATTCTCCTGCGCTTCTTTTGCTTTCTTGAATAAAGTATTTATTTCTGACTCATCAATACTTTTTTTATTATTCGGCTCATCTGCTGCAATATAAGTTGAATCCCGTACGATTGTATTATTTAAGTGAGTGAGCGAACCAGCGGATATTGAGTCTGATAATGTTGAACTGTCTGTAGTTTTTTGCGTATCATATTTTACATAAAAATAGGCGCCAATACTAACCAAAGCAAAAACTACTAACGCTATCAATAAAGCAGGTGCTTTTTTCTTTTGAGTTATAATGACTTCCTCTTTCCCCCTATCAATGACTGAATCCCTCTTAATCTTTTTGTTAGTATCAACAAAAACCTGCGTTTCTTCGCTATTTATGTTTTGAACAATCTGTGTCTTTTCATCATCATGTTTAGCGTCAATATGATCTAATATAGCCTTTTTAAACTCCTGACAACTCTGAAAACGCTTACCGGGGTCTTTTTCAGTCGATTTTCTGAGTACATCTACCACCCAATCAGGGATATTCGGATTGATACTTTTCAAATCCGAAAGTGGTTGTTTTACGATTTTCTCCATTAGGGTGAATTGCGAATCTGCCTGTGCCGAATAAGCAGCTTTACCCGACACTACATAAAATAGCATTACACCCAGCGAATAAATATCACTCCTCAAATCAATATCTTTTGAACTGATGATTTGCTCAGGACTCATATAGGTAATGGTTCCCATCTGCTGGTTGGTAAGTGTAGCTGTATGTTCACTATTTACATCCTTAGCTATATCAAAATCCAGTAATTTAGTTTCAGGAATTTTATCTTCTGAATGAAGAACAATAACATTGGTAGGCTTAATATCCCGATGTATTACGCCTTTTTTATGAACATACCCAACGGCATCTAATACCTGAATAAACAGAGGAATAAATTGAAGCGGATTGGTAGTGATATAATGCTGGTTGATATAATCTCTAAACATTGGCCCCTCCAGATACTCCATTATCATAGCATATTTATCGGAGTCATCATAATCAATTACTTCAACTATGTGAGGGTGCTTTAAGCTACTCAGTAATTTAGCAGCACGCAAAAAACGGTCTTTGAAGCCATCAAGTTCAACAATTTTTTTGTCCAGTAATTTTATCGCTACTTTGGTGCCTAATTTTATGTGTTCACCAAGCCAGACTTCAGCAAAGCCTCCTTCACCTATTTTTCTTATAAGTCTATAATTCAGGATAGTGGTGTTTTGCATAATTGCATTCATTTTAATTAATAGATTGAGCTTATTTCAATAATTCCTTGACATGTGGAATTCTCCTTACCATAGTATCTCCATAGCTCGTATGTTTTTTAATATGCTCAATTGGCCACTCTCTGCCCCAGTTATATCTCGCTCCTAATATTCTGATTTTTTCGTCATCTATTATTGCACAAGTATTTACCAGACCTGGATTATCAAGAATTAATAAATCCCTTAAGTGCTTTGCGACAATCTGTAAATTTATTTTATCATCTCTTAACACATTTATCATCATGCGGACTTGCATTGAGTCTAACTTTTTGGGGTCTAATCCCATTGTTTCTGCGACCCGCCTAATCTGTATCTGAACAGAACCAAATGAAGTTTCTAATGGTGGTTTGGTAAATTTATTCACAATGGGTAAAGAGGGTACAGACTTCAATTTTGATTGTATTCCTAATGGCAATTTTTGAGAATACTTGTAGATTGTTGAATTTTTGAAATAATTATAAAATTCAGTATAATTAGTCCTTTGCTTAAATATAAATTCATCAATATCATATGGGTCGCCACCTACTTCGTTCCAGGCAACCGCGCCTAAAACCTCTGAAGGAATTTGATTCGCTAAAGCAGCTGTTTTTATATTAATTTTATTGTATCTAACCCAGGCGTCTTTATAATTGTTAACATAATTAAAATGATTATTAAACAAGAAACGATCTGCTAAATATATTGCCGTTTCTCTCTCTTCCCACCTTTTATACATTGCCGTACCTGTTAAAATTAATTTAATTTAAAAAGCCTA
>CALRLN020000371.1:0-5653 GCA_943368675.1 Chitinophaga pinensis | reverse complement strand
CCTCTATTCTGGCGTTTACACGATGTACCTCGCCAAATATTTTTACGTGTTCGGGCTGTGCTTTCAGAGCTGCCCCCAGGCTTTCGGGAGAACAATACCCTACAAGAAGGATAGTATTGTTAGGGTTCTCAACATTATTAGCAATATGGTGTTTGATTCGTCCTGCCTCTGCCATGCCTGAGGCAGAAATAATAATACAGGGTTCCTTATATGCATTTAATGCTTTGGATTGATTGACATCACTGATATAATGTAGATTATCAAAGGCAAAAGCATCTCCATCATGCTTGATATAAGCCAGAATTTCCGGATTAAAACACGCCTCATTTCGTTTCATTGCCATAGTGGCTTTCACCGAAAGCGGACTATCTACATAGACTTGTATTTTAGGCAGTCTGCCTTCACTTTCAAGCTGGTCTAATGCATAAACCAACTCCTGAGTACGGTCAACGGCAAAGGCAGGGATAATCAATTTGCCTCTACGCACGACACAGGTATCGTGTACGATTCTGAGCAAGTGCGCTTTCATATCAATTTCAGGCTCATGCAATCTATCGCCGTATGTTGACTCACAAATGATATAATCCGCCTGCGGAAATGGCTCCGGGCTACGTAATATTTTATCATTAGGCCGACCTACATCTGCCGTGAAAAATAATGTCTTGGTTCCTGCTGTTTCATCAAAGGTCAGATATATGCCCGCACTTCCTAAAATATGCCCGCTATCATAATATTCAGCTTTTACCCCTTCTTCTAAATAAAATGGTGTATGGTAATCTACTGTTTTGAACAGAGCAAGCGCATTCTTTACGTCTTCTTCTCCGTATAATAATTCTAATTCCGGCTCGCCACGTTTTTTTCTTCTTTCGTTGACTCTCTCAAGGTCTTTTTCCTGAATATACGCCGAATCATACAACATAATGTCGCATAAATCTTTGGTGGCATGAGTGGCGTATATATCTCCGGTAAACCCTTTCTTTACCAATCTGGGTACTAAACCCGTATGGTCGATATGAGCGTGACTTAATACTAAAATATCTATCTCTTTAGGGTCGAAACCAAACTGAAGGTTCAGATCAGAGGTATTAATACCCTGAAAAAGACCACAATCAAGCAGAATTTTTGTTCCTTTCTGAGTGGTAATCAGGTGTTTGCTTCCGGTTACCCGTTGCGCCGCTCCGTAAAATTGAATTTTCATAAGTCCTTTTCAAATAATATTTTTTAGTAAATAAAAACCTTTCTGTAAAATACTGCCCGCAAATACTTTCATCATTTTGACAAATGTATTTAGAAATATTTTTACTTACAGAATTGACTGCTAATTTTGACGGAAATTTAAGTATAAGAAAACAAATTTAATCCATTAATTTTCTATAAAATGTTTCGTCTTGATAATAAAGTAGCTATAGTAACCGGAGGGGCAAGCGGCATTGGTCTTTCAATTTCCAGATTATTTGCCATGCAGGGAGCAACCGTACATATATTTGAATTGAATATTGACCAGGCCGAACGTGAGGCCGACCTGATTAATGCCAACGGTGGTGAAGCCTACTTTCATAAAGTAGATGTATCGAAACAAAAAGAAGTAAAAAAAGCCATTGATAAAATAGCTAAAGAAAATGCAATTGATATACTGGTAAATAATGCCGGTATTGCCCATGTGGGCACTGTTGAAACTACCAGTGAAGAAGATTTTGATAAAGTTTTTAATGTAAATGTAAAAGGCACCTACAATTGTTTGCAGGCAGTAATACCTCATTTCAAAAAGAAAGGAGGGGTTATTCTGAATGTTGCCTCTATTGCAGCCACCGTCGGGATTCCGGATAGATTTGCTTATTCGATGAGTAAAGGTGCCGTTTATACCATGACCTTACAGGTTGCTAAAGACTATCTGAAATATAATATCCGCTGCAATAGTATTTCTCCTGCCCGTGTGCATACGCCTTTTGTTGATGGATTCCTGAAAAAGACATATCCGGGTAAAGAAAAGGAAATGTTTGAGAAACTCTCAAAAACCCAACCCATAGGCCGCATGGCAAAACCGGAAGAGATTGGGTCATTGGCTGTTTATTTATGCTCTGACGAGGCAGGATTTATAACAGGCTGTGATTATCTGATTGACGGAGGATTTGTCAGACTGAATAACTAATACCATATTTGAATAACCTAAGAAGACCACTGCTCAATAAAACATTATTGAAAAGTATTCAAATTATATCTTAATGCAAAAAGTAGATTTTTTAGTAATAGGTTCCGGTATTGCGGGCTTGAGTTTTGCACTTAAAGCAGCTGCCAAAGGAAAGGTGTTGGTTCTGACGAAAGTAAATGCCGACGAGACCAACACAAAGTATGCACAGGGTGGTATTGCCGCTGTTTTTGATCCCGAGACCGACTCTTTCGAAAAGCATATCAGCGATACACTGATTGCCGGAGATGGACTTTGCGACCGCAAAACTGTTGAAATTGTAGTGACGGAAGGCCCTGACCGTATTCAGGAGTTGATAGATTATGGTACTAACTTCGATAAACACGGCTCTGAATATGACCTGACACGCGAAGGTGGGCATTCAGAAAAGCGAATTCTGCATTATAAGGATATTACAGGTAAAGAAATTGAGCGTGCGTTGCTTGAACAGGTTAGTAAAAATCCGAATATTGAGATTCTGACTCATTATTATGCAGTTGAAATCATCACTCAGCACCATTTAGGGATTGAGGTAACACGTGAAAACAACGATATTACTTGTTTTGGGGTATATGCACTCAATGTGCATACAGGTCAGGTGGAAACCATCTTGTCTAAAATTACATTAATGGCTACAGGTGGAGCCGGTAATATTTATTCTGCTACCACCAATCCTGTAATAGCTACCGGAGACGGCATTGCCATGATATACAGAGCCAAAGGAAGGGTAAGAGATATGGAAATGATACAGTTTCACCCAACCTCATTGTATAATCCGGGCGAATACCCGAGTTTTTTAATTACCGAAGCCGTGAGAGGTGAAGGTGGCGTATTGAAAAACAAGCGTGGTGAGGAATTTATGCAAAACTACGACCCCCGGGGGTCGTTGGCTCCCCGTGATATAGTAGCCCGTTCTATTGACGCTGAAATGAAAAAGAGTGGTGAAGACCACGTATATCTTGATATTTCATTTAAATCCAGAGAATTAATATTACAGCATTTCCCTAATATTTATGAGAAGTGTCTGAGCATCGGGCTTGACATTACCAAAGATATGATTCCGGTTGTACCGGCGGCACATTATCTGTGCGGGGGTATACTCGTCGATGAATACGGACATTCAACTATCCATCGTTTATTTGCCTGTGGAGAATGTTCTTCTACTGGCCTGCATGGGGCCAATCGTTTAGCTTCCAACTCCCTACTTGAAGCGGCAGTTTTCGGGCATCGGATCGCACATCAGGCCATTGAAGATGTAGACAAAATCAGGTTTCAGGAAAATGTGCCGGATTGGAACGAATTCGGTACGGAACAATCGAATGAGGAAATCCTAGTTACGCATAATCTACGCGAATTACAACGTATGATGTCAGATTATGTCGGAATTGTCCGTTCTGATTTTCGTTTAGAACGTGCCTTACGCCGCCTGAAACTCATTAAAGATGAAACCGAAGAATTCTATAAAAAAACCAAACTATCAGTAAAGTTATGTGAATTGCGCAATCTGGTACAGTGTGCTGAATTGGTGATTCGCTGCGCCATGAAACGTAAAGAAAGCCGGGGTCTGCATTATACTACAGATTATCCCTATAAATTAGGTGGCAAACCCGAGAATTCCGTTCTGTAAGTATAGTAAATTCATCAAAAATTGAATACATTTGGTTTCTATTCACCTATAACCATCGCGTATTCAGTTCTATGAAATTATTATTCCTTATCTTACCTGTTGCCGTGTTTGCGCAGGCACCCCGGAATGTTGAAAGCACGCTGGAAACCATTGACATAAAGTCTGGCAAACGAACGGTTATCCTGAAAGAAAAACGCCATTTTGAAGCACCTAACTGGTCGAGAGACGGTAAATACTTCATTATTAATGCCAAAGGCTTACTGGAGAAAATATCAGTTAGCGGTGAAAAGCTGGGTACTATTAATACTGACTTTGCCAACAAATGCAATAATGACCATGGAATCAGTTTTGATGGCAAAATGATAGTTATCAGCCACAACGACGACCGTATGAAAGGTACGCAAGGAGGTACTTCGCGAATATTTACACTGCCTGTTGAAGGTGGTACGCCTAAGCTCATCACCGAAAAAGCACCCTCTTATTGGCATGGTATTTCACCTGACGGACAAACACTTGTGTATTGTGCTTCAAGAAACGGGGCATTTGATGTGTACAGCATTCCTGTAAATGGCGGTGAGGAAAAAAGACTGACTGATGCCGAAAGTTTAGATGATGGGCCCGAATATTCTCCAGATGGTAAGTATATCTATTTCAACTCGCATCGGACCGGAAAAATGCACATTTATCGCATGAAACCTGATGGCAGTGAGCAGGAACAACTCACCAACGATGAGTATAGCAATTGGTTTGCTCACCCTTCGCTGGATGGTAAATGGATTGTTTTTATTACTTATATCGAAGACCAGAAAGCCTCTCACCCATTTGGTAAAGACGTAAAACTGCGATTAATGAATCTTAAAACCAGAAAAATTCAGGATTTAACTCAAGTATTTTTTGGTGGACAAGGAACTATCAATGTGCCTAGCTGGTCGCCTGACAGCAGGAAATTAGCTTTTGTAACTTATCGTGTCGATAACTAAACTCATAATACATTAATCTGATGGCAGAAAACCAATCTCGTCGTTCGTTTCTACAAAACCTGGGTGTCGGACTTGGCACTACGGCGGCAGCATTTACTATCCCTTCTCTTGTGAGTGTTCCGGAAGCTAAACCAAAGTATGAAGGTAAAAAACTGGGTATTGCTTTAGTAGGTCTGGGAAGCTATGCAAAAAACCAGCTAGCCGTTGGTTTAGAACAAACACCTAATTGCTATCTGGCAGGTATTGTAACAGGTACTCCTTCTAAAGCCGAAGAATGGATGAAAAAATATAATATTCCTAAAAAGAATGTATATAACTATCAGAACTTCGACCAGATAGCAGATAATAAGGATATTGACATTGTTTATGTGGTATTACCAAATTCCATGCACCCGGAATATGTAATTCGGGCTGCCAAGGCAGGTAAACATGTAATGTGTGAAAAACCTATGGCCAATTCTGTAAAAGAATGCGAAGAAATGATAAAAGCCTGCAAAGATGCAGGAGTACAACTAGGGATAGGCTATAGAATGCACTTTGAGCCATTTACTAAAGAAATCATCAGGATGAGTCGTGAAAAAGTCTTTGGTGATGTCAGATTCATTCAGTCAAACTTTGGTTTCAGAATCGGAGACCCTACCCAATGGCGCTTAAAGAAAGCGATGGCAGGTGGCGGTCCACTCATGGATGTAGGTATCTATTGTGTGCAAGGTGCCCGCTATGTTACAGGCAGAGAACCTCTTGCAGTGACAGCCCAATTTGGCCCGATTACTGACAAGGAGCGATTCAAAGATGTTGAGGAGTCGCTATCATGGCAGTTTGACTTCCCTGATGCAGTTACTGTCAATGGCTTTACTTCAT
>CALRLN020000370.1:0-5661 GCA_943368675.1 Chitinophaga pinensis | reverse complement strand
TTAATGAAGTGAAAGGTATTGCTTCCGATTATTCTATTCATGCTTACTACTATTCGGGCGTTATCAATTATAAAAACGCGAATTATGATGCTGCCTTATCTGATTTGAAGAGAGTTGAAAATGTAGCTCCTTACAAAACAGAAATCCCTAATTGGATTGCCAATATTCTATATGTTGAGAAAAGGTATGATGAACTTCTGGCCTATACTGAACCAATTATAGAACGGCCGAATGGTAGAAAGATAGATGACATGTGTTTAGTTACAGCAGAAGTATGTTATTTCAGAGATGATTTTGCCAAAGCTGCTAAATATTATGACAAGTTCAGGACTTTCAGAAAAGGAACTGTGTCGAATCAGGTAACTTTCAGACATGCCTACAGTCTTTATAAAACAGAAAATTTTGAGAAGGCAATTGAGAATTTTAAAAAGATAGCCGGACAGAATACTGAGTTAGGCCAGCAAGCGGCTTATTATCTGGGCATATCTTCATTAAAAGCAAACGACTTAAATGCCGCCTCAGCAGCATTTGAAAGAGCTAAAGCCGGAACTTTCGATAAAGTAGTTCAGGAAGAATCCCAGTTTAATTATGCTAAAGTAGCCATTGATTTAGGAAATAGTCAGCAAGGCATAACAGAGCTGGAGAATTATCTGAAGACATATCCCGGAGGAAAATATGAAGATGAAGCAAGTGAAGTAATGAGCGATGTAATGTTTGATGCCAATAATTATGCACAAGCCATTGCTTACATTGAAGGTTTAAAGAAGAGAAGCGCAAAATTAAATGCAGCCTATCAGAAACTTACCTATAGTCAGGGAGTATTAGATTTTAATGCTGAAAGATATGCCAGAGCTATACAGTATTTCGATAAATCTCTAACTCAACCGATTGATAACGAACTGAAACAAAATGCTACCTTCTGGAAAGCAGAAGCGGCATATGCTGCAAAACTCCCTGAGGCAGAAAACTATTACCGGGATATTATTAATAATAGTTCAAGCGAAATTCTCAAGCAAAAGAGCAAATATGCACTGGGCTATTTAAATTATAACAGCAAAGACTATAAGCAGGCTGCTAATTATTTTAAAGATTATATCAAAATTCGTAAAGATGAAAATAATCGCCAGAATTATGAAGATGCCATCGTCCGAATAGGAGACTCGAATCTGGCTATTAAAAATTATGATGAGGCCATCAGATATTATGACCTTGCGATTAAAGAAAACCGAACAGAGAAAGACTATGCCATGTATCAAAAGGCTTTGACACTTACTTTTTTAGGTAAGAATCAGGAGGCATTGCAGATTTTTGATAGAATTGCCACACAATATCCCAGTTCGCGTCTGGTAGATGATGCATGGTTTCAGAATGCAACTCTGGAGCTGGACAAAGGAAATTACCAGAATGCTGTTAATCTATTAAGTAAAATGGTAAGGGAGCGGCCTAAAAGTGGCCTTATACCTCAGGCTTTATTAAAGAGAGCATTGGCTTATGGTAACTTAAAAAACTATGAAGCTGCGCTAAATGATTATAAAGTAATTGTAATACGATATGGAAAGACCGATGTTGCAGAAAATGCTCTTCTTGGACTACAAGAAACCTTAAATACACTTGGCCGCCCTGAGGAGTTCTCTTCAATAGTAGAAGAATACAAAAAAGGGAATCCGGGAAATGGTTCAATTGAAGGCCTGGAATATGAAACGGCCAAAAATCTATATCTGAATGAGAAGTATGATAAAGCTGTGTCGGCATTTATGAAATTTATAAATAATTATCCGGGAAGCTCAAATACTTTTGAAGCTAAATATTATCTGGCTGATTCGTATTATTTAATGAACGACAAAACAAATGCTTTGAAATACTATAATCAGGTAATTAGTGATAACCGTACGAGCTTCGTTACTAAATCTGCACTAAGAGCTGCAAGCATTGATGTATCATCTAAAAACTATAAAAACGCCATCGCCAATTATAGAGCTGTCATTATTTCTTCTTCTAATAAGAGAGATATTGTAACTGCATGGCAGGGATTAGCGGATGCGTATTATTTTATTGGTAATCAGGATTCAGTTATCGTATATGCCCGCGAAATTATCAATAATGGCGGTAATATCGTGATGGGGGCCTCAAACAAAGCACAGTTGTATATCGGAAAAGCCTATATGGCAAAAAATGATTTTGCTCGGGCCGAAGAAGAGTTTAAGAAAACGATTGGTATGGCAAAGGACAATAATGGTGCTGAAGCAAAATTCTTTATTGCAGAAATGCAGTATCGTTCAAAGAAATATAAGGAATCAATCAAGACCTTACAGGAATTAGCACAGGAGTTCTCAGAGTTTTTATATTGGTACGAAAAAGGTTTTATACTAATATCAGATAATTACGTAGCACTAAACGATTATTTCATGGCCAAAGCTACGCTTAAATCAATTATAGAAAACTCAGAAACACCTGAAACGGTTGATATAGCTAAGAAAAAAATGAAAGAAATTGAAAATAAGGAGTAGTTAAACTTCAATGCTTTTCTGATTATTTTTCAAACACATTTAAAATATTTCTCTATGAAATTCCCGATTCAAACTAATTATAAAAAAACGATATTAGGCATTTTTTTCACTACTGGTCTTAGCTTTGCTTTTTTTCCGTCATTTGCACAATTAGATGATGATATCATCATTACAAAAGACCGTAAGGTTGAGCTCCCACCGGCCAACAGGGTTTTTGAAAAAATCCCGCCATTAAAATCGAACACAGCAGATAAGGAAATGAAATATACTTTCTTCGATCGTAAGCCTAAGGGTGTGGAAGAGGTTAAATTCAGCCCGAATGTTGTCTCTCCGGATGGTGGAAAAAAGAATGCAGAAACAGAAAGTTATAATAACTATGTAACCCTGGGAGCCGGAAATTATGGAAGAATTTTAGGAGAACTTTTTCTTAACTCAAATCAGGAAAACAGCCTGATTATCGGTGTCCATGCCTATCATAATTCAACGATGCGAGGCCCGGTCGATGACAAGAACTCTGCAAATATGTATGATAAAGCAGAGATAACGGGCAAATACATTGCTCAGAAGTTTCAATTGAATGCCGGGGTTAACTATAATAGAGACCAATATTATTTTTATGGTTATCAAAGGCCTCGTGAAGACTTAGACCGGAAAGACATCCGTCAGTTTTTAAATACTGTACAATTTAATGTAGGTTTTGAAAACACGGCACCTAATCCAAAAGTTGACTATGCTTTAAAAACAAATCTGAGGTCTTTAAAAAATATTTATGGAGCACAGGAAACTGACTGGGGGTCTAGTTTCAATGCGTATTTCCCGATAATCAATGAGAAGTTTGTTGCCGTTGTTGATGCAGAGGCCTATATTACTCAGAGAAGCGACCTGGAAGTCGATAAGAGGAACCTGTTTAGGGTTGAGCCTTCGTTTAAACTTAATTTCAGTGGCTTTGGTGCCAGTGTAGGATTTAAGGCTGTTAATGAATTTGACGAGATCAAAAAAATAAACAGAACTAAAGGTTTTCCTATAGTTGAACTGACGTATAAATCACCAAGTTTGTTTTATATCTTCCTAGGGCTTGACGGAGATTTAGTAAGAAATACACTTGGTTCTATGTTGAACGAGAATCCTTATCTTAAATCTCAGGTTCAATTGTTGAATACCGAAAAAAGCCAGGAGTTTTATGTAGGCGGAAAAGGTGATTTAGGTTCGGGGTTCAGCTTCAACCTGAGAGGTGCAACTGGTTACTATAAAAATTTATACTATTTCAATAATTACACTCCAGATTTTGGTGAAGCGCTTGGAGATACTGCCAAATTTAATATTTTGTACGATAGTCTGAAAACCCAATATTTTAATCTTGTAGTGCAGTTAAATTATCAGCCTGTCGAAATGTGGCGTACCTATCTGAAAACTGATATAAATCATTACCAAAGAAGAAGTTTTGAAAAACCATTCCATCGCCCTTTGGCTACAGTAAAATGGGGTAATACTCTGATTGTATCTGAGCGCCTTCTTGCCAATCTTGATTTATATTATTATGGGAAAACTTTCGCCAGAAATCCTACGACGCAACAATTAGTGACCAACAAAGCATTTGTTGACCTTAATGCAGAATTTGATTATTTATTCAGTAATCAGTTTACAGCATTTGTTAAATTAAACAATATATTAGGCAGGAAGTACGAGAGATTTCTCTATTATCCTCAACAAGGTTTAAATTTTCTTGTAGGTGTCAATTTTTCATTTTAACTTAGCATAAAGATTGTTCCCAATACTATGTTAAGCCCTATGAAGCCTGTTGCCGAATACATCAGAACACTCCTTTATGAGCATGATTACGTAACAGTTCCGAATTTCGGAGCTTTTATCGCTAATTATATGCCTTCAAGTTTTAATGATATAAGTGGGTCTTTAATGCCCCCTCAGAAACGAATTGCTTTTAACGAGATTTTAAAGCAGGATGATGGGCTACTGGCTACTTATATTTCAAGAAGAGAAAGTGTTACTATCGATGAAGCCAAAAGAACTATCCAGAATTTCGTTTCTGAAATTAAAGTTTCTCTGGCCAATGAAAAATCATTCCATTTTGAAAGAATTGGAGAGTTTTCGTTGAATGAAGAAAACAATCTGGTTTTCGACCCTGATCGCCGTAATAATTTCTTTAGTGAAAGTTTTGGATTTGACAGTATTTTCCCTAGAAAAACAGTTAAGCCAAACTACACATTGAGCCATACGTTTGAATCAGAAGAAGATGAAATGATGATTCATAATGACTCTTATACTACAACAGGCTCTCATTCAAAATGGACCTATGTATTGTATTCATTGCCAGTATTGTTATTGTCGTCAGGTCTCCTTTTGGTTTTATTCTCAAATCCTAAAAGTGGTGATAGCCCGGCAAGAAGTAGCTTTAACCCATTAGATTATATCCCTAAAAGAGAAGAAGCAATTAAAAAGACTGATTTGGGGAAAACCGATCCATCTGAATTTGATATTATTAAGCCTGTTTTTGAAAAAAAAGAAGCTATAGAAGAGAATAAAGAAGACCTAACCTCAGTGCCAGCAGCAGTTAATGGAGGTAAAAATAAGGGAGAAGTTACTGAAATAAAAAAGGCTGAGAAACCTTTAGTAACAGAATGGACAGAAGAAGCAAAACCAACAATAATTAATACAGAAAAACGTTATTTGATTGTTTCAGGGATTTTTAAGAGTAAAGAAAACGTTGAAAAGCTTAGTGCTAATTTACTTAAGAATGGTTTCTCACCACGAGTAGTTCAGTTTGGTAATCTTATGAAGGTGATAGCAGCAGAAGCTGATTCTTATGAAGAGGCGGAGAAAATAGCAGAAAAGCACCAGAATCTGATTGGGGAAAAGCCTGCAATTATTAAAAGTAAATAAGAAGTTTTCGATATAATTGAAACCTGTAAGCAACCCTTACAGGTTTTTTTATAACTATTGTTGAACAACAATTTAAATATTATCATTAATGCAAACCGCAACTCTAACAGAAGATAATAAAAAAAATCAGCCTCTGGCCTTTGTAATAAGTCTTGTTATTTATGGGGCTTTTCTGGGTTTATTATTTTTTCTGAAATTAATGACAACACCTCTTGAAGAACCGGAAGGAGTTGAATTAAATTATGGTATAGATTTA
>CALRLN020000369.1:0-5699 GCA_943368675.1 Chitinophaga pinensis | reverse complement strand
CGATGGCAGCCGCCAAAATCCATGCAGGCATGGCTGATTGTATTGTAGCAGGTGGCACAGAGTCAATGTCATTAGTGCCAACGATGGGCTGGAAAACAGCCTTGAATTATAATCTGGCCTCTACTCATCCTGACTATTATATCGGTATGGGCCTGACTGCCGAGCAGGTAGCACAGCAATTCAATATCAGTCGTGAAGAACAGGATTTGTTTTCTTATAACTCGCATCAGAAAGCCTTAGCGGCACAAGCCGCAGGTAAATTTGATGAAGAGATTGTGCCGATAAAAGTACAGGAAACCTTCTTTGACCAGAATTCGGGCAAAAAGAAAACCAAAGAATATACAGTTACCAAAGATGAAGGCCCACGTGCTGATACAAGCATTGAAGCCCTGGCTAAACTAAAGCCTGTGTTCACAATGGGAGGAAGCGTAACCGCCGGAAACTCTTCGCAAACATCTGACGGAGCCGCTTTTGTGATTGTGATGTCAGAAAAAATGGTGAATGAGTTGGGCCTGAAACCAATAGCCCGTATGATGGCCTATGCCTCAGCAGGGGTTGAGCCTCGCATCATGGGTATTGGCCCTGTGGCGGCTATTCCGTTAGCTTTAAAGCAGGCAGGCTTGAAACAGGATGATATTGATGTGATTGAACTGAACGAAGCCTTTGCAGCACAGTCTTTAGCTGTTATCAAAGAGTTGGGGCTTGATGCCAATAAAATCAATCCGAATGGTGGTGCTATCGCTTTAGGCCATGCTCTGGGCTCAACCGGAGGCCGACTATCAGTTCAGGTATTGAATGAGCTACGTCGCCAGAACAAAAAATATGGTATGGTAACTGCCTGCGTAGGTGGCGGCCAGGGTGTAGCCGGTATTTATGAGTTTTTGAATTAAGGAACTTACTTCAGATATAGCTTGTATAATTTCAGGAGGGAGGATTAAAATTATCGGAAGATAGTTTTTAATCTTCCCTCTTTTATTGGTTGCTATTCAACAAAATAATACATTTGTTAATACAACAAGTGTTTATTTGACACTAAATATTCTACCTTAATTATTAAACAATGAAACAACTATTCTCATCAAAAGCATTAATTGTTCTTGTATTAGCACTGTGCTTCTCTGCCAGCTCTTTTGCCCAAAGAAAACAATTCAGGGTACTATTATTCAGTAAGACAGATGGCTTCCACCATGAGTCTATCAATGAAGGGGTAACAGCCATCAAGGCTATGGCTGAAAGACAATTCTTTTCAGTAAGCTGGCAGGAAAACGCTTCGGTTTTTAACGAAAAAGAGTTAGCTAATTACGATGCAGTCATTTTTCTGAATACCACAGGCAATATCCTCACGCCTGAGCAACAAACCGCTTTTGAAAAATTTATCCAGTCAGGCAAAGGATTTGTAGGTATTCACAGCGCCAGCGATACCGAATATGACTGGGAATGGTATACTAAAATGGTAGGTATGATGTTCAAGATTCACCCCACTATCCAGACAGCCTACCTGAAAGTAGAAGACAAAAATTTCCCGGGTATGGAGAGACTGCCAGCCAAATTTTTATGGACAGACGAATGGTATGAATTCAGCCCGGCTGTATCGAAAGACTTGCATTTCCTGTTGTCTATTGATGAAAAAACCTATAACCCGAATGTAAAATGGGGCCCTAATGAAGGCAAAGGTATGGGTTTTCACCCTATTTCGTGGTATCATGCGTATGATGGCGGCAGAGCTTTCTATACTGCTATGGGTCACGTACCACAGAATTTCAGCGACCCGCTTTTTCTTGATCATTTGTTTGGAGGCATTTATTGGGCTGCTACGGGAAAGGGGTTGTAAGAAGGAATAAATATCAATTAAAGAGGAAACCTCTTCTTTTGACAGCAAGAGGCTTCCCATTTAATTGATAGACAGTGAATAAATTCACCGTCTAAGTTAACAAAGGTTATTTCGTATATATCGACGGACTTAAGTCCGGCTCACATAGAATAAAATAATTCCTTTGTTATCTTAGGCACCGAATTCATTCGGTGAGCCCGAATTTTCACTACTTTTGCCTATCAATATTCTATTCAACCATGCGATTAAAAAATAAAATTGCCCTTATTACAGGTGCCGGACGAGGAATTGGCGAGGCAATCGCTTTAGGATTTGCCCGTGAGGGAGCTGATGTCATTATTAACGAAGTAGCAGGAGCCGATTATGCCGAAGAAGTAGCCGCCAAAATCAGAGCAATGGGAAGGCAATCAGAAGTGATTTATGCCGATATTTCAAAGGTTGCTGAAATAAGAGAGATGTTTGCCCTTATAAACCAGAAATACCACAAACTGGATGTACTTGTCAATAACGCAGGTATCACAGGCTGGAGTGATTTCTTTGAAACCGACGAAGCCGTTTTTGATACAGTAATGGGTGTTAACCTGAAAGGAACTTTGTTTTGCTCAATCGAAGCAGCCAAAATCATGCGGGCTAATGGCGGTGGAAGCATCATAAATATCTCGACCATCTGTGCGGCACTGAGTGTAAAAAACCTGATTACCTACTCAACCAGTAAAGGGGGTATTCATGCTATGGCAGAGCAGATGGCTGTAGAATTAGCTCCTTATAATATCAGGGTAAATACCTTTGGCCCCGGCCCTATTAATGTTGAGCGGAATCTGAGAGAAGACCCTAATTACCGTACTAACTGGGGTGGCGTTGTGCCTATGGGGCGAACAGGCGAACCCGAAGAAATGGTAGGCCCGGCGGTCTTCCTGGCTTCTGATGATTCAAGCTATGTATCAGGGCAATTATTCTTTGTAGATGGTGCCTGGAGCGTGCAGGGTAAAATTCCGGTCAATAGCATGGATAGTCAATTGGCAAATAGCAATAAATAGTGAACTACCCAAAGACTATTTTCGTTGGCAATATAACAATGAAGATTTTCTGTGATGAGTTCAAAAGAAAAATTACTCCTTTTTATACTAGCCTGCATCAACTTTACACATATTGTTGATTTCATGATTATGATGCCACTAGGGCCTCAACTCATGCAAATCTTCAAAATTTCTCCCCGACATTTTGGTTTTATCGTCTCTGCCTATGGCATAAGTGCAGGTATTTCAGGGTTTCTGGCAGCTTTTTTTGTTGATAACTATGACCGCAAAAAGGTAGTTTTGTTTGCTTATATAGGCTTTGTAATAGGCACCTTTGCCTGTGCCTTTGCACCTACACATCAGTTTTTGATTGTCGCCCGTGTCATAGCAGGTACCTTCGGTGGGCTGATTGGCGCACAGGTGATGTCAATTGTAGCCGATACTTTCGATTACCAACGTAGGGCTACGGCAGTAGGTTTTATTACCACTGCTTTTTCTATAGCTTCTGTTGTGGGCATTCCTGCGGGTCTGTTTTTAGCGAATAAATCGGGCTGGCATACACCATTTCTTGTGGTAGGTTGCTTAGGGATTGTCGTAATTTTTCTGATTATCAGATACGTTCCTGCTCTGGATAAACATTTAAAGAACCGTAAGGAAAAACAAAATCCGTTTGCGGTTATTACCAATATCCTGAAAAACCCCAATCAACTAAGAGCTTTATGGTTGTCAGCCACAATCATGCTGGGGCATTTTAGTATTATTCCCTATATCTCTCCTACCCTGGTAGCTAATGTAGGTTTTAGTCAGGATAATATTTTTCTTATTTACCTGGTAGGTGGCCTGCTTACTATCTTTTCAGCACCTATGGTTGGGAAATTAGCCGATAAAAAAGGGAAATATCCTGTTTTTGTACTATTTGCTCTTTTGTCGTTGATTCCGATTTATCTCATTACCAATATGTTTTCGGGGGCAGTATGGGCGGTTCTGCTGGTGGCGGGTATTTTCTTTGTATTTTCTAACGGGCGGATGATTCCGACTCAGGCCATGATTTCTAATGTCGTAACTCCACAGCAAAGGGGTAGTTTCATGGCTATCAATTCATCATTGCAATTATTTGCACAGGCCATTGCTGCCAATATCGGTGGTTTTATTATCCATAAAACCGCTTCGGGCTATATCGAAAACTACGCCTGGGTAGGTTATTTTTCTATCATTATGATATTTCTGAGCATTTTTATTGCACGCACAGTGAAACCAATTCCTCAATCAATTGTTACTAATGAAAGTCCCGCAAATGTTTCATAGATAAACCTTTTAAGACCATGCTACGTATTACCCACTTACTCACTTACGTATTCATATTATTATTATCGGTGAATACCATGGCGCAAGATTTTAAGGCTGAAATTGCGCAATTCAGAGAAGAGTATAAAGCGGAATTTCTGAAATCGAAATTTTCGCCGCTTAAAGAAGAAGATTTGCAATACCTGCGTTTTTATGAGCCAAACGAAAAATTCAGAGTAGAATGCCAGTTTACTGCCACCACAGGAGGAAAACCATTTCAGATTCCTACTACTACAGGTGAAACCCGAACTTATACGAAATTCGGTGAGTTAAGTTTTTCTCTGGATGGCAAAACCTATAAGCTGGCCGTTTACAGGTCGCCTGACTTACAGAGAATACCACAATACCGTGATTACCTTTTTATTCCGTTCAATGATTTAACAAACGGCAAAGAAACTTATGGTGGCGGGCGTTATATTGACCTGCGCATGAAACAAATCGAAAACGACAAAATCATTCTTGATTTCAATAAGGCTTATAATCCTTACTGTGCATTTGGCGTAGGTTATAGCTGCCCCATACCACCAAGGGAAAATCATTTACGCGTGGCTATTGAAGCCGGAGAACAGAATTATGCCAAGGAAGATTGAGACTATCGGCTAGACTTTCTTAGCCGGATTCCCGAATACCGTAGCATTATCAGGCACATCTTCGATTACTACCGAACCTGCGCCTACGCGGGCATTTTTGCCTACTTTTATAACCATTACAATTATTGCACCCGAGCCGATAAATGCACCCTCGGCTATTTCGGCACCAGTGTTTATCATAGCTCCTGTACCTATACTTACATAGTCAGCTAGTTGGGCATCAGTATCAACAACCGCACCTGAATGCAGAATACAGTGGTTTCCGATTTTTGCATAAGGATTAACAGTGGCATTGGCCATTATCAGATTCCCATGTCCTATAACAGCATTTTCTGAAACCGTCGAGCGGTCATGTATGGCATTCACAGGCATTACATGGCGGCGTTCGTTCAGAATCTCAACAATTTTCTTTTTTACCTTTGTATTGCTGATAGCAACAAAAGACTCCGTTTTTTGTCCGACAATCTTCAGGAAACCATCATCGTCAGTCTCTCCTAAAACTACTATTTCTCCTATCTCGGTATTATGCAGTTTTTTATCATCATCCAAAAAACCATATACCAATACGTTATTACGATTAAAAATGTCTAAGGCAATTTTACCTAGTGTACCTGCTCCAAAAATCAATACGGGGTTCTGCATTTTCTAATTTTACTTTTATGAATGATTGTGTAGTTTACCTCTATGCTAGGGTATCAATCAAAATATTTATCTATGAATTGAACGCCAGTTCTGCACGACGTTTCCGGTATAATTCAACAGCCTTCTCTAACAAAACGTTCATTGCCACAGGCATATGCGTAGAAAGAATACCCCCATAAATGGCAGTATCTACATCATGAAGCGACTCCTCCAACGATTCACTCGGCAGCCTGTTGATGATTTCCTTACTGGTATAAGAAGTATAAGGCCGGTTCT
>CALRLN020000368.1:0-5713 GCA_943368675.1 Chitinophaga pinensis | reverse complement strand
AGATTTTACGAGATAAGTACCAAAAATACCTAAAACCTGATATAAATCACCTCCACTCATTTTGCTTAAATGCTGTACAAACCAGTCGTATTTTTCAGGAGAGGCATCTTCAGCGAAATACCCTGCTACCGCCGAAAAAATAGCTGTATTGAATGAAGACTCATATTTCCTGGCCAGTTCTGCTGCATCAGAAGGCTTGCTTGCAAAAATGGCTTCAAGCGCTGCCGCCTGAACCGTGTAGGAAGTGTCATTCAATGCCTGACGAAACAATTTATCATTCTGGGCATTCTGGAAACCTTTCATCGCAATGATTGCATCGGCTCTTACATAAGACCGCTCATCGTTCTGAACATGACTTTGCAAGGCTCGTTCTACTTCCAGAAAATCCTCACCATCATAATCATACAATTTCTGAACGGCCAGTTGTCTTATGCGCCAGAATTTGTCTTTGGTGGCGTCAATCAATACCTTACGGATTTCTTTATCAAAGGCAGGATTTACAACGGTGCTGTCATTATCAGGCACGTAAGTAAGAATTTCAAGGGCATTCAGCCGGGCAGGTACGCGCGCTGCATGATAATACTGATAAATATAATCTTCTTTTGTTTTCTGAAACAATACTCGGCCTACCAAAGTATTTTCAGGGTCAAGGTGTACCATTTGCGGGGTAGATGCCAGGTTCCACTCAAAAGTCTGGGTGGCCTTTTCGAGCAGAATATCATGAACAGTTTTCTGGTTATCTGCCCAGATTTCAACCTGCAGGGGCAATCTGTAAACAGGTGCAAAGGTTGTATCCTGAATCTGTTTAATAGTCAGTTTCAGCTTGCCATTGGCATATTGCTGTTCAACCTGCAAATCCGGATGACCCGGTTTAGCAAACCACTGGTCAAAAAACCAGTGCAGGTCTTCACCTGTCACAGATTCAAAAGCCAGCCTCAATTGGTCAATCTCACCTGTCTTAAAGGCATTCTGGGTGAGGTATAATTTTAGAGCCGCAAAAAAAGCTTCATCACCCACTTGTTTTCTTAACATATGCAAAATCCTGCCACCCTTGGCATAAGAATGCGAATCAAACATATCTTCTTTGTCGTGGTAACGATAACGAATCAGTGGCTCCTGTTTTTCCTGTGCTTCATTAAAATACTGGTTAAAAGCAATATAGGCTACCAGATCTGCTTCATCCTGTCCGTATTTATGGGCTGTCCAGAGATACTCAGAATAATTGGCGAACGATTCATTCAAAGGCAGATTAGACCATGACTCAGCAGTAACCAGATCACCAAACCAATGGTGAAACAGTTCGTGAGCTATTACACCATCATCATTATCATCGGCCAATTGGTGATTGTCTTTTTGTATAAAATCACCGTGTACAGTTGCCGTAGTGTTTTCCATGGCTCCCGACACATATTCTCTCACGGCAATCTGTGCATATTTGTCCCACTGGTATTTTACTCCCAGAATATTCTCAAAATAGCTAATCATTTCAGGTGTACGCCCGAATATGTTCATGGCGTATTTCTCAAACTGAGGTTCTACATAATAGCTTACCTCAAAATTCTTATAGTTAGGGTCAACTACTTTTCTGAAATCGCCAACGGCTATCATAGTAAGATATGGGGCCGCAGGTTTATCCTGTCTCCAGTAATCGGTTCTTGTTCCATCACTGTTCAATTTGGATGAAATCAGTTTTCCGTTAGAGAGAGTAAGAAATTTTGCATCAACTGATGGCTTATCGAGCGTAAGATAGATTTCGAGCGTTGTCTTCTGATTAGGAGAATCAATAGTTGGGAACCAGCATGAATTAGCTTCGGTTTCGCCCTGGGTCCAGATTTGTCTGGGTTTATCTGGGTCTTTTCCTGTAGGATTGATAAAGTATAAACCTTTGTCTGCTGTAATAGCCTCGCTCCCACCTAAGGGCAATTCATTGGGCTTGGCTATATATATTATCTGTACCTGAGCAGAATCGTTCCGGGTGAGGGTTTTGCCAAGGTTAATTTTCAGAAGGCGCTTATCATAATCAAATCTGAGGTCTTGCCCGTTCATCCTGACCATTTGTACATCAAAACCCTTGGCGTCCAGTTCTAGTGTATTCTGTGGATAAAAATGCGGTTTGAAAGTAATAGTTGCTACGCCAAACATCTGCTGTTTTTCCCAGCTTGGCCTCAATTCCAGTCTGGTATGAATCAGGTCATTCTTTTTGGTACGTTCCGGATTATATTTCCCCTGGGTTGGTGCAATGTGTGTAGGTTCCTGTGCTAAAGAGTAGACAGTAAAAAGTAAGAATATAAGTGGACTTAATAAACGCATACTTCATTAATAGTTTAGATTCCTATTTTAGTCGAGACGACATGCTGGCGTCTCCAAAGGTATATCTTAATTAGTAAACTTGAATTGAGACGAGATTTATCCGAATTATCATAATCTCCTGAAATTACCAACCCCGCGGAGACGCCAGCATGTCGTGTCTACAAATACATATTCACCTACTCTGCTTTCTTCCGGTTTTTCTGGTTTTCCTTTTTCAGGTCAATAAAGTAATGTTCTTTTATTTTATGTAGCACATATTCATCACCAGTTTGTTCGATTTTATAATCTCTTTTAAATTTGAAATCATCAAGGCTGGCATAACCACCTTTCAGTGTCAGTGTAAGAATGTTATTTTCTTCATCAAGCGACCACGCCGATTCGTCGGTATCTATGTCCAGAAAATCAATTCCGGCACAAAACTCAAGCGTCGGGTCCATTTCATAATCATAGGCAATCTTTCCGCCATTTACAAAGCTCAAAACCAATGTATTGATTCTGAACTTAGACCTGTCGAAAGAGGTAAATCTGATAACATTTTTGGTGATTTTGTTAGTGATCAGAATCCAACGCTTAGTCTCAACCAGCAATGCCTTGCTCTTTGCCAGAAGTTCAGCATTTTTTGCAGCCAATATCTCTTCTTTTGATATCTCCCTGATTTCTTCTTTCGGAGACTCTTTTACTTCAGTCACCAAAACGGGCCTGATAATTTCTACCGGTTTGGTGGTGGTTTCTTTTACTAAAACCTTAGGTACCGTTGCCGGCTCTGCAACCTGAGTTTTAAGGTTTTCAGCATATTGTTCTGATATGCGTTTCAGAATATACCCACCATCGGTTCGCTCAATGCTATAATCCCTTTTAAAATTAAAATCATCAAGGCTTTTATAACCTCCTTTCAATGTCAGAGTCATTATATTGGCATCCGCATTATATTCCCAGTTCGAAACTTTTGTATCAATATCCAGAAACTCAGTTCTGCCACTTGATTTTGCATTCGGATTAGTTTCGTAATCATATTCTATTTTTCCTCCGGCTGCAAAACGCATCACAAAGGTATCACCTTTCAGTCTGGCAGGGCTGTAAGATGCCAGTTGAATATCATTTTTTTCGATTCTGCTGGTCAGCAATATCCATTTTTTTGAAGCCATATTCAGGCTTGCATTCTGTGCAAAGGATTGCGTAACAACAAGGGCTAAGAGGTTAATTTTTAAGAGCAGGTTCATTTGTATTTTCAGCTATAACTAAGAAACTGTTTGAGTTCAATTTTTATTAATATTGATTAGTGGCACGTTTGGCAGGAAAATAAGATACCAAAAGCGTAATAATAATAACAGCCCCGGCAGTAATCATAAAATCCATAGGGTTCATTTTAACAGGATAAGCATCTACTATGGCACTCTCCATCCCCATGCTTACCCAACCGAATCTCTCCTGTGTCAGACAAAAAAGCAAGCCTAAAATAAGACCTACAATAGTGCCTATAAAAGAAATAATGGCCCCCTCGCTAAAGAATATCCTCTTTATTAACGAATCGTCGGCTCCCATCGCATACAAGGTTCTGACTTCTTCTTTTTTGTCAATTACCAGCATTGTGAGCGAAAAGAAAATATTAAACGAGGCCACGCCGATAATAAATACTAAAGCTATAAATATAAACAATTTTTCAATCTTAATAGCCCTGAACAAATTGGCGTTTTGTTCGTCCTGATTCTGCACCAGATAGGCTTCACCAAAAATACTTTTTATCTCGTCCTGAATTTTCTCTTCATCAGCCTCAGGCTTCAATTGTACTTCCAGTGCTGTGCGCTTGTTATCATATTCTGTGAGTTCCTGAGCGACTGAGAGAGGTACATACACAAAATCATCATGAAACTGCTCCAGGGCATAAACACCCGAGATATTTATGAGTTTTTTGTTGATATTGTTTTCCGGAATGAGGGATAGTTTTTTCTGGTTTTTAGGGTACCATATCTCCAGCGGCTCAAGGATGTTTTCTAAAGAAACATTAAGGGTGCCGTACACATTACCCCCTATGAAAGCATAATCAATGCTATCTTTGTTCAACAGGAAACTTCCCTCTACCAATGAGTTTTTCAACCGGCTGTTTTTCTGAAAAGTACTATCTACTCCTTTCAGGGTTACAACCATTTTTCCGTCTTCATACATCACAAGTGCATTATCCTGAATCACCTCAGTCACATAATCTACTCCTTTTATCTGTTTTAAGCCTGCCAGTTTATCTTTTTCAATGCTAAATGTCTTGCCTTCTCTGGCAGATATTTTAATATCAGGGTCGAATGATTTGAAAATACTTCTGTTCAAATCTTCAAGCCCGTTAAAAACAGATAAAACGGCAACTGTAGCCATTGTGCCTATTCCAATACCCAACATTGACATGAAAGAAATAAAGTTGATAAAACTCTTTTTCTTTCGGGATAAAAAGTAGCGTCTGGCTATTAAAAAGGATAAATTCAAGTTACTGGAATTTTATTTGATGCAGTATTATTCTTCGTCGTCTTCTTCAACCGGAGCCGGAGGTATTACGATGCCCGCAAAAAGATTCTCTATTTTTTGCGCATATTCGGCTGTATCATCCAAATAAAACTGTAAGTCAGGTACGATTCTTAATTGATGACGCACACGGGCACCCAGGTGATTTCTGATAATTTTAGTATGCTCCCGAATATCCTGTAGTAGTCCTTCCTTGTCTTTTGACATTAAAAAGCTCAGATATACCCTTGCTATGGCCAGATCAGGTGTAGTTTTTACGTCAGTAATTGTAACGAAAGCCTTATCAAATACTTGTTTCATCTCTCTCTGAAAAATCTCTCCCAAATCTTTCTGAATTTGTTTCGCTACTTGTCTTTGTCTTTTCGATTCCATTGTGTTCACATTCACTATATATAATACAAATATCCGTACTATTTTCTGTTATTAATTAAAAAACGCTTTAAAAATTATGAATTAGCGGCTAAATCCAACTTTTACAGCTATACTGCATCAACTTTTTTGTAAGTTTGCAAAAATTTTAAACAGTACAGCCTTGCTAACTTTTTTCAGATTTAATACACTTTTCCATATCTTATCTTTATTATTATTGGTGATTCTTCTGAAATTACCATTTCTGGGTGACAAACTGCCGATTTTATTGCCCGAGTTAGAATGGATGCTGGTTGGAGAAAAAATCCATGATGGTAGTTTTCTCTACAAAGAACTCTGGACTAACGTTGGCCCATTATCTGCTTTTATCTACTGGCTGATAGACTTATCGTTTGGCAGGGTTCAGTTTGCTTATGAGTTCATTGCGATTCTGGTCGTTTATTTTCAGGCGCTGTATTTTACTTTTACCTGTAATACCCGCCAGACTTATCTTGAAAAAAACTATGCGCCCGGTCTTGTATATATT
>CALRLN020000367.1:0-5721 GCA_943368675.1 Chitinophaga pinensis | reverse complement strand
ATAATCCTGGAGATAAGGATGGAACAAAGTTTAAGATAATGACCAAAGCCGCAATAGAAAATGACACTGCGACTATGGAAGAAAACTATAAAAGATATAGTAAAGGAAAAGAACTAGGCAGAAATGCAGCGTTTAAAAAGAGATTCCTTGATAAAAAGCCATCAAACGGTACATCTGCTCCGCCAAATATGCCCTTAGCAGGGGCTGGAGCTGTTAGCCAGTTTGCTCCGCCAAATATGCTCCAGGCGCCTACAGCCCCACAGATACCAAATATTGAAATCCCTGAACTTCCTGAAGCTTCAATGCCATCAATGCCGGGATTCTCAATTGGATTCCCGGCGGCCAGATTTATGGATAACCATGTTTGCCCGATGGTAACAGGTTTCGTACCACACGTTGGCGGACCTATTATCGGCCCATTCGTACCAACCGTTCTGATTGGAAGTATGCCTGCTGCAACTTTGGGTGATATGTGTCTATGTGCCGGGCCACCTGATAGTATTATTAAAGGCTCAACTTCTGTGTTGATTGGTAATAAGCTGGCAGCAAGGATGTTTGATAATTGCGCACATGGTGGTATGATTGTTATGGGCTTACCAACTGTCCTGATTGGAGATACTCCAAGCCCTGCAACTGTGATGGGTATGAAAGGTGCAGCAAGTGGAGCTTCTTTTTTGGATATTTGTAATCCTTAACTTCTATGCTTCAGATTCGTAGTGAGCAAATACAATCTATTAGACAAGAACTTAATCTCTCCCTTAGGAAAGAAATCATAGGTCTTTTAGAAGAAAATGGCTACGAACCTATCCAGAATCAGGATACTAACGATATTGGGATTAAGGACAAAAGTGGGAACACTTCATGGCTTCGATATAATCAGCAAGTGCTTCCTTCTTCTTTTGAACTACCCTCCGGTACAGCCTACCAACTCAACTACTACCCTGATGGAGCTTTGCAATCAGTTCAGATGCCAAATGGCAATGCCATCGAATTTTTTACAAAAGATGGAAAACTGATTAACCTGAGCCATAAAGGTGGATCCTCTGTTCATCTTAAATACACAAAAGATCATAAAGTAAAGGAGATAAAGGTTTCTAAAAAAAAGAAGTATGAATTTAAATACGATGATACCTATGGTTATCTGAATGCTATCATTGATGGAAACAAACAAAAGAAAACCTTTAACCATGATAATTCGGGCAATTTACGCCAGAAAATAGACGCTGAAAATCGTACTACCTATTTTCATTATGAGGTTGGAGAAGACAATCTGAAATATATTCAGTATCCGGATGGTAGCCGCGAAACCTATCGGTATGATGAAGATGGCAATTATCTCGAAATTACCCAGCGTAACAATGCCTGGGTAAAAAATTTTTATGATGATAACGACAACCTCCGGCAAGTCGAATGGCAGGATGGGAGCTTTATCTTATTAGAATATGATGAGAAAGAGGAAATTTCCTCTATTCAGAATGAGGATAGCCTGATAAATTTCAAAAAAGATACGCAGGGGCAGATTATTGAGGAAGAAGGGGAATTTGGAAACATCAAATATGAATATGATGCCGAAGGACAGCTTACAAAAGTAATTTACCCAGACACTTATGAAATAAAGTATAGTTACGCTATTGACAGCGAACTTTCGGAGGTAAAGGATTCGGAAGGTAATTCATACCAATTCACACACGATGCCAGAATTTCTACGGCAAAGATAATCTTCGGAAACGGAAATGTAGAATATGCTACCCGTGAGCATTTCAATGGGCAGATAGCCGAAACAAGCCTGAATACACAGAATGGAAATTCATATGGACAAACGTATGAGTATGATGATCAGGAACGCCTGTCTAAAATTTCAGATACCAGAAGCAAATTCCCGAGCCGCACACTTCACTATGATGATGCAGACCACCTGCTTGCTGTAAAAGCAGATAAAGAAAAAGTAGTTGAGCAATTTACTTACGACCGTAGTGGGCAACTGACTTCTGCCAATAGTAAAAACGTGGTAATAGGGGCTATGGAAGAAACCAGAGTCTATGGAGAAAATGTGTTGGGCTATGATTCGAACGGACATTTGATCGATTTTTTGGGGGTTAAAGCTACTTTTAAGCATAACAACACCCTTGATAACTTAGAAGCTAAAGGCCAGAAATGGTTTTATAAATACGATGCTTTTGGCCGTAGAATAAGTAAAAGTAATGGCAGAGAAACTACTCAGTATATATGGGCTGGTGTGCAACTGTATGAGGAAGTACATATAGCTAATGGTGTAGAAACCAGACAAAAGTATCTCTATCGGCCATTTGAGCAAAGACCATTTGCCATAAAAAATGAAAAAGGTGTATATTTACTACAGGAAGACCAACGAGGTGCAGTTATAAGGGCGGTAGATAGTTTTGGTGAGTTGGTTTGGGAAGCTGAGTACGATGCTTTTGGAAAGGCATATATGCGCACCGAAATAATTCACCAACCGTGGCGTTTGCAAGGGCAGTATTTCGATGCCGAAAGCGATTTGCATTACAATGTAGCTCGTTATTATAGCCCTGTACTCAAAACATACTTATCGAAAGACCCACGTTGGTATGAATTAGAGGCATCTAATTATAACTATGCGAACAACGACCCTTATAATAAAGCGGATTCATTGGGGGAAATTTGGAACTTTGTGGGTGCTGGACTTCTATGGGTGGCAAGAGTTGCAGTACCAAGAATACTAGCAAACCCTGCTGTTAGAGTAGCAATAGCATATGATACAACTATAACTTTGACCTCAATTGGTGACTATTTGATCAATGGAGCTAATGAGACGATAAAGTGTACAAAAGATTTAGCAATGAATGCTATTGGACTTTTGCCATCGGTTTCTTTAGTAAAATTACTAGATAAGGTTAAGCCGCTTAGAAATCTTATAAATAGATTAACTCAGTCATCAAAAGGGAATAAGGTGCCCTCGGGTAATAATAAGCCTCTTAAAGGTAAAAAGAATTCTGGAGGTAATAATTCTAAGCAATCTTTGCCAAATAAAAAAACAGGAATTTCGCACAATATAAATGAGATTCCTGTTGAAAGTAGAAAGAAGGCACAGGAGGTTATTGAACACGCTAAAAATAAGAATGGCGCAACTAAAAAAAATTATAAAGGAAATAGAGGCTTTGACAATGATGGAAGGGATGGAACTCAAATATTGCCCAAAACTGATGCGAATGGTAATCCAGTGACATATACTGAATATGATATTCATCCACATCAAAAAGGGGTAAATAGAGGAGATGAAAGAGTTGTTATGGGAACTGATGGGAGTAGCTATTACACGGATAATCATTATTACTATTTTATAAAAATTGAATAGATGCAAAATTGGAAAAAACTTGATAAAGTTGAGAAGAACAATCTTTGGGACTATATTAGTTCAAAGTTATCGTTTAATCCTCGTAATTCAGAGAATACAATTATTCCAAAGGAATTGCTATATAAATGTTATGATATTTCTTCTCATTATAATGAAAACTTTAAACTTGAAAATTATGATGAGCTCCATGATTATACCCTTAATTTATTTAGAATATTGTCAAGTAAAAAAGTGTATGCTTTAGATTGGATGCATGATTGCTTCGTTTTTGACCCTAATTTGCCTTTTGAACTAGATGAATTTGAGGAGTGGCTAATATCCGTTTTTCCAAATGGGGATTTTGTTTTTTTTATTACTGAAAATTTGGAAAATATAATTTTTGCCGATGGAATCAATTCTAAGATTTATTTTTTGGGAAGAGAAATAGTTGAGTTTCTAAAGCTTAATCGCCCCAAAATTTTAGATAAAGAGATTTTAGTTTAAGAATTAAAAAGGTTTTTACCTATGCCCCAATACGCCCTCTTAGACCCTATTCGGATTGGATTAAATTTTGACAAGGCTTATAGCCTTGCCATAGAGAGTGTTATTTTGCGTACGAGTATACAGCCTGAAGATTTTCAGACTATTACGCCTCATCTCTTCCCCTGTGAGACTGATAGCCAGTTGTATAACTGGATAACCAGTGACGGCAAAGGCGATTCGTGGGGAATATTCATTCAAAGTCAATTAGATTTGGATTCATTGGCCGGGCAATTGCAAAAGCTACTTATTGTGAGTATGGAAACCGATGGAAGATGGGTCTACTTTCGTTTCTATGACCCCAGAGTATTACGCAGTTTTTTACCGGGTTGTCAGAAAGACCAACTGAAAGAAATATTTACAGGAGTAGAAACTTTCTATTGTGAAGATGAAGACGATGATTTTCAGTTACATTATCGTCTGGATAATGAACAATTGAAAATTGAGAGAATCCCAATTGAATACCAAATTACTTCAGAATAAGCTTCAATAAAGGCATACGAGCTACTGCCGCATTATATTGATTTACCTAATAAAAGCCTACATTCCAGGGTTTTTTAATGCCTAATCAGTTAATAAGCAAAATTTTTGTTTTTATTAATCCTACAAAATCGGGACTTTTATTGAAGGCAATTTAGCAGATTGATTTCCGGTAATAGGGTTAATTTTAGTAAAAAGGAGCCGAATAATAAAAATCCGGCTAAATGTAAAACCAGATTTTGTTTTTTCTCTATCTTGGAAGAGAATTTAGATAGAGACTTCTCTCTTATAAGGTCTGAATCAGCAGAGTAGTATATTTCCGAAAATAATTCCGCACAATTGATTATTGCGTTTGAATTGCCTCTGGATCGATTTGAGGCATTGTGACTTTCTGACTTGATATTAAGGTTAAAACTAACCTTAAACAGTACGATTTGCCTATAATTTCTAAAATCAAAAGCATGTATTTTTCAAAAAGGAGCCGAATAATAAAAATATGAAGAAAGTGAAAGCCTGATTTTGTTTTTTCTCTAACTTGGAAATTAAAACTGAAACAGGGTTTTAAAATAGAATAATGACTTTGTTTCGTAAGAATTATATTCTACTTAATCTTTAAAATATGGCTTATACAACCAAAACCCTACCACCCGGAGGTACCGAAAAAGAAAGAGAATCCAATGCAAAGGTCGAATACCTGAATCTTGACAAAACTGCTGTTGTAGGTCAGTTTTCTTATGATGCCCCATCTCAAATTCCCGAAGTATTATCAAGTTCGGCGGGTTTAACACTGGAAGATGTATTCAATAAGTTTCAACCTGCAATTGATGTAAGTCTGAAAGATAAAGACGGCAACCTGCATGATGGGGTTAAGGTAAAATTCAAGAAAATGCAGGATTTTAATCCTAAAGAAATTACTAATAATCTGCCTTTGCTGAAAGATCTTAAAGAAAGTGAGGAAGGATATAATACCATGCTCAGGCAATTAAAAAATAATACGGTTTTTAATAGATTACTTAAAAAGCCGGAAGCTCGCCAATCTCTTATTGACCTGTTTTCTTCGTTGATTGAAGAACTAGAGAGCAACGAAAAATAAAACTATACCTAATTACTAAAATACCCTATTTAGCTATGGCTCAAAACGATTTACAACAACAATCGTCACAAGAATATAAACAAAAGACAGAAGCCCCTGTTGCCAGCGTTGAAGATAGTCTGGCAAAATTGAAGGAGTATGGAGGGTTTAGTTTTGCGTCAAATCTCATTGCAGGGGGGCTTACAAGCCTTGATCCTGCTCAGTCTGCCAGAAGAAGTATCTTCTTAAAAGACGAAAAAAAGAAAGATGAACGCCGGAAAATGAAAAAACAGCTTCA
>CALRLN020000366.1:0-5732 GCA_943368675.1 Chitinophaga pinensis | reverse complement strand
CTGTTTGACATTCAGCGAAATATATTCTTTTTCATTTGATATCATCCCTATCTGTGATTGTCCCAGTTTGATTATATGCTTCCTGTTAAAAAGATTAATAATCGGAAACTGAAGCCCTATACCTACGTTGTAGTAACCTTGCTGGATTGAAGTAAGTCTGTAAACACCATCATTGAAGACAGTTTCATCATTGATAGCAGAGTAATTAGTTCCGTAGCGATAGGTAGATAATAGGGTAATTCCACTGTATAAGGCATTTTTATTACGTGCCAGGTCGGCTTCGGCGAGACTTATATTATTATCAAGTCTTTTTACCTGAGCTGAATTTCTAACAGCAGATTCAATCAGAAAAGGTAAAAGCTCATCAGTTGTTAAAGCTTTTGTTAAGGCTGCATCAACAGAAGACGATTGAGAATGAGCTTCATTTATGCTAAATAAAGAAGTCAAAAAAATGCTCAAGACAATTAAATATTTCCTTTGCGGTGTCATTGAATTTGTAAATGGGTTATTGAGCCTGTTTAAATTAAAATTTAAACATTCGTAATCCTGTTAGGGCAATTAAATATAATTATCCCCTTGTAGTGATGATTCGTCAAAAACTATGCCCTTTTAACAACCTTTTTCAAAAAAAATGAAATGTTTAAAAATAAATAATCAAACGGTAACAAAAACAGGAAATCAGCTACAAAAGGCTTTATAGCTGATTTCCCGAATGCGAAACAGTATTTTACTTACACGGCGCGTTTAGCTTTCTCCCATATACCGGAAGTGATTCCCTGGCGGTATCGGTTATAACCTTTTATAGCGCAATAGTTCATGAAAGAAAAGTAGAAGGGTACAAATAGAAGTTTTATTCTGATTTTCTGGTTTTCGAACCAATAACCCGTAATAGCCAGAATGTAGAATACTACCTGTGCCAAAAATAGTATTTTGTATAAACTCAAAGGTCCGTTGGTATCTTCTATAATTACTAAAGCCAGATTTAAAGCAAAAATAATAGGTAAACAAAAAGGAGCTACTGCCCATCTCATAGCTCTGTGTGAAATATACTGAAAAGATAACCAGCCATATTTGAAAATATTCCAGAGAAACCCAAGTCTGGCAATTGACTGGAAACCTCCTGTTGCAATTCGTATCTTACGTTTCATTTCGTCCTGAATTGAAAAAGACGGGCGTTCGATGGCATACGCCTGAGGTTCATATATTACTCTATATCCGTTTGCTGCTACTCTTAATGACACCATAAAATCATCAAGCAAAGTATCTTTCTCAACCGATCCATACAGATTGGTTCTGACTGCAAATAATTCACCGGCAGCGCCAACTACTGAATAGAGTTTAGTATCTAATTTTTTAAGAAATGATTCGTATTTCCAATATAACCCCTCTCCTGCTCCTGCGGCAGCTTCATTATCATCAGTCTGAATTCGTTTCTCACCTGCCACTGCTCCTACCTTTTCGTCTTTAAAGTGACGAACGATATTTTTGATGACAGCCTTATTAAGTGTGGTATTTGCATCAGTAAAAATAACAATTGGTGTAGTAATGGTTTTAATGGCCATATTCATTGCCTCAATTTTACCTTTGCGTTCATTACCTCCTATTATTTTCAGATTAGGATATGTGGTTCGCAATGATTCGATATATTCAGTAGTACCATCATTGGAGCCCTCTGTTACAAACAAAACATCCATCTTATCTGCAGGGTAATCCAGGCCAAACGAGTTTTTCACTTTGGCTTCAATACAGCTCATTTCGTTATAAGCAGGTACAACCAGGGTTATTCGAGGCTGAAAAGTAGGGTCATCAGAAGTAGGGAAAGTAATACCGGCTAATTTGCGGACTTTAACAAAAAACCATGCTAAGACACCGTAACCGATATAAGTATAAAAAACCAGGCCTATACAAACCCAGAAGAAGATTTCGATGATAAGTTTCATTAAAGGATGAGTATAAATTCAGGAAAGTCAGTTATAAGAGCAAAAAAAACTAAGGAGTATTTTAGCTTATGAGAACGTGGTGAAAAGCATTGGTTCAGACATAATCTTCCATTCTTTTCAGTTCTTCTTCAATTACCAGTTTTGCATGATTGACATCTACTGCAATCTGCTGGTATTGCGTCATTAACTCGCTCTGGCCGGGTCCGGTTTTTGCGAATGTCTCAAACGCCTGAATTTTAGGATGCAAAAAGGTAAGCCCAACCATCGAAAAAGATGGTTTAATCTGATGAGCCAGACGACCGACTTCTGCATAATTTCTGTTGACGATTTTATCATACATTTCATTCCAGACAGGAATGCTTTCCTCCAGAAAAGAACTGAACATAATTTGTACGATAGACAAATCTCCACCATAAATTTCATTGATGTAATCAGCATCAAGATGAGCATTAAACTCAAACATACGATTATATTTTTTTGATAAGAATAAAGCAAAAAAAGTACCATTATATTCTTTTGAAGAAAAAATATTTAAAAGGTACTCAGGTAAATTTCAGGATTATTGGGACTTCCAGATACGATTACAGCATATTAAGACGATTCATCAGTTCAGGCTTGTTAGCTCTGCTGATAGGTATTACTTTTTTGGCAATTACCAGATTATTTTCTTCTATATCAACAATTTTATCAAGATGCACAATGTAAGAGCGATGCACTCTTAAAAACTGATTCCCCAGTTTTTCTTCCAGATATTTCATGGTAGTATGAATAATATACGAATTATCATGAGTATATATTTTCACATAATCGCCAATGTTTTCAATATACTGAATGTCTGTATAAGGCAGGCGGATGTACCTGCCATCTGTTTTTACATAAATCTCCTGTCTTTGAGTAGAGACTGTCGTTTTACGTGCATTGAGTTCTAAAACCTTATCGACCGCCATCTTAAATCTTGGCATCATGATGGGCTTTTTCAGGTAATCAGTTACCTGATACTGATAAGCATCAAATGCGTATTCTGTCTTCGTGGTGGTCATTATAACCTGAGGTATTGTTGTCAGGTTTTCCAGCAAATCAAAACCTGAAAGCCCGGGCATTTCTACATCAAGCCAGATAATGTCTACTTTTTCTGTCGACAAAAAAACCAGGGCATCCTCTGCATTTTCAAAAACAGAAACTAAATCCAGCGATTCATGTTGCTCACAAAGCCGCTGCAGTGATTTCCGAGCCATTACTTCATCTTCAACGATGATGCATTTTAATTTCATGTCCGTAATGTGGCTAATTCGTTTTGTATAATTGGAAGACTTTGATTGATATCATCAAAAATATCTTTCCAGCTTGCCAATAGGGCTCCCTTTTCAGGCGATTGTCTTACCTTATCCTCAAAATCAAACATCCTTTTTTCTAACTCAGTCAATCCTACCATGGCCAAAGTCGGCTTAAGTTTATGCACAGCTTTAGCAAGGCTTTCCCAATCACTATTGTTAATCATTTCTGTTAAAGTACCAAAATCGGGTACTACCTCCAGAAGAAAAGTCTGAAACATATCAGCTGCATAATCTTTATCTTCACCATAAAGTTCGGTCAGACATGCACGGTTCAGTTCTATTTTTCCGCCTGTACTGGCAATTACTTCTTTGTCATTGGCAGGTGCTTTTTTGGTACTCACATACTCCTGAATAATGCCCAGAAGATGATTAGGCGTAAATGGTTTTGATATAAAATCATTCATCCCCACAGCCATTGCTCTGTTTTTCTGGTCAACCATGGCAGAGGCTGTTAACGCCACAATAGGGGTTTTTTTATTAGGATTCTCGGTATTCCTGATATTAATAGTTGCTTCGTACCCATCCATTACAGGCATCTGAATATCCATTAATATGATGTCAAATGCTTGTTGCTGAGCAAGTTCAACAGCTTTTTTACCATCAGGCGCTATAATAAACGGAATGTTCCACTTATTTAATAAATTGCTGATATACTTCTGGTTCATGGCATTGTCTTCTGCTACTAATACCTGACTCACAATCAAACCCTCCGCAGTTGGTTCTTTCTTTAATAAATTAACGCCTTCGGGTACTTTTTGAAGCGGTAATGTGAAAGTAAATGTAGAGCCCTGCCCTTCATGACTTTTAACTGATATAGCTCCACCCTGTAGCTCAACTAATTGTTTGGTGATAGTAAGTCCTAAACCGGTACCTTTATGTTTATTGCCGTCGAGTGTAACCTGCTCAAATTTCTGAAAAATCAAATCAAGTTTTTCTGCCGGAATACCAATGCCCGTATCGGATACTTTAAACTCGAGCAAAACATTCTCTCCCTCTTCCTTTCTAACCTTCACGGCTATATCGATAGAGCCTTCCTGAGTGAATTTCTCGGCATTGCCGACAATATTTAATAAAATCTGGTTAAGCAACAGATCATCACCAATATAATTACCCGAAATCCGGGCATCAATCATCAGGTCTATAGTAATTGGTCGATTACCCAATTTGATCTTGAAAACCTGCTGGGTAGTGCGAAGCAAACCAATCAGATCAAATGGTTTTTTCTTTACTTCTACTTTGCCGTCTTCGATTTTTGCCATATCTAACAAATTGGCTATCAATCCATAAAGAAAATCTGCCGTGGTTTTTAATACATCCAGGTACTCTTTTTGTTGCTGGTTCGGGCGGGTATCAAACAACAGATGAGTCATTCCGATAATAGCATTACAATGGGGTACGAATCTCATGGCTCATATTGGCCAAAAACTGTTTCTCTGCCCGACTGGCCTCTTCGGCAACCTGTTTTGCCTGTTTAAGTTCCTGTTCTAATTTCTTACGTTCAGTAATATCATAATGTATACCAATTGAACCAACAGTGTTACCGTACTCATCAATAATTGGTGTTCCGCTGATAATAGCCCAGAAAGGCGTGCCATCTTTTTTTATGAGCTTCATTTCATAAGAACTACCCTTACCATGTATTCTTTTTTCCTGCTCAGCATCCAATACACTTTGGTAATCTTTTGAAATGAACAGTTCAGGAGCAATTTTACCTACCAGTTCATTTTCAGAATAGCCAATCATTTTACAAAAACGGTCATAAGCTCTTATAATTCGCTGGTCGTTGTCAACTTCCAGGAGCCCTAACTCCATGTTGTCCATAATTTTACGGTATTTTTCTTCACTCTTACGAATATTTTCGGCAGACAAATGCCTTTGTGTTATGTCAGCATACTCCCAAAGGTTTCCGCGATAAGTGCCCTCCTGGAAAATCGGAATATAATCACGCTCCAGTATTCTCCCGTCAGCAGTATTTAGTTTTTCTTCAACTACTATTTCCTGCTTATTCAGAAGTTCTTCCATTCTTAATTCGAAGCTCTCAGTATCTTCGAAAGAATCTTTTACCTTGTCTAATGATTCGATATAATTGGTACCTATGAGGGTATCGGGGGTAGCAGAAATGCCGAAAAAATCACAGAATAACTGGTTGACCAGAACTATCTTCCTGTTTTCATCTTCAACCAATACTGCTTTTTGCAAATTTGTAATTAATGCAGCCAGACGACCTTGTGTAGTCCGTAGTACCTCCTCAGTATTTTTCTTTTCAGTGATGTCACGGGCAACAGCAGATAATTCCACAATTCTGTTGTCTTTTTTGAGGAGGTGAACGCTTTGACCGATCCAGACTGTTCTTTTGTCTTTGGTCATAACAGGGAATTCTGTATAAGTACTACCCTGTTTTTCTTTCATCATATTCCAGTAGAAATTCACCAGTGGTTCTCTGTAGTCAGGTAAAACT
>CALRLN020000365.1:0-5736 GCA_943368675.1 Chitinophaga pinensis | reverse complement strand
TTAATTTCCATCATTGAATTTTTCGTTGTAACCTAGTGGTTGTAGTATCGATATTAAGTAAGTTTGATATATTAAATTTGTTTGAAACGAAAAAAATAAAAAAAAGTTGCCAAAAGCTTTGTTTTATTTTTTTTTAATAATAACATTGTAAAAAAATCAAGCTGCTTCATTATCTCTTCTAAGGACTACTGAGGCTTTTGTTGTGAACTAGTCATTTGTTGTGTTTAATTAAGTTTGCCTAAATTACTCCCGAATTTTTATGAAAAACGTTTTCCGTTTTGCCGGATTGCTATGGCTATTTTGTGCCTGTATCATTACAGTTTTTGCAAATGATGACGATAAAAGTAAAGTAGAAAAGAAAAAGGAAGAGCCTGCTCATAGTCTTTCTTTACTTCCTTCTTTTAAACCTCTCCCTTCCAACTCGCTTTATCCCAATTCTTATTTGCTTTGGGAATTACCTGGCTCATTAGGTAAACCCGGCAAGCCGCTTCCTAAATTGAAGCATATAGAGAACCGGGATTTATACCAATATGATTCAAGCGCAGGGTCTTTTCGTAAGTTACCCGCTTTAAGCCTTATCACGCGAGAGGCGGGCTGGGTACAAATGTTAGGATTTGACCCGGTACGCTTTTATTTAAAGGCCAGCAAAGACTCCGTACGTATAGGGGAAGAGTTCGAACTTGTGATATCGGCAGAATATATTAAAATAAATTCAATGGTACTCTTTACTTTGGAGGGTTCTAATGAATATACTATAAAAATGATTTTACCGGAAGGGTTTATTCAGACTGGGGGTGATTATTATGATTTTATTAAAGGGAAAGTTGATGAATATAATCCTAAAAGACAATATACGATAAAAGGTAAGTTTGAGAATATAAATAATAACCCTTGTTTTACACTTTTAAGAAGCCACTCAGAGGCAGATATTAATAGTTTGTTTATAAAAAAGGCTGAGTATTGTGTTAGTAAAACTATTGAAAAAATAGAATATACAATTCCTAATGAAAATATTCTTAAATCTATTACAGCTTGTGACGATCCTACAAAAGCAGAATTTTCTACCAATATTAATGGAGGTATAAATCCTAATTCTCCTATTATCCTTCCTAAAGGAACTTATAATATAAAATTTACATATGATGGTGGCTGTCCTTCTGATAATACTGGTTTTCAATTTGGGAAATACTCTATAAAATCAACTAATTTGGATGAAACCGTAACTTATTTTACAGAAGATGCCGGTTTTAATTCTGGCTCAAGAACTATAAATGCTACTACTACTGCTTCAAGTAATACATATAAGATAGTATTTAAAGCTCAATGCTCAAATTCTCCTACTTCACCTGGCCAGAGTTGTCATAGTCCGGTTGTAAAAGAAATAACTATTATTATTTGTGAGCAACCTAATCGTCCTACCCATTCTGAAACAGGTACCGCTTGTTTAAATGGACAATCCTTTGTATCATTAACAGCAACCTGCAGTGGTAATTCTTCGATTAAATGGGAGACAGGAGAAACTACTACTACTATTCGTGCTACTATAGTTAACAAAACTTATAAGGCTAAATGCATTAAAGGAACTTGTGAAAGTAATTGGTCGGACGGAATATTACTTCAAGAAAGTTGTTCTTGTATAGTACAAATGCCTACTTTCTCACAAAATCCTGTTTACTTACCAGTCGGAGGTGGCTCTGTAACTCTACAGGCGAATTGTTCGACTCAGAATAGTCATGTAGTCTGGGGAGATTACACTACCGGTAACACTATACAAGTAAGTGCTGCAGGAGGCTATAAAGCATTATGTTCTCTAGACGGCTGTAACTCCAGTGGATGGAATCAAGTCGAGGTGAAAGAGACTACTTGTCCAAGCATAGCACCACCTACACATAACCCTGCTGCAGTTTCAATTACTCAAGGTAATTCTACAAATATTACTGCAACTGGTTGCTCGGGGATGAATATAAGTTGGGATTATAACAGTTATACAGGCGCAACAATAAATGTAAGTGAAGAACGAGTATATAAAGCGAAATGCGTAGCTAGTAATAATTGTGAAAGTGGATGGTCTACGGGAGTTTCAGTAAGTATTCCACTAGCATGTACTCCAGCTGTTGCAATCCCAACGCATACTTCTTCTTCAGCAATTATTCCTCGACAAAGTACATCAATTTCTATTACTGCCAATGGCTGTGGTGGTACTGTTTCATGGGATAATAATACTAATGGAAGCACGATAAGTGTGAGTGAAGAAAGAGTTTATAGGGCTAAATGTACAGTTGGTACATGCTATAGCAATTGGTCGAGTGGGATTACAGTTACTAAAGATGATTATTGCCCTCTCCCTCCAACGTTGCAAATTACAACCAATAAAACACTGGTTATTGGAAACGAGGCGGCAACTATCACTGCTTCCAATTGTGATGGAAAAGTAAGATGGTATGGTCCTGATAGAAATGGCTATGAAGCATCTGTCATCTATGCTATAGTTGAAGGCGATTATTATGCTACTTGTACAAACGATTGTAATAGAACAGGAGGGATTTCAAACTCAATTTTTATTAGCCGCTCTTCTCTATCAATAACTACTAACAAAACGGCAGTTACTCCTACTGGTGATAATTTAGTCCTAACTGTAAATGGTTGCGATGGTTTTATAAGCTGGATTTTGCCTGATCAAACTGTTAGCTATGATAATCCACTTACTTATACTAGAGGAGGAGGACATTTCTGGGCAAGATGTCACAAATTTGGTGAGAATGTTTATTTTGCAGAAGCAAGTATAGATATAACGGAAACTGGTAATATTCCAGTAACCATTACAGCAAGTGCAACAGAACAATATGCAAACCAAACAGTTTTACTTACTGCCAATGGTTGTCCTAATGGTTATATTATTTGGACAATTGGAGGCATTCCTGTAAGTAATTTAGGTCGAACTATTAGTGTATATCCAGGATATTATGAAGCACGTTGTTGGTATTCAGATGCTAGCATAGGCCCTCCTGGTAGCATTTTAATTAATACCAAATATCTAGGGGCACCTACAGTCAGCGCAAACAAACCTTCAGTTACACAAAATGAATCCGTAACACTTACCGCTAGTGGGTGCCCTGTGGGAACTTATTATCAATGGAAAAGGCTGGATGTGATTGCTCAGGACCTGTCAGGTTCTCAGGTTACTGTCCAGGGTCCCAACACTTATAGTGTAAGATGTTGGGCATCAGATGGGCAGGCAGGAACCGGACCATGGAAAGAAATTATAATACCCTTAACTACATCATCTAATCCTAATGATCCCATTTTGTCTATTGCATCTAGCAGGGTTTGTGTAAGTGATAATGAAACTATAACGCTGATTGCAACGGTTACAAATCCAATTATTCCGAATGAAATTGGCTGCCCTAATGGAGGAAAAGTTGAATGGAGTAGCGGAAGTACTACTAATCCTACAGTTATTGCCAGAGGAAATCCATTAGACGTAAGAGGACCTGGCACTTATCATGCCCGATGTATTTACAATTCCATTACAGGCCCTCGTAGCACAATTACTGTTCCTGCATGTCCTGCTACTGCACCAAGATTTTATGCTACTAAAACAAGTGCCAGACAAGGTGAGCCTTTAGAATTAATTGCTGAAGGCTGTCCTAATAATGCAGCTCAGTGGGGAATTCCTACTGGAGGCGGAAATTATAATTATTATAATTTCAGACCTACAATTCAGGTAGAAGGACCAGAAATATACAAAGGGCGTTGTACTCAGGGTGATTATCAGAATTATGTTGATATTATTGTTTTTCCTGCTTCTTCTAATGCTCTAAAAATAGTTTCTAATAAAACAAAAGGTGGACCAAGTGAACCAATTGTATTAACTGCAATTGGTTGTGATTATGGAACTGTCCAATGGCAATGGGGAACGCCTTTAAATACTGCACAAGGATTAAGTATAACAGTATATGGACCTGGAGTATATCAAGCTTATTGTAAGAATGATCCCATAAATGATGGAGATTTAGTTCAAATAGAAATTCGTCCGGCAGCTCCTATTGTTCCAAGAATAACCGCTCCAACGACTGCTTGTCCAGGTCAAGAGGTAATCGTTACAGAATCTGGTGGTTGCCCGGCGGGTTATTCTGTCCAATGGCGTATTATAGGAGATGGATATTGGGAATACTTCCTAGCACATCAGGGCCAACTAAAAGACAATCCAACAGCGGATGATTTTAATAATGGTATTTTACAATTCAAATCTGATAACCCACTACGCCTTACTGGACCTAGATTCTATTGGGCCAGATGTATTAAAAATGATTTGAGTTGGATAGGGGATTTCGAAGATATGTCTGTAACGGTGGATGATGCTTTCCCACCGGAGTTTCAAGCCATGACTTCTAATGGGACAAGTATATGTAGTGGAACAGAGCCTGTGCAATTAGCTGCTACTAACTTAGTTGGTATTAATTATAGCTGGAGAGGACCGAATAATTTTCAAAGTTCCGATCGATTAACTTCTATCTCAAACCCATTGGCGGGGGCTAGTCTGAGATCAGGGATTTATACAGTAACCGCTACGAAGACAAGTGGAGGATGTACAGCGACTGCTACTGTTTCGGTGACTATTAAGCAAAGTCCTAGCCCTAGTATCAATTCAAACTCACCTGTTTGTGTAGGTAAAGCACTTAACTTAACTTCTTCTGGCGGCGGTACTTATTCCTGGGCTGGTCCTAATGCTTATAAATCTACTACGAAAGACCCAATTATTGCCAATGTTACCAGTGCAGCAGCTGGTATCTATACAATCACGGTTACGGATAATGGTTGCTCATTTACAGCCACCACGAGTGTCACCATTACTGATAACCCAAGTGCGAGTATCAGTTATACAGGTTCGCCTTATTGTAAAACGGCGGGTGCATCTAATGTAAGCTTAACAGGTACCACAGGAGGTACCTTTACATCTTCACCGGCAGGTTTAACCATCAATAGCACAAGCGGGCAAATCACACCAGGTAGCAGTACAGCGGGTGTTTATACGGTTACTTATACCATTGCAGCCAGCGGGGGTTGTGCTGCTGTAACGGCAAGTGCTAGTGTCACCATTACTGATAACCCAAGTGCGAGTATCAGTTATACAGGTTCGCCTTATTGCGAAACAGCAGGTACTGCCAGTGTAATGCGGACAGGTAGTTCAGGTGGTACATTTACTGCTCCTGCAGGACTGAGTATAAATGCTTCATCAGGGTTAATCACCCTAGGCACCAGTACTCCAGGTACTTATACGGTTACCTACACGATTGGAGCCAGCGGGGGCTGTGCCTCATTTACAGCCACCACGAGTGTCACCATTACTGATACCCCAAGTGCGAGTATCAGTTATACAGGTTCGCCTTATTGTAAAACGGCGGGTGCATCCAATGTAAGCTTAACAGGTACCACAGGAGGTACCTTTACATCTTCACCGGCAGGACTAAGTATGAGTTCTTCAACAGGACAAATTACCCCAACCAGCAGTACAGCAGGTGTTTATACGGTTACTTACACGATTGGAGCCAGCGGGGGCTGTGCCTCAGTTACAGCCACCACCAGTGTAACGATAACAAACAATCCGACAGCGAGTATCAGTTATACAGGTTCGCCTTATTGTAAAACGGCGGGTGTTTCCAATGTAAGCTTAACAGGTACCACAGGAGGTACCTTTACATCTTCACCGGCAGGTTTAGCCATCAATAGCACAAG
>CALRLN020000364.1:0-5747 GCA_943368675.1 Chitinophaga pinensis | reverse complement strand
CCACAGCACCGTTTACCACAGTCATTACAAGCAGACTGTCCGGCACCTTATTGTCTTGCTGATTCGCAAACCGAATCTTGCCCGGCTCTTTAAACATTACCTCTGCTCTATACGAAATATCAGTAAAGTAATAAAGCCCCGCGGCTAATATAACAATTATACCTGCCTTAATTTTTTGCTTTGTATTGCCTTTGGTAATATATAGCCAGGCAGGATAAATCAATAAAAGCAAACCGATAATTCTTGAAGGAAAAATTATCTTTTCAAGATAATAGGTAATTTTGATAGCTTCTAAATCCTGACTTCCCGGAAAGGGCATCAGCAGATAAGCCTGTAATAAGGCAGGCAGGATAAGCAGAATAGCACCTATCCAGAACAAACGGTTTTTGAGTGTAGGGGTCATTGTATTTAGGTTATTGAGTGAAAGCCGCCTCCCCGGAGGCGACTTATGCGTTTACTTATATTTTCAAGCCAAGCGTAATATTCACACTTCTGCCGTCTGATGACCATACCGCCGGACCCGGATAAAAAGCAGGTCGTTTGGTGAAATACTGTTTATCAGTCAGGTTATTGATGTTTAATTTTACCATCATGGTTTTTGTGAGGCGATAGGTGGCATTCAAATCTAGCAAACCATACGACGGCACTAATCCTACTGCTCCGGTGGCAGATGGCTTTACTGTATTCAAAGCATCTGCATAGCTCTTGGCGGTATAGCTGTATAGAGCGGTAATACTCAGTTTCGTATACCTGAATGTGATTCCGTTTCTGCTTATCCATTCGGGTGTACTTTCTACTTTATTATTTTTTACGCTCACATTTTTATCGCCTACTCTCACCACTGCATCCTTATAACGGGCATCCATATAAGCCGTAGACGTAAACACCGAAACTGTTGATTTTGCAGACAAGCGTGCATCATATTCGATAAATGTTTCTAAACCATTCGTCCGTGAATCACCGATATTCGTACGCAAATAATAAAAATCACCATTGGCTTCTGTGCCGTAGGTCATACCCATGCGATTGTTGTATTGAATCTGAAAGGCGCTGATGTCCCATTTCCAATGTGTGGAATTACCTCTGTAACCAATCTCGGCATTATAGCCATAGGCGTCTTTCAGGTTTTTATCAATCTTTTCATAAGTTGCTGCCGGAATAATGTCTTTAAACACCACCGGGCGGTAAGCCTGTGCAAAACCCGCATAGATATTCTGCGATTGATTAATCTGATAATTAGCATTCAAACCCAGCAACGGAAACTTATGCCTGATAGTAGTCGGAAACTGGCTGGCATCATAATAGGCAATTCTACCAGACAGGTCAGACTCCCCCATTTCTATTCTGATGCCGGGTGTGACCGAAAATTGAGAGCTAATAGCAAATCTGTTTTCAGCAAAAAAGGCAAAGTTTTTTGTCTTCAGGTGCATATCTCTTACCCAATCTCCTGTTTTAGATAAATCAAAGTCAGAGCCGGTAGTGCCCTTGCCCAATTGCTGGCGGTTCAGGTCGTTGTTCATCAACTGTATACCTGTTACCAGAATAGACGTCACCCTGCCCAGTTCATAATTATGCAACAGGCGGGCTTCGGCCGTATAACTATTAAAATGGTCTATATCTACCTGGCGGTTAGCATAATGCAATGAAACAGGGTCTATCGCATCTATAACATTAACTGGTTTATCAAACATCACGCTATTTCTGTCTCCCAAAACCGCAGATACCACAAAAGATGCTTTGGTACGAGCGCTCAAACGGAAATCGGCAGAAAAAGACGGAACATAAATAGTCGGGTTAAAATAATTACGTGAACGGGTAGACTGACGGGGATTGGCATAAAACATACTATCTGTCAGTGGTCCCGGAATATGATACACATACTTTGAATGCTTGAAATCGGCTTTCAGCGTAACTCTTGAAGAGACCTGATAAATCAATCCGAGGGCTTCTCCGCTATAATCACTTTCCGAATTATCCCTGTATCCGTCCGAATGGCGTCTTGAAATATAGCCGTAATACTGCAATTTACCTATTTTCCCGCTGATACCATTATAAGTACTCAACAATCCGAATGACCCTAACGAGTTAATTGTCTCAAAATTAAAAGCCCTTGTTGTATCAGGTTGTTTGGATACAAAGTTCAGCATACCACCAAATTGCGCACCATATTGCAACGACCCCGTGCCACGCACTAGCTGAATTGTCTGTATGGCCTCCATAGGCAGACTGAAATGGCTGGCAGGATAGCCATACATATCCGAATTGGTAATAATGCCATCAGCCCGTAAATTAAATTCCCATCCACGATGCGGGTCAAGGCCACGGGTCGAAATATTGGTTTGGTTACCTGTACCATCCATATCATAAACAAAAACACCGGGTACTTTAGCAAATATCTGGCGTGGGGTTTTTTCGGCAATATTGGCATCTGCCCCTAAAACATTAATTACTTCGTTTTTCTTTCCACCAAACAGATAAGTGCCTTGCGTCAGCGGCAATCGCTCAACCGTGTTTTTGTAACGTTGTTCCAGAACTCTGATCTCTTCCAGTTCCTTTACTTTTACTGAATCCTGGGCATATATATTTGATACACATACCATAAGTATGCATAGTAATCGTATTGATTTCATAAAGATATTCTTTGGAAGCAAAACAGAGCAAACAGCCTCTAAAGAACCTCTTCAAAGGCTCTTGTTCTCCTTGCTTCATTTAAACTGATTTTATTTATTGATGAAAATGGATAGATTTTGAGCGAGACAATTCATTTATTTGAATCCTAAGTAGTTGCATATATTTAGTTTATACTATTTAAATTGCCACCTGCTTTAGCTGGTGGAAAAAAAAAGCAAAAAACACCTCGGCTTTAGCCTAAACCGTTTGGTTAAAGCCAAAAATTGATTTCATTTGCTTAATCCATGACCTAAAAATGGTCCGCGGCAGCGGTCATGGCAATTTAGTATAAACTACTTCTAACGAACTACTTAGCAGAGCTACGATTCAAATAAATGAACCAGGCGTTTCAAAATATACCATTTTCTAATCCATATGAGCGACGAACCGCAAATAAGTTTAAAAAGGAAACAGGTATAACACCCTCACAAGGAGAATATTATACCGGGGTACTCGTTATATAAAATCAGGTTAACTCAGGAGGAGGTGAATGTAATAGGTGTATTACCTGTGTATAAGATTGGTGTGGTTCACTATAAAATGAAAGCTGATACAAACCGATAACCGGTTCCTGAAGGCTCAGCATGATAGCATCAGAAAGATAAATTTTCTGCAAATCACCCAGAAGTTTTATTATTTTTCCTAACGGACCTTGTGGTGTATCTGCATCTGGGTCAGCCATTCCGAAAATCAGTGAAGTTAGTTCCGAAAACCGCTCTTGTGCATTCTGATTTGATTTCAATATCACATAAAGCGTATCGTTTTCATGATATTCGTGCATGATATTATAAAAATCATCTCCACTTCTTATCAGGCTTTCCTGTTCTCCTTTGCCATAATGAGCATCTTTTGAAGTAGTAGGTATTTTTATAATCTTCCATTTATCATCAATAATTATATTAGAACTTGTCTGATAATTATTTTCAAAAAACAGCATAGCAGTCGTCAGCCCGAACATATTGTAGAGCAGAAGCAATAAGAGGCCGATAGCTATGAGTCTTTTCAACTAAATATTAAGTATTTATCAAATCTAACGAAAATCTTTCATTTTAATTAAACTCTGCACATCTATAAGACATGCAGAGTATGAATCTTTTTTAACTAAAAACAAAGCACAAATAATTTCTTCAGCGAATCTTGTCTGAGTATATAATCGTGAACCAGTTTAAAAACTCTGCATACCAATTGATATGCAGAGTATAAATTGTCAACCTATGATCAAATCAAAACTAAGATTCAATATCATTTACCGATGCTTTTCATCGCATCAAAATTGGCATATCCATCTTCGGCAATTCTGATACCCCTGAGTATATACACCTGCGGGTCAGCAGGGGCCCATGTACCTAAACCATCTACATAGCGGTTAAACATACAGAACGAAGCCGCAATCAGCACGGCATCATGAATTTCCTTATCGCTGGCACCTGCGCTTCTGGCAGCCTCTACCTGCTCTGGTGTTACATTTTTCCCGCCTTTCTGTACACTTGCCGCAATGGTAAGTAAGGCTTTCAGCTTGTCTGATATAGGGGCTTCTTCATAATTTTTCTTGATTTGTCCAATCAGCGTGCCATCATCTTCCAGATAACATTGGGCCGCAGCGCCATGCACACTCTGGCAAAACAGGCAGTCATTCAGGTATGAAACATACGTGGCAATCGTTTCACGCTCCCCTCTTGAAAGACTATTGTTTTCGTCTCTTAATAATACTTCAGCCAAAGCATTCAACGGTCTTGCCGTATCAGGCCGAAAAGCCATTAAGCCTCTGATACCCGGTAGTAGTTCTTCTTCAGGAAGTTTGATGTATGCCATTGTATTGTTATTTTTTAAAGTTGTTTTACTTTTTGGGTGCGTAGCCCATGCCTTCTGCTATCATTTTACCTCGCTGTCTCAAAACCTCCGGATCTTCAATCGGGGTTATACCCATACCATCCAGATAGCGGTTGAAAAAACAGAAAGTGGCTGCTATAATTACTGTATCATGTATTTCTATATCTGTTGCACCAAGTTCTCTGGCTTTGTTAATCTGGCTCTCTTTCACATGCTTGCCGCCTTTTTGTACGCTTGCAGCAATAGCAAGCAGGGCTTTCAGTTTATCAGAAATCGGTGCATTTTCATAATCTTCTTTAATTTGCGCTATCAGGGCTTCGTTATCATCCAGATAACAGGCCGCTACTGCTCCATGTACCCCTTCACATAACTGGCAGTCATTGAGTTTTGACACCAGCGTGCCAATAATTTCACGCTCGGCTTTGGTCAGGCCCTCTTCAATACATAAAATCCCTTCAGTAAAAGCGCCCAGATGTGGCGCAAGATGCGGGCGAAAAGCCATCAGGCCTCGCATTCCTACTGCATTTTCCGGTAATTGAATATATGCCATACAATTGCGATATCAGGAGTTAATCAGGTTTGCTTCTTTATCTTTACTGAAATAAGCCATGCCAAATGCGATAATAAACGTGGCTGAAAATGCCAGCAAAGCATTACCAAACCCACCGAAAGCAGTTACCAAAGCGCCTACAAAAAATACTGCTGTAGCCGTAAAAAACCGGCCTACATTAAAGCAGAACCCCGTTGCTGTAGCTCTTACAATGGTCGGGAATAACTCAGGTATATAACTCGACAAAGAACCCTGGCTAATACCAAAACAGAGTGTTAAAAGAGCTGTCTCGGCATAAATAACCGGGCTGAAACTTTTGTTTGTTAAAAATAAAAGACAACAAGCACCTATCAGGCCGATAAAGGTCAGCATTAATGTTTTCCGGTTGCCGAGGGCTTTAATCAGAAAGCCTGATAAAATTCCTCCGGCAATACCCCCCATTCCCAATAGCATCATCGTGATACTTCTTTCCTGCTGACCTGTTTCTCCGGCAGGCAATAAGGTCTGTACCCAGGTTGGCAACCACGAGAAAATACCCCACAACCCAATGAGTACTGCCCCGAAAATAAAAGACCCCTTTATCAGATTTGGCCGATATGCCTCATTAAATAAATCTCCCGACGATGTTCTAGCCGTATTCTTAAGGTTTTTCCACTTCGGCGATTCAGGTAAAAGCAGCCCTATAAGGATAGCCGCC
>CALRLN020000363.1:0-5748 GCA_943368675.1 Chitinophaga pinensis | reverse complement strand
TGTGCCATTTCAGTTGGTCGGCAGAGGGTGTAGCACCATACGGCTTAGGCGTTTGAGCCATTGAAAAGCTTGCAAGCAAGCATAAAAAGAGGATTTTTCTCATGAGTGTTTTGTAGTAGAGTGTGTTGGCCGATGGGTATCGGCTTGTTTGGGGCCAAAATTAGTGAATTTATTAGAAACTGAGTGGAGTGGTTTAGATTGATAAAAGAAAATCAAGGCCAGGATACTGAAATATGGACTAAAAGATTGATGCTTAATCAGGAAGTTTAAGCAGGTTTTACAGTCTGGCAGAGAGTAAGTATCCGGCTCCAAATTAAGTTCCGGAAAACCTGTTTTTAGATTAGACAATCCAGTAACTTTACAAGTAATTTCTCTAAAAATTTACGTGCAAAAATTCTAAAACATTGAAGCAAAAATGAAGTCCATCTTAAAAACACTCTTATTCATTGGATGCCTACTAACCATTTTAGATGGCAATGCTCAAAAAAAGTCTATATTTAAACCTAAGGAAGTTTACAAGTCAAAAGATTTAGTGGTTACTCAAATTGCCGAAAATGCATTTGAGCATACCTCATTTAAGCAAACCAATGATTTCGGGTACGTGCCTTGTAACGGGCTTATTGTCAGGAATGGCAAAGAAGTAATTATTTTCGATACGCCAACCAACGACAAAAATTCAGAAGAATTAATCAAATGGGTTAGCGAGTCACTTCATTGTAAGATTAATGCCATTATTCCCACACATTTTCATGATGATTGTCTGGGTGGGCTGAAAGCTTTTCATGAGCATAATATTGCTTCTTACGCCTATTTCAAAACTATTGAGCTGGCCAGAGAGAATAAGTATGAAGTTCCTGAAAATAGCTTCACCGAGCCATTAAAATTAAAAGTAGGCAAGGAAAGTATTACCGCAAAGTTTTTTGGAGAAGGTCATACCAGGGATAATGTGGTTGGGTATTTTCCTAGTGAAAATATCTTATTTGGCGGTTGTTTAATCAAAGAGTTAGAGGCAGGCAAAGGGTATTTAGGCGATGCAAACGTGCCGGAATGGTCTGGTACAGTTGAAAAGATTAAAAAGGAGTATCCGAATGTAAAAGTCGTTATTCCGGGGCATGGAGACTATGGAGATGGGAAATTACTGGATTATACCATTAAGTTATTTAAGGTGCAATAAAAGAATTTCTGGCTGCATTTATTCTTCATATAGCCTGCTGACCAAACTCACTTTTTGCCAAATGGCAAAAAAAATCATTTTTTGTTTATCCATCTTTGTTCCATAAATAGTTAATTAAACAAAATTAAAGAAATGGCAAAGACAGTTTTGGTTACGGGTGCTTCATCAGGAATCGGTAAAGCAACCGCCATTTATCTGGCACAAAATGGATATAATGTGTATGGTGGGGCTCGGCGAATAGAAAAAATGCAGGACCTCAAAGCATACAGCATACATTCGGTTTCTCTGGACGTCACCAATGAAGAAAGCCTTGTATCCTGTGTTAACCAGATACTGAAAGAAGCAGGCAACATAGATATTTTAATAAACAATGCAGGTTCGGGCTATTATGGTGCTCTGGAAGATATGCCTCTGGCCGATGCAAAGTATCAGATGGAAGTAAACGTTTTTGGTGTGGCTCGCCTGATTCAATTAGTGCTACCGACGATGCGAAAAAATAACTATGGCAAAATCGTTAATATTTCATCAGTTGGTGGGAAAATGACCTTACCTATGGGTGTGTGGTATCATGCCAGTAAATTTGCCATTGAGGGCTTGAGTGATGCCCTTCGCAAAGAGGTAAAGCAATTTGGTATTGACGTAATTGTGATTGAACCGGGCGGCGTAAAATCAGAAATGTCAGAATTGGGCGGTGGATATTTAATGCGCATTTCAGGAAATACGATGTATAGTTCATTGGCGAAAGGTATTGCTGATTTTTATGGTAAAGTGGGCAAAGATGCTTCTGAACCGATTGTGATTGCCAGACTTATCAAAGAAGGAATTGAAGCAACCCACCCAAAAACCAGATATGTCGGTGCTGCTGGAGCAAAATTATTACTGTTTTTCAGAAAAATTTTGTCAGATAAGCTCTTTGATAAAATGATTATGAGTCAACTGAAATAATCATTCTATGGATGCACTGATTAATTATTTATTGCAGTTCGGCAATCTGAACAATCAGCAGATTAATTTGATTAAAAGCAAAGCTGTATTGAAAGAAATCAGGAAAGACGAATATTTTCAGGAAGCTGGAAAAATACCCCGTGAGGTTATTTTTCTGACAGAGGGCATTATGCGGGTTTGTTATTACAATAACAAAGGCGATGAGGTTACGAAGTATTTTATTGATGAAAACAATTTTCTGGCAGATATAAACAGCTATAATCAGGAAATTCCTTCGACTGAATACATACAGGCTGTAACCCCTTGCAGTTACCTTGTGCTCTCTAAAAGTGCTATGAAAGAGTTATCGATGACCATTATAGAATGGGATAATATTGTTGCCAAGATAACCGCCAAAGGTCTGGCAGATAAAGTAAACAAAATCAGTTCGATGATGGCAGAAGACGCCAAAGAGCGTTATCTCTCCTTTCTTGAGAAATTCCCCAGACTGGCTAACCGTATTCCTCTATCTTATTTAGCTTCCTATTTAGGTATGACTCAATCTTCGTTGAGTAGGATTAGGAAGAATATACGTTGAGAGTTTTTGGCTGGTAGGTTATCTTATTCTGAAATAAGTCCGTCTAAATTCTACTTCAGGGTTAGAAATAATGTTGTAGAATACGCGTTAGATTTTATCTCGACTCTTCTTATTAAAAACAACCATAGGAGTAGTTGTACTTTATAAAAGAATTATTATTGCCTTTATACTGAATTTGTGTTGGGTATCCGTCAGAATTATAGGTATAGCTATATTGATAATCCATAAAACTTGCGATTATAAATTGGAAGCTTTTTATTGACAGCGGGTTATTCTTACTTATGACAGAAAAATCTATTCCTTGACTAATGATATGATAATTCAGAATACCAGTAATCAGAAAATATTCTTTTAGCTCCTGTGGATAAATACTGTGCTTATTATCATATTCAATTCCCTCAAAAACTAAAAAATTATTAATGGCAGTACCATTATTCATAAATACCTTTGAAACGTTTTCGCCAATGTATTCAAATTTATAATTAGTAAGCTTACTTCTGTTATTAATAATCGGAGTATGGGCAGATTCAAAATTTATTTCAGAGATACTTTTATCATTATATTTAAACTCAAATGTACCATAACCCGAACTTACCTTTGAGATTTTCCTATCTGCTGAATAAGAAATCCCCATTTCTCCAAAAAGATTGCTTTTGACTAGTTTGGTATTCTTTGCATCATCATAGGTAATAGTGTAATTGAGTTTTTTATTATATGCAAAGAAACTGACAGCTCTATGTTTTGAATCATAGGTTATTACGCTCATTTCGGCACCATTTTCATCAGTGGTTTTTTCTATAAAACACGATGCTTTTTGTTCAGTTACCTCATCACTTTTCTTACATGATACAAAAGAAAGTAATAATAACATAGATAGATAACGTATCATATATAAGTGTTTAATTGTCTGATTATTTACCACATTTTTTATGCCAAAATCACTGATTTGAAATGGCTAATCAGACTTATCTTGAGAACTTCAGAAAAACCCTATATTTCTGAAATAAATTTGTGTAAAGGTATTTTAGGATAGGGTTTTAATTTTAACGACAACCAATATTTCTGTTGTCTAATCAACAATTCACCTAATCTATTGCCTATCAACCAACAATTCATTAGTTTTACTTAACAATTTATAGCCCAAAACCCAGCACTGCAATGCCTATCAGAATCCTCATTGTAGATGACCATCAGATTTTATTAGATAGCCTGTCCCTCTTAATTTCTTCAATTCCAAATATGGAAGTGATCGGGACCTTGTATGATAGCCGGAAAGTACCTGATTTTCTGGAAAACAATGAAATTGATATTCTGGTAAGTGACATGAATATGCCTTATCTTACAGGTATCGACCTTACTCTTAAATTAAGGAATCAATATCCTGACCTGAAGATTCTGATGCTGACAGTAAACGATGAGGCCGAAAATATCCGGCATGCTTTTCAGGCAGGTATATCCGGCTATGTTACCAAAAAAGCCAATCGTGCTGAACTTGAAAAGGCTCTCACCACAATTGCTAAAGGCGAGAAGTATTTCAGTGAAGCCGTCTTAAAAGAATTATTGACACCTGTTTCAATCAATATAACGCAGAGTGAAGAAATACAGCCTGAGCCCAAAGCTTTGACCTTGCGTGAACTGGAAATAGTGAAATTGATTGCGCAGGAATTATCTTCTTCTCAGATTGCTGACCGATTATTTATTAGTGTGGGTACGGTAGAAAATCATCGCCACAATATTTTACAAAAACTGGCTGTAAAGAATACGATTGGTATTATCAAATATGCCATTAAGTATCGTTTGATTTAAACCTTAAAGCGTCACATCTATCTGTACATTCGTACCATGAGTAGTTTGTTTCGTAATCAGCAAGCGGCCATTCAGATTATCAACCCTCGAATTTACATTTCGTAATCCTACACCATTAGCTGTCTGGCTCATATCTATTCCTTTGCCATTATCTGATACAGTCAACGAAACCCTGTCGTCTTGCTTGGTAAGGCTCACCCATGCCTGGGTGGCCTGTGAATGTTTCAATATATTATTGATGAGTTCTAAGGCAATATTATATAATTCGTGTTCCAATTGAGGTTCGAGTCTTTGTATAATTCCCTCAGTCAGAAAATGGAAACTGATGTGTTGGTTGCTGATATTGTTGAGTAATTTTTGCAAGGCTATCACTACTCCCTGTGTTTCGAGTTCTATCGGCAAGAGGTTATGTGAAATAAGGCGGACATCCATATAAATATCATCAAGCACACTTATAAAGTCAGATAATACCTTCTGGTCGTGCGGGCTGTATTTTGAGGTATCCAGTGCCTCAAAGCGCCACTTTAAGGCAACAATCTTGCTATTCAGGTTATCGTGCAATTCAGAAGCAACCCGTTTCCTTTCAATGGTTTGCCCTTTAAACATTGCCCCCGAAATCTCGTCGTTTTTGGCCTTTAATTCTTCGTTTTTGGTTTTTAACTGCCTGTTGTTCCAGAATACATAACCAACCAGCCCCATGCCTATAAGCAGACTTATCAAAAGCGTATTCTGAATCCATTCATCACGCTCATTAGCTCTTTTCAGGTTTTCGTTTTCAAGTGTTTTAATCTGATTTTTTTGTTTTTCGTCTTCATACTTTACCTGCCATTCTCCGAAATTCTGATTCAGTTTTTTGGCTTCTGCTTCCTCTTCATATTTTCTGACTTTCTCCAGATAAGTAAAGGCTCTGGCAGGTTGGTTCAGCGCTTTGTAGGTCTGGTATAAAGTTTTGTTCAGTGCGTTATTATAATAGGGGAAGTTTAAAAAATTGGCATTCTGCTCACCAAGCAACGAAAGTTGCAGGGCATTCTGATAATCTTTCTTTTCTAAATAATATCTTCCTGCAAAAGCGCCTATCTGGCTCAATACATATTTCGCCTCATTGAGTGATTTGTTTTGCTGGCAAACTACAATGATTTCATCAAGCATCGCACGGCCCTCTTTTTCTTTGCCCATATTGAGCAGACTCAAACTTTGGCCTAACCGGGATATATAATAATAGTCGAACCATTCTTTTCGGTTTTTC
>CALRLN020000362.1:0-5749 GCA_943368675.1 Chitinophaga pinensis | reverse complement strand
ACTGAAATTTACCCGCCAGCAGGTAGTTAATGATCTGAGTCTTGCCTTTCTGCAATTGTCATTAGATAGACGATTGATAGACATTACGACGCAGAACTGGCACCTTTCGCAGGAAAGAGATACCATCTTAACTGATCTGGTAAAAGCAGGGTTGAGATTGCCCAATGAGCTATACCAACAACAAGCCCAGACCCGCCTGGACGAGCAACAGGTAATAGCAGCTAAGAATCTATTGCAGAATCACAAGATTTTTCTGATCCGCCGCCTGAACCTGCCAACAGGTGATTATGATTTTCAGGATTTACCGGAAGAGGGCTTGGCTAACTTTTCAACACAGGATCTGGTAAATTCAGCCTATAATAAGCGATATGATTTATTGACACTCAAACAGCAACGGGAAGCTCTTGCGCTCAGAGCGCCAATTATACAAGCCAACTTAAAACCACAACTGGTTGCATCAGGTGGATTTACGACAGCAGGCAGGCATTTGTTTCAACAGAATATTAATGGTACTGACGTATTGAAAACGATTGAGCAACGCAACATCATCAGACAGTTGGGGAATCAGATTAATGTGTATGCGGGTCTGAGCTTGGTATGGAACATATTCGATAGAAACCAGACCAAAACCAACCTTGCAAAAAACCGGATAGAAGAAGCCAACCGGGAATTGGACATACAAGACCGACAAGACCAGATACGGGCTGAAATAAGCCAGGCCTTAAACGACTACGAAACAGCACAACAACAATTTACAACGGCTCAGGCGCAATTATCAGCCGCACAGGCCGCCTTTGAATTACAGGAAGGCCGCTTTCAGAACGGTTTAGCTCCTTTAGTAGATTTATTTGTAGCCCAAAGTGCGCTGGCCTCTGCCAAAATCAATGTAGCGCGTGCCGGTATTCAGGTACGTTATCAACAGAAATTGATTCAGTTTTATATTGGGGATGGGCAGGAGTAAGATATTGAAAAGGGAAGCTAACGCTTCTCTTTTTTTATGGTATTTTATCATCTATCCATTCATTTTTACAGAACATAGATACTTTAACAGATTTCATCATATCTCCTGAAATCATATCATTTTTTTTCGTTACTTAGTTGTAAGATAGGCTTAGATTCGAGGTTCAGGTAGGAATGCCCAAATATCTCATTCTAAGCCATTTTGTTTTTATTCCCCTACACCTCATAATTCCAGAAAATCAATTCAACCATAAGTATTTAACATGAAAAAAATCCTTTTTTTGTTACTATTGGCATCTGCAAGTGCTGTAGCACAAAATATGGCCTCTTCCAAAGGTAGCCTGCCTCCATTGGTCACTTTTACCGACCAGCAAGACCGTGAAAACATGATGCAGCAATTGGGTATTAAACGCCTGAGGCCGGGCGCTAATGGCAATGAATCAGCTCCGAATCATGCCAATTATGATGAGTCTGCGGCGAACCCCTGCCCCGTATTACCTGATGCATTGACCCTCAAAAACGGTAAAAAAGTAATTACTCCCGACGATTGGTGGCATAAACGCCGACCTGAGTTAGTAGAAGACATAGAAAGAGAAGTATATGGCAGAATACCTAAAAATGTACCAAAGGTAACCTGGACAGTAAAAATCACTGATAAAGAAGTTGTTGCCAGAGTACCCGTCATAGCCAAGCAATTGATAGGACATGTAGATAATAGTGAGTATCCGCTTATTAATGTGGATATAAACATGATGTTGGTAGTGCCAACCAATGTAAAAGGACCTGTTCCGGTATTGATGATGTTTGGCAGGCCGTCGTTTCCGGCCCCTGCTCAGCCAGGCCCCGAACACATGGAAAAACTCAATGCTGTTTTCAAAGACATGATGATTAAGCATGACCCTTCTGTAAAAGCTATCTTTGACCAATATCCGGCTTATACTCCTGTCACCCGTTTACCCGGACCAAATTTCTTTGCACCTCCCACCAATGGTGAGTCGCCCTCAACTGAGCAATTGCTTGCGGCTGGATGGGGATACGTAACTATTGATCCTGCCAGTATTCAGGCAGACAACGGCGCCGGATTAACCAGAGGTATTATCGGTCTGGTAAATAAGGGTCAGCCCAGAAAACCGGAAGACTGGGGAGCTTTACGAGCATGGGCATGGGGTGCAGCAAGAGCGCTCGACTATCTGGAAACCGACCTGGCCGTTGATGCCAAACGTGTAGGCATTGAGGGTGTGTCACGTTATGGGAAAGCTGCTTTGGTTACTCTTGCTTTTGAACCCCGCTTTGCCATAGGTCTGATTGGTTCGTCGGGTAAGGGTGGAGCTGCCCTGCACCGCAGGGTATTTGGTGAAGCAGTCGAAAACCTTACCGGAGGCTTCCATTACTGGATGGGTGGTAATTATATGAAATACGGTGCAGAAGAAGCTGGATTTGGCAGAAAAACAGGTTGTGATTTACCGATAGATTCGCATGAACTTATTGCCCTTTGTGCACCAAGACCTACTTTTATCAGCTATGGTATTCCTGAAAAAGGCGATGCCAAATGGCTTGACCAGCAAGGAAGCTATATGGCAACAGTAGCGGCAGGTTCTGTATTTAAATTATTAGGTGCCAAAGATATTGGCGTATCTAATGATTATATGACTGAGAAAATGCCTCCATACAATACAGATATGCTAAGTGGTCATCTGGCCTGGCGACAACATGATGGCGGACACACTGACGGGCCTAATATACAACACTTCATTCCCTGGGCTAACAGGGTTTTGAAATATGAAAAGTAATACATCGGGTTACACAATAGTCCTTTATATATTGCACTACGTATTAATATAAGATTTTTACATTTTCTTAGTACAGCAAGATTTTCATTAAAATTATTTCTTTTTGAGTACATTTCACTGTAAATTTTTTACTTTAGCGAAGCAAACAATTCAGGTAAAACAGCAGGCAAAAACTGCCGTTTTATTGGGTTTGAAAGCACAATAATTCAATCCTAAATACATATTTCAAAAAATGAAAGAGAAATCTGACAAATCCCGGAGAGACTTTATCAAAAAAGGAGCCATTGCTTCTTCTTTTTTTATTGTTCCCCGGAATGTGCTTGGTGGCCTGGGTTTTATCTCTCCCAGTGACCAGCTAAATATTGCCGCTATCGGTGCGGGTGGCAAAGGCCGGAGCGATATTACCAATGCCTCAGTAAAAGGCAGAGAGCGAATAGTTGCCCTTTGCGATGTTGATTTTTCAGGTTCTGCCAAAGAGACTGTAAAGACATTCCCTAATGCCAAACGTTATGCTGACTATCGTGAAATGCTGGATAAAGAAAAAGATATTGACGCTGTTACTATCTCTACCCCTGATCATGTACATGGTCCGGCGGCGGCGTTTGCCATGGAACGCGGCAAACATGTATATGTGCAAAAACCAATGACACACAATATCCGTGAAGCCCGTATGCTGACAGAAATGGCCAGAAAACACAAGATTGTGAGCCAGATGGGTAATCAGGGTGCTTCAAACCCCTTATTAAAAACGGTTCAGGGTTGGATTGATTCAGGTAAATTAGGTAAAATAGCTAAAGTACAGATCTGGACAAACCGCCCGGTATGGCCGCAAGGTAATGCCATGCCAAAACCTGACGATAGCTTAAAACCAAAAGATTTAGATTGGAATTTATGGCTTGGGCCGAATGAATATAAACCTTATATACCTAATCTGCACCCATTCGGCTGGCGCGGCTGGTGGGATTACGGCACAGGCGCATTAGGGGACGTAGGCTGCCATCTAATAGATATTCCGTTCAGAACCCTGGGTTTGAAATACCCTACCGATGCTGAGTGTAGTGTGGCATCTGTTTATACAAAAATGTGGGCTCCTGAGTACAATCCTGAGGGTTGTCCGGCTTCTTCGTTTATCACACTTCATTTTGGTGCAACAGCCAAAAGCAAGTCGCCGATAGAAATGACCTGGAGCGATGGCGGTATCAGACCTTCACACCCGGATATTATTCCTGCCAACGAAGACATAGGCGGCACCAACAGCAGTAATGGTGTAATGATCATTGGTGAGAAAGGTATTATCACAACCAATATCAATGATAGTTCGCCAATGATGCCAAAACTGTTTCTGAATGATGGCACCAGGGAGTTAGGTCCTGACCTGCCAAAAGATATAGAGCCGGAATACGGACATCAACGCAGATGGGTAGACGCTTGTAAGGCAGGCTTTAAAAGCAAAGAACACCTTGAACTAACTTCTTCTTTTGATTATGCAGGCCCAATGACTGAAACAGTACTGATGGGTAATTTAGCAATCAGAAGCTATATGCTACGCAGAGAAAACAGCAAAGGTCAGGCGGAGTTCTATGCACGCAAAAAACTGCTTTGGGATGGTGAAAATATGAGAATCACCAATCTGGAAGAAGCGAATCAGTTTGTTGGCAGAACTACTTACAGAGAAGGCTGGAAGGTTTAGGTAATTACACAGATATAAATCATCAGGAAGTTTGAACGTATGAGTCATTGCACGAAATATTCAAACAATTAAGGATGAGACCAACCCTGGACAGAAAATCGATACTGAAACATTCAGGTATCGATTTTTCTGTTTTAAGACAGCTCTTTAAACATTCAGAGAATTTTGTACAATGAATCTAATCTGTTTAAACCTTTTGATTTCTTTCTCTTAATAAATATCCGAAGATTTATTGTGTTCTACTGATGAAACCTGCTAAAAGTTTACAGGGAGGCTATCTACGTCTAAGTATATATGTATACGCGGCTATTCTTTTTAAAGATAATAGAAGGTTCCATTAAATTAAAACAAATAACACACCACCCTTATTCAAAATTCTGAGAAGGGGATGAAGAAAATGCTAAGGGGTTTGGTGAAATGGTGATAAATATCTTTAAAACGCATGAACTGGTTAATGAAGCAGGTTAACTGGCATAAACGATTTCTGGTGATAAGGGATATTTATCAGGATGTAAACAGCACTACTGAAAATCAGGTATTACAAAGTCTGTTGTCTCAGAAGATTAATTTCTTCCTGCTGAGTTTTTAAAAGCACTTCTTTTTCATGCAGTTTAGATTGCAATTCATTTGCCCGGTCTTTTAAGTACAGAATCTGTTCTTCCAAATTTTGTGTAAATTTCTGATACAATTTAAGGGTATTCACCTGAATACTTTCGTCAGGCAAATTGGCAGTTTGAGTAGAATTAAAATTGGTGGCGGGTGCAAATAATGAAACATCAATACCACAGGTTTTGGCAATAACGGGATAATACCTGGGTGCAATAGGCGACTTCTTGTTAATCCAGTTGTTGTAGGTGGCTTGTGAGACATTCAGCATAGCTGCCATTTCGTGTTGAGTAATTTTTTTTCAAGTTGATACCTGAAAAGGGTTTCTTCTAGAGATTTCATCGCAGCAATAAAGTTTAGATTAGTAGTTAACTAAAAAATCAACGGAAGATAAAAATTAATATTTTATTAATCAAGTAATAATAATTATCAATAAAACCAAATTGTTTATAATCAAAGGTTTAGCAATTTATTCTTCTGGATTAAAACTATTTTGAGGCATCTTTTTATCAGAATTATTATCGATTTATTATTAGTATTTTGATAGGTATTTATGAGAAATGACTTCATTTTTGCAGAGTTACTGGACTAAAAAATTCTCGTACCTGATGTTTAGAATTACTTCCCCTAAAGACAATCCGGTTTCTGCTTCTTATCTATTTCTTAAATCTATTGGTGCTAAGGTAACTGAAAGAACTATAGA
>CALRLN020000361.1:0-5757 GCA_943368675.1 Chitinophaga pinensis | reverse complement strand
TGGCATTTTGAATAGTAACAGTTCCGCTACCTGTTGAGTTGAACGTGCTTAGAAAATTTTCAAAAAGCTCTTTTGCTTTCAAGTTGCCTTGTGCATATATTCCTCTGATTTTTCCTGTACCATTATCTAAATTGAAATAAGCAGAAATTTTAGAATAATCATCTTTGGTTTCTCCACTTAACAAACTCCCGACTCTTTCATTCACATATTCTCTTGAACCTGCAAATATTTGTTCCTCACCACCCCATAGACAGATTTTTATTGTCCTTTTTGGTCTAAGTCCGGATTCTTTCAAAATTCTAAACGCTTCAATCATTACTGCACAGCCAGTAGCATTATCAACCGCTCCGGTTCCCCCATGCCAGGAATCTAAATGCGCCCCAATAATTACTTGTTCATCTGAAACTTTATTGTCGGAGCCGATTATGTTAGCAACAACATTTACATTGAATTCCGGATTGTAATTAAATGCAGTTTGTAGGTTTAGTTTGATTTTAGGATTAATGCCATTCTTAATTAGCCGCACAAGCCTCCCAAAATGTTCATTTGCAATTACAAATGAAGCAATTGGCTTTAAATCGTTCTGTTTTCTATACGAAGGAATATTATGGTTCCCGTCAGCATGTAAGATGCCGTATGGATAGTCACTTGGTTCAATTAAGGCAACAATTCCTTCTTTTTCGCAGAATTTAAAAAAAGAGGCCAATTCAGTTCTTCTTCGTTCTTGGCTTGCAATGGCCTGATTGGTGTGTCGTCTGCTGTGATAGCCAATCATAAGGTCGTTGGGGTCTGGGTTGTCTGCGGCTTGTAATAGTAGTTCTTTTGAAATCCTTCCGGCTCGAATTTCTTGTGAAGCATTAAACGAATGAAAATTGTCACCCAGAAGTACTATTTTCCCTTTTAGCTTTCCTTTCATAAATTTTAAACTATCAGCATTTTCAACAAAAATGACATTACCTTCTACGATACCCCTGGTACTCTGCGTATATGCAAAAGGAAATGCAGAAATGTGCATATAATCGGGATAGGTCATTTCCATGTTGAATGATTTGACTTGCCAGCCCCGATATTCTCTGTCAAAAGATTCAAAATAAGAACTATCAGCACCAAACTCTTTTAATTTTAGTTTAGACCAATTGGCTGCTTTAAAATAATTATACGTTCCCAATAATCGGGGACCATTAAAGTCTGCCAGATATTTAATGGCATCTGCAATTGAAGAATTACTTTTTGAGGCAAGTTGAATTTTGCTTAAAACAATACTATCTTTCAAAACTTGTCCGAATAGCGAAGAGGCTTGAATTGAAAAGGTCAAAATGAGTATAACTACTATTTTCATAAATCCTATATGATGTCTACGGTTAGAATTATAGCCAGCTATGAAATAAACGAAATTTTTGTAGTACCTCTTACATTATTTGGGCTTTATTTAAATTTTGTAATAGAACCTGTTTAACCTTTTTATTTATTGATGAAAATGGATAGATTTTAGACGAGACAATTCATTTATTTTCACCGTAGCTCTGCTACGATTCAAATAAATGAAGCAGGCGTAGTCAAAATATACCATTTTCTAATCCAAATGAGCGGCGAACCGCAAATAAGTTGAAACAGGTTCATAGTATTTGTGCCGTAGTTTTCCCTGATTTTTAACTTTGTTACCCTAGAAGTATGGTAACAAATTCTCCGTTCCATCAACATCTTCCTTTTTCGTCCCATCAGTGTCTTCGTTTTTCACGAGACACTGATGGCAACAATCCTTAAGCTATCAAAAAGCACTTCTTAATGCCCACCATAGCAAATGGCAACTCAAAGCACTTTTATTATAAATCTGATGGAGGTTTTCTATAGCCTAAGCTTAATAATGAAATGAAGATACTTGAATATTAACCGCAATGCACTCGCATTCCACCCGCAATGCACCCGCAATGCCACCGCATCCCAAAACCCATGCGTTCGCATAAAAACCCCCCTATTTGACCCTCAAAAACCCTCCAAAAAATGGAAACAAAAAAAAAGTGTTACCAAAAACAGGCAACACTTTCCGGCATATTTAAACGTATTACTAACCTTTTTTTCGCTTTGTTGGTATTGTCTTTTCCTTCTCCTCCGTCACACCATTTACGGTCACTGTATATTTCAGGTCGCAGGTGCCATCTCCATAATCAATAGTTTTAGTATCACCCGACACCGGCTTGATTTCAATCGTCCCACTAACCGGGAAGCCTCGCGAATCTTTGCACGAATGCTTCACTATCAACGCTTTGGTAATAGTAGAAGTAAACTCAGTGCCGTCACTTCCCTTGGCTGTTGTAGTGCCAGTGGTTTGTGATTCGTCATCTTCTTTAGTGGCTGTGCCTTTATTATCTACTGTGCGTTTTTTGGTACTTGTATAAGTAATTGTTTTATTGGTATTCGTGTTGGTAATGGTGACATTAGCCAGTTTCTCGCTGGCGGTTGCTTTGCCATTAGCTACAGTGGTAGTAATGGTGTGGGTTCCGTTAATCACAAGCGTATCCCTTTTCAGGTTTTCATAAGTCACCGTGCGTGTCAGCGTACCTGTAAAACCCGAATCAGGTCTGACCGGAATGACGATCGTCATCTTTCCGCCTACGGCCTTATCATCACATACCCCACCGGCTACACCGGTATAATCATATACAATAGTGATTGCATTGTTGGCCACAGTTTTGCTTACATCGGCACAATTATCAAATTTACCTTTCCAGGGTTTGTCCCACCCCTGGCCTAAAGACGGGAAATGCCCGCCGTGATTGCCTTTATCTCCTCCTCCACTCTCTCCGGTCTCCCGGAAATTCCTCCCGCCAAAGGGTAAAAAAGTCACATCATCAACCAAATCATATACATCTTCAGATTCATCCTGAATAGTCTGGTTATCGGCAACTACCGCTGCCGACTGAGCCGTTGGTGTTACCGAATTAGTGTCGGCATCTTTGGTACATGCCACCACTGCCAGACCCAAAGCAATACACAGTGAAGTAATTTTTAACAAATTGTTTTTCATCGGTTTTAAATAGTTTTTAAATAGTGAACAAAAAATTATGTACACTTTTTACCATAATCAACGAAACATTGGTGAATAGATCAGCTAAACTTCAATAATGACGAAGCCCTTCCTGAAAAGGGTTGCACATGGCAGATTAAAAATCAGCAAAGCCCTGATGGTAAGGATATTCAGATGCAAATTTTCAGAAAATTGCATTTTACCATTGAATGATATTTTGAAACAAAGTTTGTCTTGGAAATACCCAGCCAGATGCTTTATTTTTGCAGATGGAACAACAATCTGACAGTATCTTCTCTCTTCAATATTGGCTTCTCTGTATCAGTTCACTGGTTTTCTTTGCAAGTTTCAATATGCTCATCCCTGAGTTGCCTGATTACCTGACGAGTTTAGGAGGAGCAGAATACAAGGGCCTTATCATCAGTCTTTTTACACTTACTGCCGGACTTTCCCGCCCTTTCAGCGGGCGCCTCACTGACCGCATTGGTCGTGTCCCTGTGATGGCCTTCGGCTCATTGGTCTGTTTTATTTGTGGTTTCTTTTATCCTGTTTTAACAAGTATTTTCCCTTTCTTATTTCTGCGTCTGGCCCATGGTTTCTCTACCGGTTTTAAACCAACCGGAACGGCCGCCTATATTGCTGATATTGTGCCTGCCAACAGAAGAGGTGAGGCGATGGGTATGCACGGCCTTATGAGTAGCTTCGGGATGGCCTTTGGCCCTGCGCTGGGTAGCTGGATTGCGGATACTTTTTCGATGAATGTGCTGTTTTATGTTTCTTCGATGTTTGCCCTTATCTCTATTGCGATATTGTATAATATGAAAGAAACCCTGCCGAAAAACCAGCAGGAGAAATTTAGTGTGAAGTCGCTGAAGATTGAAAGGAATGATATTTTTGATATTATGGTTTTACCTGCGGCCATTGTGGTGTTTCTTACATCATTCAGTTTTGGCGCAGTAGCTACGCTTACACCCGACTTAAGCAAAAGTATCGGCTTACATAATAAAGGCCTCTACTTTCTGATTTATACGCTCGCTTCGTTGTTTATCCGTTTTGTAGCAGGCAAGGTATCTGACAAAAACGGGCGGATTCCGGTATTGCGCTGGGGATGTTTTACCTTGATTATTGCGATGGGCTTCACTGCTTTTGCACATAATATTTACCTGTTTGGCATATCGGCTGTTTTCTTCGGTATTTCTATGGGTATATTGTCGCCGATTGTTCAGGCCTGGACAATCGACTTATGCGACGAACATAACCGGGGCAGGGCTTTGGCAACTATGTATATCAGCATGGAAGCAGGTATCGGGCTGGGGGCATTTTTATCGGCAGAGATTTATCATAACCGCATCGGTAGAATGCCTTATGCGTTCCTGATTATGGGCGGACTCGCAGCCCTGGCTTTTGCCTATTTATTTTCGGGTAAAGTCCGCCGGATGAAGGCGGCTTTTTAAAACCAGTTCTGATCCAGCTTGCCAATGTATTTATCGCTCAGTGTACCTGACAGATACTCTTTCAGGCTTTTGGTGATATTCGGGTATAAATTAATAGTGGCCAATTCTTCTATACCTAGCCATCTGATAGCGAGTGCAGAGGTATGCTCAGGGTTGAGCATCGGTGTACCTTCTGAGATTTTACCCTCAAAAACAAAATGAATGGTTTGTTTCTGCGGCTCCGGGAAATGTACCTCCCCTATCATCATTAATTCTCCGATTTCCGCTTTTATTCCCAGTTCTTCTTCTAATTCTCTTGCCAGCGCAAGTGTCAGTGATTCACCGAATTCTAAATTACCACCCGGCAGGTTGTATACATCCTGACCACCGTACTTATAATGCATGGTCAGGATTTTTCCGTTTTCTATAATGGCGATAGCAGGCCTGATTTTCATAGGTTTTATACTCGTAGTGGATTTTTAATAATAGGTTTTTTCTAATCGCGAATTAGCGAATAATTGCAATACTAAATTTCAAAAAAATAAAAATTCCATTTTTGGTAGAGACGCCATGTTGGCGTCTCCGGGGTATATAAATAGATTCAAACCATTTTTCTGGAAATACATATGCCCTGTTTCATTCCTTGGTCGGGATATACAAATGTCTGGATGTACCAACGAGACGAAGTAGCGACCTACGGCAATACGGGCAATAACATTAATTATACCGATTGCTTCATTATCAAATGAAGCTAATTTTGATGAAATTTTGGCTAAAGCCCATTGTAATGATGCAATTCTTTAACCCTACAGCTAAAGCGGTAGGCAATTATTTTATTCAATAGCCCCGCGCGGCGTCCGCCCATTTTCAAATGAGGGTAAAATAAAAGTAACGAATTACTGGCTTCAGCTAAAATTAATACCTCCCTCCTGATAATGCACAACAGGTTAATTATTATATATATTACCAATGCCAGTCTGGGTCTACCAACGTCTGGACGTACCAACGAGACGTTTACAATAAGTCTTTACAGAAATGGTATTTTTTTTCGTTTTTTTTATTCTATGTTATTTCAAAAAATCCAATCATCATACCAATTAATCATTTATCCGGTTTATTTCAAAGCCGTTTCGTAAAATTTGTCTGCGTCTTTTTTTAGTTTGATTAACGATTCTTTGTGGATATACATCATGTGTCCGGCCTCGAAATAGGTAAAATTCACGTTTTTCTTTTGTTCGGGGCGTAGCATCATGTGATTGAAAGTGTATTCAGCTGCGAAATAGGGAGTGGCTAAATCGT
>CALRLN020000360.1:0-5757 GCA_943368675.1 Chitinophaga pinensis | reverse complement strand
GAATCTTCACAAGGGCTTCATGCGGCTGCAAATCGTCCGGCTCAGCTATAGACTGGTATACAAATTTTCCGGTTTCTTCAAGGGATAATGCTTTCATGGTTCAGGTGTATTCAATGCCGGATAGGCTCGGGTGAATTTAGAAAAATCGTTTTAATGTAATTATCTGCTCGGGTATCGGCTCGGTATTCCAATGTTCATGAATCACCAGCGCAGCCCCTAAAGCAGATGCCTGAGCGATTTCAGAGGCAAAGACCTGCTTGTTAAAGAAAGCGTCTGCCATCAGGTTCATAAAAATCTCGTTTTTAGAGAATCCTCCGTCTACAAAAATTTTCTTCACATTTGTACGGCCTATAGCCAGTCGCAAAGAAGCTATCTGCTGGGCAACGAGATCAAGCATAAACTGATGGTAGGCTTCTTCGTAAGATTTAAAGAGGTTGATATTACGCTCAACAAACGGACAATCGAGCAATACATCGGCCGTATCAGGCGTTGCCTGCTTAAATTTATTCCTTAAAAACATAATTAAATCTCTGTCGAACTTTACCTCTTTATAATAGTTGACGTTGACATTAAAATAATCTGCCAGATGCTTGGTCTGCCGTTCGTGCTCATTCCCGGCAAATATTCTTGATGCTTTTACAGGCTTACCTTCATAATTAAGATAGCAGAGGCAATCCTTTTGTAACTGACTGGCGGTAAGTGGCTCCTCGCTGAAAGGATTCAGGCTGATGGCCCAGGTTCCGGTAGAGAGCAAAATAAAGTTTTCATCAAATGCTTTCAGATAGGGTACCAACGCTGACGAACTATCATGTATGCCTATCCCAATGGGCGTTTGAGTAGTAGGGTCTATGAAAATATTGTTACTCAACAATGGCTTTTGATGAATAGAATGCAGGTGTTCTGCCTCTACCCAGGTATGGTAATCATTTTTTTCAAAATCCCAGAGCAAAGTATGGCAACCAACGCTTGTTATTTCGGATACGGCCTGATTGGTAAATAAAAAACTACAATACTGAGGCAGATGCAAAGAGTGCCGGATCTGATGAAAGATGGCAGGCTTTTCTTTTTTAAGCCAGTATAGTTGCAAACCCGAGTTGAGCATGCCCAAGTCGGGCGAAGCTGTTTCTCTGAAAATATCCTTACCGTATTTTTCCAAGAACTCCTTATGAAGCGGTTTAGGAAAAGCTTTCAGGTAATTATATAATGCACCAACAGGTTTTGTATTGGCACCCAGATGCACAAGGCTGGCTCCGTATGCTGAGAAATTCAGGCCTTTAATTGAGAAATCCGTATTTTTTGAGAGGGTTTGAAAACTATCCTTAATCCAGTTGGTTAGTTGAAGCAGGTCGTCTGACGGGTACCCGTCATCATCCAGCCTTTCTTCCAGTTGCACCTGTTCTTCTTTTAATACCTGATAATTCTGGTCAAATACCAGTAATTTCTTATTTGTTTTACCAATATCAAAAACGGCACAAACAGGGATAGAATTCTTCTTTTCAGTCATTGATTGTTCTTATATTTTCGGCTCAAAATTAAGAAACAGTTTTTATTAATGCTTTCTGGTTTGGCATAATTCTTTTCTGAAACTATGGCATTCAACAAATCAGATTTTACCTATTTCAGTAATTCTTTCAAAGCACGCTTTCCTCCCTCATTGTCCGGGTTTAATTCAATCGATTTCCGGTACATATAAATGGCTTCCTGTTTTTTACCCAGATGAGCCAGTGCTTCGCCGTAACTATCGTAGGTATTAAAACTCTCCGGAAAGAACAATGTATTCAATTTCAGAATTTCCAATGCCATCATATTGTGTCCTTCAAATGTAGCCGCATATAAAATCTGAAGACCAAGCTCGTTCATATCGTCTTCGTCTAAGTAATAGCCCTGCGTTTGTAATTCTTTCAGTTTAATATAAGCGGCATCAATTCCACTTTGCTGGATTGTTTTAGCGTACTCTTTTACCAGTGAAACTTTTGTCTGGCTGATTGGCTTTCCATTCAGAATATTAAGAGCATCTATGCCATTTTTGTAGATATTTTTATTAAATGCATTGTCGAAAACTACTATCGTCTGATGCTTGTCAATGTTTCTCAGGAAAATACTCAATGCCCCGGGCTGTCCGCCTGTATGCCCGACCACCCTGCCGTTTGATGTATCATCAAGAATAAACCATCCTAATCCATAAGAGCCTTTCCCTATACCGCCGGATGCCCTTATGATGTTTCCATCCGGTTTTCTTGCTGGCGTAAAAGCCTCATTCAAGGATGCCTGGCTTAGAAGAAGGCCCTGATAAAGCGCATTATCAAATTTAAGCAGATCATCAGTTGTAGATAAAATATTGCCCTGTCCTATAAAACCCGAAGCATTATAAGTCCGCCAGCGATGTTTTCTTAAACTATCCACGTTTTGTCTGTCAGTTGAAAATAAAAACGGATACTCGTGGTTGACTGCCCGGTTTTCTTTCTGAAAAAGTTCAGTAGCAAAAAAAGTATTCTTCATGCCTGCAGGCTCAAAAATGTTTTGTCTGACATACTTTTCAAAGCTTGTTTTTGAGATTTTCTCAATTAAAAGAGCCAGAAGCATATAATTGGTGTTTGAATACTTCCATACCTCTCCGGGTTTTTGGGGCAATGGCTTTGGCATTAATTTTAAGGCAGGCATCACGTCTGAATTTGTCAATATTTTATCCGGATACTCTTTTATTTGTTTGTCGAAAAGTTCGTAATCAGGTAATCCGGAGGTATGTGTAAGCAAATGCCGGATTGATATTTCGGGATATGGGAAATCCGCAAAATACTGACTCAGTTTATCATCCGGTTTGATTTTCTTTTTTTCTACCAATTGCAGCACAGCTGTTGAGGTAATCACTTTTGAAACTGACGCCAGACAAAAAAGTGTATACTCATCATTTCTTTTACCTCGAGCGAAATCGCTATAGCCAAATGATTTTTTATAAACAATCTGATTGTTTTCAGCTACTAATACGTTTCCATTGAAGAGGTCATACCTGTTAAGGTTTCCGAAAAGGGAATCAAGATTTTGTTGGAAATTGCCTGTCTGATTTTTTTCGACATTCTGACAAAATGTAGTATGTACGAAAAATAATAGTATTAATGTTTTTGTGCAATTTTGCATTTGTGTACGGTTTAAATTTATGATACAAATGTCTACCTTAAATACCTGTTCTGTTCTTTAAAAACCTTTGTTTTATCTTTAGAAATATGATTTTTTTAATAAATAATCGCTTCGAAATAGATATTGAGAAAAATACTGTTACTGATAGAGCCAATAATCAGGTGCAACAATTAGAGTATAGATTGATGGCAGTTTTGCGATTGCTGATTAGTGCAAAAGGCGAAATGGTAGAAAGAGAACAAATGATCAGAGATGTATGGAATAATTATCCGGGGGGTGACGAGGGGCTTAATCAGGCTGTTTCACATCTGAGAAAATATTTTGAAGATAATAAAAAGGAGATAATAAGGACAATCCCTAAAAAGGGCTATGTATTGACTGCTATAATTACAGAAGAAAAAAAGGAAACAAAAAAACCGGAAATTTCAAAATGGGGTTTCAATAGATTACTCATGCTTTTGCTTGTAACTGGTATAACAATCATTTCTTTCTTAGTATATGAAAATACACAAGCAATTAAAAACCGACCGCCAGATAATATAATTATTAAAAATGAAGAAGCCAGATCAAAACGGGATTCCATTCATCAGGCCGAAACGATGAAAAAATATGAGAATAAAAAGTAGCTTTTAATCTTTACCTGAATTAACTCACAAGACTATCTTTTAGCAACTTACGTACAATTTTAGATGAAAAACTAAGAAATATTTCTGAAATTCTACTCAATAAGCCAGGAATCAGGAAAATAAGTACATATACTCATAATTAAGGTTAATAATTATAAGTATATTTGTGATATATGCCATATCTATTTCCCGCACAACGGGATTCAAACGCCCTATAGTCCTGCATTTTCACCTGAAACCTTAAAAAAAAATTAATATTAAAAAAGTCCGCAACTTTTTGCTATTCAGACTCGTTTTATAAGTAGTACAACAAAAATTATTCGAAAAAAAATGAAAGTTATAACCACCCTGGTGGTGTTGTCTGCATTCGCGATGACATCTACCGCATTTGCGCAAAGCAAAAATTCGCCTCCGGCAAATTATAAGCAGCAAAATCAGCTATTAGCTAAGAAAGCTCAGCCGAAGCAGCAAGCACAAATTGCGATTTCAAATGATTATTCCACCAATCCGTTGGAGAATCACCGAAATTATAAAGCGCATGTCAACGCCCCGCAGCCTTCAACCGTCGTTTTCGATGTTAAGTTAGGCAACAGGCATAGAAATTATAAACAAAAAAATCTGCTTACGTCAAACGGCTATAAAGAAGCCAGCAAGCAAGCACAGGATATTGAACAGGAGGAGTTGGTTTTGAAATAGCACAGAGCAGTTCAATATAAGAAGGTAGTCCTCAGGGGCTACCTTTTTTTGTAAAGATTTAACATAAGTAACCGGTTTTTATAGCTAAGGCTATATCATACTAATAAAATAAATGAACCCTGAAAAACCTGATTGTTTTTAATTTAAACAGAATTTATTAAATGGCACAAGAAAGCGTCTCCTCTATTTATGAAAGAAGACGCCTCTCCTGTTTTTTATAAGTAGTTCAGGCTGAACTCTTTCATGTATTCTTTTATCATTTCTCTTACTCTGGCAAATTCTCTTCTGGTTTCTTCATCGCTGTTGCCCTTGAATTTGGCCGGATCCGGAAAATTGTGATGAAAAACGCGTGCATTGCCCGGAAAATACGGACAACGTTCTTTGGCATTATCGCACACGGTAATTACAAAATCGAAATTGATACCTGCATATTCATTGATATTGTTAGAAGTATGACTGCTTATATCAATGCCGTCTTCTTTCATGGTAGCAACGGCAAGCGGGTTTAATCCGTGCGTTTCTACCCCTGCGCTGTATATCTCGGCGTTATTACCTGCAAAATGTCTAAGATAGGCTTCGGCAATCTGACTGCGACAAGAGTTACCTGTGCATAAAACGAGTACTTTCTTCATGATAAATGAATAAATGTGGCTTTTTTATAAAATAAAGACTTTTAACAACAGCCCGACTCCGGTGGGCAACAATTGTTTTTAGTCAATGGTTGTTTTTCGGCATATACTGTAATACTGAAAATACCTCCCTCCATATTCTTCATTGCGGCTATTTCTTCTGTATTCAGGTAATTGCTTAATATATCATCAGGAATAATAATTTGCTTTTCTTTCTGAATAGTGAGATGCTGAAAACCTGTATTCTGAATGAGCTGAAGATAATCGGCTCTTTGAATGGCTCCGGATACACATCCTGCATACATTTCAGCTACTCCTTTAATTTTATCAGGCAACTCCCCTACCAATACAATATCCGAGATACTAAAATGTCCCTGTGGTTTCAGTATTCTGCTGATTTCATTAAAAACCTTTGCCTTATCCGGAACCAGATTCAGCACACAATTGCTTACCACAACATCTGCGATATTATCTTTGAGGGGTATATCCTCAATATCTCCCTGACGGAACTCCACGTTTGTATAGTTGAGCTTCTGTGCATTCAAACGTGCCTTTTCAATCATGGCTTCAGTAAAATCAATGCCTATCACCCTCCCTGTTTCTCCAGTTTCTGCCCGGGCTACAAAACAGTCATTACCTGCACCTGAGCCCAGATCAACCACTACATCGCC
>CALRLN020000359.1:0-5759 GCA_943368675.1 Chitinophaga pinensis | reverse complement strand
CATGTTAATAACGGTGAAGCATTCAGACGAGAATATGATTCAATTGATTGGCGGAATAATGATACAGAGTTTAAAGCATGGTGCGAAGGGAAAACAGGTTATCCGATTGTTGATGCAGGTATGAGAGAACTGAACGAAACCGGATTTATGCACAACCGTGTCAGAATGATTACCGCAAGTTTTTTAGTGAAACATCTGCTCATAGACTGGCGATGGGGCGAGGCTTATTTTGCAGCAAAATTATTAGATTATGACTTTGCGGCCAATAACGGTGGCTGGCAATGGGCAGCAGGAAGTGGCTGTGATGCAGCCCCGTATTTCAGAATATTTAACCCAACCACCCAAACCCAGAAGTTTGACCCCGACCTTAAGTATATCAAAAAATGGGTGCCTGAACTCAGTAATTTTGATTATCCTGAACCAATAGTTGAACATACCTTTGCGAGAGAGCGGGTATTAAATGCGTATAAAAAAGCATTGGATAAGAAATAGCTTTTGAGGTGTGATTTCTTTGTTTTGTCTAATCTATTTAACTATTGATATTCTTAATAGTATATTGGAATATTTATATATTTTACTTATTTGCACACCTTGAATACTGTGCTAGCAAAATATAAATCAAATCACTTTGTCGTTACCCTCGAACCAGATAATAATTTAGCTTTTACGTTCGTTCGTATACCTGGTGTACAAATTATACGAATGAGTACGAATACGTGAATAAAAATAACCTTCAGAAAATACAGTTTCCTCATGCCAAGATATTTGGAATTGTTGACTTATGAAATTAAAAAAGTATAATTTTATACTAAGCTCATCCAATAGAGATTTTCCTCCTTAAAATAATTTTCATTTAATTAATCTGATAAAAAGCTGTAATTTGCATACAGATTATCTATCTTATCAATAAACTGTTCCGCACTTTACAATAAATAGATGCTTCTATTCATTTATTGATAGTATTAATCATTTCAATGGTATTTCTCGAACAATCGGCTCGTTATATTTTTGATAAGCACTCACTGCCACAATTGAAAAACATTTGTGTCATTTTGCCTAACAGAAGAGCTGTGTATTATTTCAAGAGATATTTAGCACGTGTTTCAACCGTGCCTTTTCTTGCACCACAGGTATTTGCCATTGACGATTTCGTAATAAAAATGTCCGGCTTCAACCAGATTGATGCCGTTGGGTTACTTTTTGAACTCTACGAAACTTTCCGTAAGTATGACCCTAATGTAAACTTCGACCGCTTTATTTCCTGGGCGCCTACCTTATTACGGGATTTTGATACCATAGACCAATACCTGATTGGCGACCCGAAGGCACTATTCGATTACATCAGCGCTGCCCAGACTATAGCCCGCTGGAATTTTGAACTGGAGAAAATCAACAAGCCGAATATTGAAAACACATCTAATACAGATAAGTATTTCAGACTTTTTGAAAATATTCATAATGTTTATAATGACCTTCACAATGAGTTACGTATAAAAGGCTTTGCATATAGAGGTATGTCATACAGGCTCCTGGCTGAAGAGGTAGATACACTTCTGTTAGAGAACCGGATTTTTGAAAAGTTCTACTTTATAGGATTCAATGCCTTTAGTACTTCAGAAGAAAAGGTAATCGAAAAATTGGTAAAGGCCAATATGGCTGAAATGCTATGGGATTCGGATGAGTATTTCATGAACCCTAAGTTTAACCACAAGGGTGGTAATCTTTTAAGAAAGTATAAAGCTAACGGAAAGTTTGGTAAGTGGAACTGGCAGACAGTCCATCTGTTGACTGACGAAAAAAATATCAGAATCATAGGCGTTGAAAACGCCACTTTGCAGACCAAAGTAGCCGGAAACATCTATGCCGAGATAGTGGCTTTAAATCCGGATACACCTACTGCAATTGTTTTATGCGATGAGAACCTGCTCTATCCATTAATGCACTCGCTTGATGGGATAGTATCAGATTTCAATATTACGATGGGCTTGTCTTTAAGGGGGTCTATGTTATTTACCCTGATAGATGCCGTTTTTGAACTACAACAAAATATAGTTGAATTTAAAAACAAGTCGGGCGAAAAGATAAAAATAGCTAAGTTTAGTCATCGGCATATTTTTAAGGTACTCAATCATCCATTCTGCCGTAAGTATGAGCAGATGAATTATGTGAATCAGGAAGACCCGGATAGGCTCAATATTTTTCGGGAAACACTCAGGAAAATTATTCAGGGAAATATCGTTTATCTGAGTGAAGAAGAAATGCTGGCGTTTGGGAATGGTGATAAACTTTTCAGAATACTCTTTACCAGATGGGGAGATAATGCGCAAAAATCATTACAGGCATTTTATGATTTAATAGATGAACTGCGAAGTGTATACCGGGAATCGAAAGACGCTATTGAGACTGAATACTTGTATTTGTTTCTGACGATTCTGAATCGTCTTGAAAAAATCCTATTTAATAACAGGCAGCTTAACCTGAAAAGTTTTAAACATTTCTTATACGAATTAATCAAACAAGAGAAAATCCCGTTTAGCGGTGAGCCAATTGCTAATCTTCAAATCATGGGTATGCTCGAAACCCGCTGCCTGGATTTTGAAAGAGTTATTTTCCTTTCGGTCAATGAAGGGATACTGCCCTCTAACAGGCATTTGAACTCTCTTATTCCGTTTGATGCTTCAATAGAATTTGGCCTGCCGGTTCAGTCAGACCAGAACGCCATCATGTCGTATCACTTTTTCAGGCTTATGCAAAGAGCTAAGGATATAGATATACTATATGTGATTCCGACAGGTGAAGGTGTAGGCGGGGGAGCAACCGAGAAGAGCAGGTTTATTTTACAGATAGAGAATGAGCTGGCTAAAGTGAATGAAAAGATAAACATCTCATATCCGAAGGTTCAATACGGCAAAAGCCCTGATAAAGAGCTACTTAATAAAATAGAGATTCATAAAACACCTGATATTTTAGCAAATATCGGCAAGTTGATTTCAGACGGTGGCATTTACCCAACACATCTGAATGAGTATCTGCACTGCACAATGAAATTTTATTTTAATAAAATTGCTAGTATATCCAAGAGAGAAGAGGTTGACGAGAATTTTGGTGCAGATATTTTTGGAACCTGGCTTCATAATACTTTAGAGAAGATTGATATTGACAATGGGAGAGTGGTTACGAAAGAAGTGATTGATTCAATTATTAATGAGATACCAGACAGATTAGAAAAGGCATACCTTGAACAGTTTGGAGGGTATGTCATTGATTCCGGGATGAATTACCTGCTGAAGCAGGTGGCTGAACAACTGTTGGGAGAATTTTTCAGACAACAGAAACAAAGCCAGGTTTTTCCGTACCAGGTTCTGGAAACAGAGCGGAAAATTGAAGTAGAATTTGATGTGCCTGTTCTTGAAAAAGTACAAAAAGTAAAAATTGCCGGGCGTGTCGACAGGATTGAAAAAGAAGGGAATACTATCAGAGTAATTGATTATAAAACTGGTAAGGTAGCGAAGAAAGAGCTCGAAAAATCAAGAGAACAGATTCTGGAAGAGGCACTGGTTGATCCGGATAAAGAAAAACTCCGGCAGTTGTGGTTGTATCAATATCTTATGTTGAAGAGCATTGCTCAGGATAAAGGTTTTTTATTGGGAGGAGAAAGACTGGAAAATCATGAAGTAAAGGCAAAAATTTACTCGTTCAGAAATATGAAGGAAAACTTAGAGGTAAATTTGAGTTTTAATGATAACCCGACTATCTTTGGTTTTATAGAAAAATCAGAGGAAATACTGGCAAATTTAATCAGAGAAATGTTGAATCCTGAAGTCCCGTTTATACAGACAAGCAATCTGATAATATGCGAAAGATGTGATTTTAAAGGAATTTGCGGAAGATAAGAATGACAAATTTTAGAAATATATTGAATACACGTACTACTCATATTCCCTTTTTAGATCTCAAATTAATTAATCGGAAATATGAAAATCCTATTAATGAAATTATAGCCAGAAAAGTTTCTTCGGGGTGGTATATTCTGGGAGAAGAAGTACAGGCTTTTGAAAAATCATTTGCTGATTATTGCGAAACAAAATATTGTGTCGGCGTGGCCAATGGGCTTGATGCATTGATACTTTTACTAAGGGCTTCCGGTTTTCCGAAAGGCTCAGAAGTAATTGTTCCCTCAAATACGTATATAGCAAGTATCCTCGCTATATCACAGGCAGGGCTTGTTCCGGTTTTAGTAGAGCCGGATATCAATACTTATCTCATTGACCCGGAAAAAGTAGAAGAAAAAATTACACCAAATACCAAAGCAATCTTAGTGGTGCACCTCTACGGCAAATGCTGTGAGATGACACCTATTAATGAGATAGCCAAGAAAAATGGCCTGAAAGTTTTTGAAGACGCAGCTCAATCGCATGGAGCCTTTTATCGGAGCAAAAAGGCCGGGAATTTATCAGATGGAGCTGGCTTCAGTTTTTACCCCACAAAAAACCTGGGTGCAATGGGAGATGCTGGTGCAGTAACAACAAATGATGATAAATTAGCAACGAAGATAAGAGAATTGAGAAACTACGGTTCGGGTGAGAAGTACATTTTTGGTGAACAAGGCATCAACAGCAGGCTGGATGAAATACAAGCGGCTGTGCTGAATGTGAAATTACCGTTTCTGGATGAAGAGAACAATATCCGTCAATCAATTGCAAAAAGATACCTGACTGAAATTCGTAATCCTGCAATCACTCTACCATTTTCCGGAACTGTGGATGAAGATACCTGGCACTTGTTTGTGATTAAAACCAGAGACCGCAATAAGTTCAGAGAATATTTAATGCATTATAAAATTGGCTCAGATGTTCATTATCCGGTTCCACCTCATAAGCAATTGGCTTATAAAGAATGGAATAATGATTCTTACCCGATTTCAGAAAAAATTCATCGGGAGGTTGTAAGCTTACCATTGAATACAACATTATCGGAAGAAGAAGTAAGTTATATAATAGAAAAAATTAATTTGTATTGAACAGCTTATGGTTTTATCTGTAGTTATACCAGTTTATAAAGGAGAAAAATCAATCACCAAACTTGTAGAGAAACTACAGGAAGAACTGAAACTATATGACTTTGAGATAATACTGGTAAACGACGGCAGTCCTGATAACTCCGAACAAGTTTGTTTTGCTCTTAATGCAAGGTATAAGAATCTTCAATTTATTTCTCTCCGCAAGAACTTCGGAGAATTTAATGCTGTCATTTGCGGGCTTCGGTATGTGAGTGGGAAGTATGCAGTAATTATTGATGACGATTTTCAGAACCCACCATCAGAGATACTTAAGCTCTTAAACAGAGCTGAAGAAGGAAACTATGATGTTGTGTATAGCTTCTATGCAGAAAAAAAACATCATTTTTTCAGAAATCTTGGTAGTTGGTTTGTGAATCGCATCACTACATGGCTGATTCATAAACCTGGTGATTTGTATTTATCAAGTTTTAAACTGATTAATAAAGAAGTCATTACTGAAATCGTAAAGTATCAGGGGCCATACCCATATATTGATGCATTGATTTTCAGAACGACCAACAAGGTAGGACGAGTGCAGGTGGAGCATAATGATAGAATGGAAGGGGAGTCTAATTATACGATAAAAAAATTAGTGCGGCTTTTTATGATCATTGTATTTGGTTATTCTCTTTTACCAATTCGTATTGTAATGGCAACGGGCATATTCCTGATTTTTTTATCCTTATTACTGGTGTTTCTA
>CALRLN020000358.1:0-5772 GCA_943368675.1 Chitinophaga pinensis | reverse complement strand
GGTGTTTTCAAGCGGGTAAAAATTTCCATAAAAGAGGCTTTTACCCGGTTTTTTGGCGGAAGGCATAGAATAAAAAAGAAAATTTTCAGGGTCTTCGATTACCCACTGATAGTTGGCGGAATTAAGACGAGACAGCCATTCTGCAAGACTTAAAGGTGCATATTCTGAAAAATTAAAATCGAAAATCAATTCCTGATTAGCCGTTTGAATAATAGGCGCAACATGGTACCCCCAACGTATATATCCTTTCGGAGCAATTTTATTCGGGTCCTGAATCCTAAAAACCTCATTTGAAGTTTCCGAATAACGGCATGGCGCAAAAACCCATATTTTTTTGTGTGGAATTTGATATTTTTTCAATAATAAAGCACTTAGATGGGCATTACAATGGCAGTTGCCCTGAAGATAGCGATACGAAGGATAGAGATAATGCTTGATTTCAGTAAATACTCTATCAATTGAGGGTTGAACCAAAGTTTTCGATTCAAATACATTCAGCATTTTTGTGAGTTGATTAGGTTTCAAAACTACGAGTTAAAAGCTGATTGCGATATTATGTTTTGGTAAAGGAATTGTAAGCCGGATGTTAATACAAAGCCAGGGTTTAGAATAGGCAACAGGTCTTATTGCTATATTAAGAAAAGCTTAAAAAAAGATTAAGAAAGATAATTGTTTTATCAGAAAACTCCCTAAATTGGTGTCGTATACTATACGAAACTTTTTTATCCTATTATTGATTTTAAAAACACCTACTTTATGACAAAATTACCCACAGCCTTTAGTCCCCCATCCTGAATTTTCTTTTTAAACCGTATCATTGTTTACAGGCATCTATTGATTTTGCTGCCTGACAATTATACCTGAAAAAGAAACCTGTTTGCATTGCTGATTCATTAGCTACCTGGCTACATGAGACGTATGATCATAAGAGTATTATCAAACACACCTCTAAACTTTTCTTCAGACTCAGAAAAAACCCTGATCCGCTACTTTCTTTGATACTGGCAAGGTCAGGTAATGTCTTTACTTGTTAGCGGCGCTTGCATAGCGCTCAGTTTGCATGAGTAAAAGTACTTTATTCTTAAAAAATGCCTGTTTTTTCATGTTTTTACACAAAAAGAGCTGAAAAACCAGATAGTTCTGACATTTACTTAACAATAGCTTAATTACCACTTAACATTCACAGAATGTAAGAAGCGTACTTTTGCACCTTGAAAATCATGCTCAATCACTATAATTTTTTTAACGACTAACTCTTTCAAATCAAACAAAAAACAAAAGTTTATGAAAAAACAATTCCTATTATGCATGGTAGTTTTTCTGATCAGCCTGTTCATCAGTGAAGCAACTTATGCGCAGACATCAGTAAGCGGAAAGGTATCTTCTGCCAGTGGTGAAGGTATCCCGGGCGTAAGCGTGTTAGTAAAAGGCAGTAATCAGGGTACCAATTCTGATGCCAGCGGAAATTTCAGATTAAGCAATGTTAATTCAAACACTGTTCTTGTGTTTTCAGCCATTGGCTTCCTGCCAGAACAACGTACAGTAGGTAACCAGACTACAATAAACGTAACACTAAACGAGGACACTAAAACCTTGAACGAGGTAGTAGTAACTGCCCTGGGTATCAAAAAGGACATTCGTCGTATAGGGGTAGCTATACAGTCTATCGATGGTGCTTCTACTGTTAAAGCACGTGAACCTAATGCCATCAATGCTCTGGCAGGTAAGGTAGCTGGTTTAACCATCGGCGCACAACCCGAAATGTTGCGTAAACCGAATATTTCATTACGTGGTAATACAGAGATTTTATATGTAGTTGATGGTGTACCTATTAACTCTGATACCTGGAATATCAGCCCTGATGATATTGAAACCTACTCGGTATTGAAAGGAGCATCGGCTTCGGCGCTTTATGGTTTCCGTGGTAAAAACGGTGCTATCCTGATTACAACCAAACGTGGTTCAAAAGACAAACGCGGGTTTTCGGTTGAAGTAAACTCTTCAACAATGCTGGATAACGGTTTTTATGCCATTCCTAAAGTACAGGATTTGTACGGACCCGGTGACCACGGACGCTATGCCTTTGTGGATGGTAAAGGTGGTGGGTTGAACGATGGTGACTACGATGGTGGTTGGGGACCTAAATTTGAAGGTCAGTTGATTCCGCAATACGATAGCCCTGTTGACCCTGTAACTGGAGTAAGACAAGGAACACCCTGGATTGCCCGTGGTAAAGATAATCTGGAGCGTTTCCTGCAAGTGGGTATTCTTTCTACTAATAACATTGCTGTATCGGCATCCGGAGAAAAATACAACCTCCGTTTCTCAACTTCGCAAATTTCACAACGTGGTATTGTGCCAAATACTAAATTGAATATCAGCAACTTCAACATAGCTGCTGACTATAAATTCTCCGATAGACTCTCGTTTACGTCAAACTTGCAGTATAACAGACAGTATACGCCGAATATCCCTGATGTTAACTACGGTCCTAACTCAATCATCTATAACATGACACTTTGGGCAGGTGCCGACTGGGATGTTGACGATATGCGTAACTACTGGCAACCGGGTAAAGAGGGTATCCAGCAAATCTATGCTGAGTACCAACGCTATAACAACCCTTATTTTATGAGTTATGAGTGGTTGAGAGGGCACCAGAAAACTGACATCATAGGTCAGGCGGCGTTAACATATAAATTTACTGATTATTTAGAGGCAACACTTCGCTCGCAAATCACTACCTGGAACTTATTCCGCAACGAAAAAATGCCTTACTCTGCCGGGTCTTATGGCCGTGATGAGCGCCGTGGTGATTATCGTGAAGACCGTCGTAACCTGTTTGAAAACAATACCGACATCCTGCTTAAATTCGATAAGGATATTGTAAAAGGTTTGAACGCAAAAATCTGGGCAGGGGGTAATATCCGTACTTTTGAGTATAGCTCGCAATTTGGTTCTACCGATTACCTGAATGTACCTGGCTTATATAACTTCAGCAACTCTGCTAATCCGGTTCGTACAGCCAACTTTAACTCGGCTATGCGTGTAAATTCAGGCTATTATTCAGCTGACTTTACTTTCAAAAATTTTGTAACTATCGGAACTACCGGTCGTGTTGATAAGTTGTCTACTCTGCCATCAGGTAACAATACATTCTTCTATCCATCGGTTTCAGCATCAACAGTTTTATCTGATTATATCAACCTGCCGTCAGTTATTTCATTCTTTAAACTGAGAGGTTCGTATGCGAACGTAAAAGATGGTTTAACCCGTTCTACTATCGGAACAACACCGAGCCTTGGTGATGGTAATCCATTGGGTTATGGTGATCAGTATTATTCTCCATACGATGGCCCGGCTTATAGCAATTCAGCGGTATATTCTACACCTTTTGCTTATAACAACCAACCGTCAGCTTACTTTACAGGTACTTTAAATAACCCTGGTTTGAACCCAAGTTCAACTTCACAAACAGAGGTAGGTCTTGATTTCAGAGTACTAAAAAATCGTATCGGTTTGGATGTAACTTACTTCGTTTCAAACGAAGGCCCAAGAATCTTCTCTTTACCGATTTCGTCAACAACTGGTTATACAGCAGCCCTGGTAAATGGTATCAAAACACAGAAAAAAGGCTGGGAAGTGGCCCTGACTGGCTCACCAATCAAAAATGCGGATGGATTTAACTGGGATGTAGTGGTAAACTACTCTACTTTCCAGGAGAGATTAACGGAGATTTATCCTGGTGTTGAGAGCCTGAATACATTCTTTAAAGTGGGTGACCGCCTTGATAAATTCTATGGAAGTGCTTTTGCAAGAACTCCGGACGGACAAATCATTAACGATGCTTCGGGTCGTCCTATTACAACTCCTGTAGCGCAGTTCTTAGGTTATGTCAATCCGAAGTTTGTATTTGGTATCAACAACAAATTCAATTATAAAAACATCAGCTTCAGCTTCCAGTTTGATGGTCGTATCGGTGGTGTAATTTCTAATTATATCCAACGTCAGACCTACCGTGGTGGCCGTCATATCGGTACTACTGAAGGGGTAATGGGTATAGCTCGTGAGCAGGATTACAAAGGTATAAAAGCTTATGTAGGTGAAGGCGTACAGATTTCAAACGGTGTGCCTATCAAGTATGATGCAAATGGTAAAATCACTAACTATGCAGAGCTTCAATACAAAACCAATGATACCAAACAATTTGTACAAGACTACGTAAGCCGTTATTATAACACAGATGATGGTAACCTGATGAACCGCTCGTTTGCCATGTTGCGCGAGGTAGTAATCGGTTATTCATTACCTGAAAGATGGTTTGGTGGCGTTGTGAAAAATGCTTCTGTATCATTAGTTGGTAGAAACCTGTTATACTTTGCTGAGAAGAAAGATATTGATTTGAATCAATATATAGATGGTGGTGGCTCAGGCCTGCAAACACCATCAGTAAGAAGATACGGTGTGAACCTTAACTTTACTTTCTAGTCTTAATTGATTGCTCATCAGAGCCTTATTTCAACATCATTCAGATAAAAATATTTAAAAATGAAGATACATCAATTATTCGCAGGGGCTTTTGCAATATTAGCGGTTACCCTTAGCAGTTGCGAAAGAACATTTGAAGACCTTGAAAAAGATCCGAACCGTCCGGTAAACGTACCTGCTTCACTGGTACTACAAGGCGTGGAGTCTGACCTGGCTAATAACACGGGTCGTCCGTTTAGTGCAGAAATGCGTTGGAACCAGTACTACTGCTCTAACTATAACTATTATGCAAACAACGAATATACCTGGACAGCCTCAACTAACCACTACAATACGCTTAAAAACGTAGTGAAAATGGAAGAGGAAGCTAAACGGGCAGGTTTGGCAGATGTGAATGGTTATACAGCGCTTGGTAAGTTTTTCCGTGCTTATTTTATCGACGAAATGTCGAAACGTGTAGGTGACCTTCCAGTGGCAGAAGCCTTAAAAGGTATTGCTAATACTACACCTAAATATGATTCGCAAAAAGCGGTATATGTACAGGTGTTAAAGTGGTTAGATGAAGCTAACGATAACCTGGCTACTTTGATTGCACAGGGTCAGACTGTACCTGGTGATTTCTATTTTGGCGGAGACCTTCGTAAATGGCAAAAAACAGTGAATGCTTTCAAATTGAGAGTGTTGGTTTCATTAAGCAAAAAAGAAGCAGAAGGCGACTTAAATGTGAAGGCCCGTTTTGCTGAAGTGTTAGGTAATCCTACAAAATTCCCTTTACCTGCTGGTTTAGAAGATAACCTGGAGTTTAAATACAATCAGTTTAACAAATATCCGTCAAACCCTGATAACTTTGGTTTTGATGCAACACGCCAGAACATGGCAAAAACTTATGTAGGCTTACTATCAGGCTTGAACGACCCACGTGTAATGATTACTTGTGAGCCTGCAGGTGCAGAATTGAAAGCTGGTAAATTGCCATCAGATTACACAGCATTCGTAGGGGCAAGTTCGGCAGAAGATTTAGCTGATATGAGTGATAAAGCCGGAAGAAGCAATGGCGCTGGTTTTGCCCCTGGTGTTTATTCATTCCAGAACCGTTACCGTTATTATCGCAATTATACGGCCGAAAATACTTTCATTGTAGGTTATCCTGAAATGTGTTTCAATATTGCAGAGGGCTTGCACAGAAACTGGGCAACAGGCGACAGCGAAGCATGGTATAAAAAAGGTATTCAGGCCTCAATGAGTTTCTACGGAGTTGTAAATGGCGTTAATACTATGACTTAC
>CALRLN020000357.1:0-5789 GCA_943368675.1 Chitinophaga pinensis | reverse complement strand
TTATAAATCAATATTTATTTTACTGCTTTTGATTGTTTTTTCTTCTTCCTGCAAGCATGCTGTAGATGTATTGGCAAGAACCGGAGAAGGAGAAACCCTGAATACAGACGTATGTTTATTAAAAAATGCCAATCACGGGCATGGAATTGTTTATAACTTTAGCTACGATACTAATAAACTGCTGACTATATTAAACGGTTTTTCTGATTTTGACAGGATTTCTTATGAAAACGGCTTACCGGTTAAGGCCGAAAACTCTAAAGATAAGAGTTATTATATTACTTTTCAGTATGATGCAAAAGGAGGATTGTCTATCATCAATTTTGTTGGGAAAGACAGTGCAGGCAAACCTTTTGAGTTCAAAAGCAATGCTTATGTAAATACCAAAAAGCAGGTTGAAAGGATAAACTTATCTTTGCCTGTTTTTGAGGATATTCTTGAAACTACCATAGCTTATGATAAAATAGGGAATATTACCAAAATAAACATTATAAAGGACGGAAAAACTAAGCTCTTATTAGAAAATCTAAGTTTTGATGACAAAAATTCGCCGTATCTTGGTGTTCCGCTTTCTAATATAATGCTCTATTTTGTCATTTACTCGGCAAGTCTGGGTGGAGAAAACACCACGTATTTTGTAAACAAAAATAACGTAACTGCTGCCAGAATTTATTCACCCAACGGAGAAATAGATTATACTTATCAATACGACTACAACGACAAAGAATTCCCCACCAGGACCAGAGTCACACGAAGAAACAACAGCAAAGATGAAAACTATCAGGAAACTTTTTCTTACAATTGCCCGTAGTTAAAATTACCTCACAATTTAATCCGTCATTTAACAAGTTGATAGTCAATATTTTATAATAAAATTCAAAAACTTATCAAATTTTACCCGAAAGAGTTCAACAAAAAGCCGTACCTTTGTATCCCGTAATCAAAGATATTAAGACAACATGTCAATGAACGGGCAACCCCGAAATCCGAAGTATATTTTCGTTACGGGCGGCGTAACTTCATCACTAGGAAAAGGCATCATTGCCTCTTCTTTAGCCAAACTCCTCCAATCGAGAGGCTTATCAGTAACAATTCAAAAATTCGATCCCTACATCAATGTGGACCCGGGCACGCTGAATCCTTATGAGCATGGTGAATGCTACGTAACTGACGATGGCGCAGAGACTGACCTTGACCTAGGCCATTATGAGCGTTTCCTGAATGTTCCGACCTCACAAGCCAATAATGTAACCACCGGACGCATCTATTACAATGTAATAATGAAAGAGCGTAAGGGTAATTATTTAGGCAAAACCGTACAGGTTATTCCTCACATTACAGATGAAATCAAAAGGAATATTCTGCAATTAGGTGAAACAGGAAATTTTGATATTATCATCACCGAATTAGGAGGTTGTGTCGGCGACATCGAATCGCTACCTTATGTAGAAGCGGTACGTCAGCTAAAATGGGATTTAGGTTCAGACAACCTGCTTGTTATACACCTGACATTGGTGCCTTATCTGCAATCTGCAGGAGAGTTAAAAACCAAACCGACGCAACACTCTGTTAAGATGTTACAGGAGTCTGGCGTTCAACCGGATATTATTGTTTGCCGTACAGAGCACCCGCTTCCGCAGGATATCCGTAGAAAAATTGCACTTTTCTGCAATGTTGAGCAAAATTCTGTGATTGAGGCAATGGACGCTGAAACGATTTATGATGTGCCTTTGTTGATGCAGAAAGAAAAGCTCGACCAGAGGGTATTATATATGCTCGACATCTATAATGATCAGGACGCTGATATGGATGCCTGGAAGAATTTTCTGGGTAGATTTAAGAATCCGATTGAGCAGGTTACAATAGGTTTGGTAGGTAAATATGTTGAACTGAAAGATGCCTACAAGTCAATTGCTGAGTCTTTTATACATGCCGGCGCAGCCAATGAATGTAAAGTAATAATTGAGTGGATTCACTCTGAAAGCCTGACCCCTGAAAATATTGCAGAGAAATTTGATGGTTTAGATGGCGTATTAGTAGCACCAGGCTTTGGAGAGAGAGGTATTGAGGGTAAAATAGCAGCCGTACGCTATGTAAGAGAAAACAATATTCCATTTTTTGGTATTTGTCTGGGTATGCAGATGGCTTGTATTGAATTTGCCAGAAATGTGATCGGTATGCCTGATGCACACTCTACAGAGATGGCACCGGAAACGGAATTTCCTGTGATTGCTTTGATGGAAGAGCAGAAAAACGTAACTGATAAAGGGGGTACCATGCGTTTAGGAGCGTATGCCTGTAAGGTAAAAGACAAGACATTAGCCAGAAAGATATACGGTAAAGCAAACATCAGCGAGCGCCACCGCCATCGTTGGGAGTTCAATAGTAAGTATCAGAAAAACTATGAAGCTGCGGGTATGGTTATTTCGGGTATTAATCCTGACAGCGGTCTGGTAGAAATAATAGAACTGCCGAATCATCCTTATTTTATTGGTGTGCAGTTTCACCCTGAATTGAAAAGTACAGTAATGAACCCTCATCCGCTCTTTGTCAATTTTGTGAAAGCAGCCATAGAATATGCCTCAAGTAAGAAGCTGGTTTTAAGCTAAGCAAAGGCTTCATTAAATCTTTGAGCACCAGTCCCTTAGAGAAAGCCTAAGAATTAGGAATTATTATGAATCTTTGCGACTTTTGTAAGGCAATTTGAATTTGCAAAGTGTATTTTTTACGAATTATAAATTTTTAATGGAAAAATTAATAGACAAAAACCAGATAATTGGTATTGTATTGTTGTTGGCAATGTGGGCTGGATATATGTATTTTATGCCTTCAACTCCCCCTCCAGAGCAAAAACCGGTAATTCCGGCAGAAGCTACAAAAGTAGCACCTAAAAATACTACAGTTACAGATACCACTGCTATCAAGGCTGCATTCGGAGATTTTGCATCGGCGGCCATCGGAAACGCACAAGATATAGTAATAGAAAATCAGGATGCTAAATTTGTTTTCAGTACACAAGGAGGTAGTCTGAAAGAAGTTATTCTGAAAAATTACTCTACCTACGATGATTTTAAAACCGGAACAAAGAAACCTTTGAGCCTATTTGACAGCAAGACTTCAACCATTAATCTTGAAGTGCAGACCAACAAGGGTAAAGTTGACCTGAAGAAACTTTTTTATACGTCTGCGGGTCAATCGACTGTGGTAAAATCAGGAGACTCTACCAGGCTTGTATTTAAACTCGCGCTGGCGGATAATCAATATGTAGAGCAGGCGTATACAATCAAAGGCACAGGATTTATTGTAGATTATGATGTTAATCTTGTTGGTTTAGATGCGGTTGTTCAAAATCAACCAGCACACTTATACTGGCAGGATAACCTGAAAGTACTGGAGCATGATATTAACGAGAACCGTAAATCAGCCCAAATCAACTATTGGGATGCCAAAGAAGATGATTTTGATGATATAGGTTCCAATAAGGTTGATAATGATGAAATCAGTCTGGGTAATCCTGTTCAATGGTTTTCGTTCAAACAAAAGTATTTTATTACTGGTTTTGTCGCAAAGAACCAACCCCTTACTACACCTAAGTTTAAACTCACTACTCCGGAAACCAACCCGAATGTAGTAAAAATAGCAGAAGTAGACGCTTATCTGCCTATAACTGACCTTAAATCAGGAAAAGGCAACTATCGCTTCTATTTCGGGCCAAACGATTATAACTCAGTAAAAACAGTTGCCACGGGTTTTCATAGAAATGTTTATCTGGGATACGATTTTGTAAAACCTATCAACCGTTACATTTTTGTACCTTTATTTAACCTGGCCGAAAGTCTTATCAGCAATTATGGTTTGCTGATTATAGTGGTAGTATTGGTGATTAAACTGGTGCTTACACCTCTGATCTATAAATCTTATGTGAGTTCGGCAAAAATGCGGATTCTTGCGCCTGAGTTGAGTGAGATCCGTGCTAAAGTGGGTGACGACCAGGTAAAAATGCAACAGGAACAAATGAAACTTTATCAACAGGTAGGTGTTAATCCTCTGAGTGGTTGTGTTCCTATGTTGCTTCAGATGCCTATCCTGATGTCGGTATTCTTCCTGTTTCCCAACATGATTATGTTCCGTCAGAAAAGCTTTTTATGGGCTTCTGATCTTTCGACATACGATTACCCGATTAGCTGGGCTACAAATCTGCCAATTGTTGGTAATCACATCAGTTTATTTGTGGTATTAATGACCCTTTCGAGCTTGGCTTTTACCTACTACAATAATCAGATTACCCCTGACCAACCGGGTCCTATTGATATGAAGAAACTGAGTTATGTGTTTCCGATAGTTTTCTTCTTTGTATTAAATAGTTTCCCTGCTGCCTTAAGTTTTTACTACCTTGTTTCAAACGTTATTACTATTCTCCAACAACAAATCGTACGTCGTTTCGTTGATGAAGATAAAATTCGGGAGATTCTGATGAATAACAAGGTTAAGTATCATGCAAATCCCCAGGCGGCTAAAAAAGGTAAGTTTGCGCAGTTTATGGAAAACCAGGTAAAAATGGCTGAGGAGAGCCGCAAAAACCAGGAAGAGTTGAAAAAGAAACAACAGAATAAAAAGAAATAATTTTTTGCATGTGAGGCATTTCTGATGCTTCACATGCAATTATATAAATCCCTTAATTGAACCTATGAGAAGGACAAAAAATTTATTCATATTTTTATTCCTATCATATTCTACCATAGCGCAACAGCAGGTTGGTCTTAGCGAGAATGATTATTTGCTGCGATACAAAAAAGCTGTGCAGCTATATGCCGACCAGAAGTATTTTGAGGCAAGGGAATTACTTTTACCACTCACCAATAAGAAATACGAAAACTCTGTTTCTCCGTATGCCCACTATTATTATGCTTTGTCAGCTTTTAAACTGAACAAGTTTTATGATGCCCGCACAATTCTGAAGCAGCTCTTTGAGCGCTTTCCTGATTGGCGTAAGATGGAGGATGCTACTTATTTATATGCAAATATTGCTTTTGCTGAAAACAAGCCTGAGGAAGCTTTGCAATCGCTTAACCGTATAACCTCTAAAGCCTGGAGACAGGAAATAGAGAATATGGAATACATCTATCTGAGTAAAATCAAAGAGCTGAGCCAGTTAAAACAGCTCTATCAGAAATCTCCCGATAACCCTGTTCTTGCGCAATTGATTGTCGACAACATTCAAAAAAATAAGAATGTAAGCCGTGAAGATTTAGAGCTATCAGATCAATTAACTAATCAGTTTAATTTAGGCGGGAACTCCGGCGGCAATTCAAAGAAATCAAAAGCTAAAGAAAACGATAATGCTATTAATGTAGCCGTTATGCTGCCTTTTCGATTATTTGAATTTGACCCTAACAGAACCAACCGCGCCAACCAATATGTGTATGACCTTTATGCAGGTATGAAACTGGCACAGGAAAAACTGGCCTCTGAACAGATTAACCTGAATTTATATGCCTTTGATGTGGAGAAAGATGTAAAACATGCTAATGATGTAGTAAATAATCGTGGTTTTGATAAAGTAGATTTAATCATCGGGCCGCTTTATCCTGAAGTAAATAAGGTTGCCAACTCTTTTGTAAAATCAAATGATGCTATACAGGTACACCCGTTATCGAACAACCTGCAATTGGTTAATAACGAAAAATCGGTCTTTTTAGCATCTCCCTCTTATGAGACTCAGGCAGTCAAAGCCATAGAATATATTGTAAATGAGAAATCTGCCCGTTCGGTAGCCATATACTTTGGCA
>CALRLN020000356.1:0-5794 GCA_943368675.1 Chitinophaga pinensis | reverse complement strand
CCCTGTTGGTAGTGCCAGTATGGAAATTAAAGGCTACAGAAATACCAGATATAATTTTGAGTGGAGATAATTAATTGCTTAACAATTAAATTATCTTCATAATATTGCCTTAAAATAATCAACAGGCATGAAAAATATTCTTTGGAAACCCTCTTCCTCCTATATTGAACAATCAAACTTAAAGAAGTACGAATCCTGGCTTAAGATTCATAAAAACCTGATTTTTGCTGATTATCAATCCTTATGGCAATGGTCGGTTGAGAACGTGGCTGAGTTCTGGGAATCAATCTATCAGTTTTTTGAGATTGACAGTCATACAAACTACCAGACCGTATTGCGTCACAATAGTGAAGGAATGATCGGCACAAGGTGGTTTGAAGGCGCTACCATAAGTTATGCAGAGCACATTTTCAGATATAGAAATATTGAAAGACCTGCTATTATCTTTCAATCTGAGAATCAGCCTTTAACAGAAATATCCTGGCAGGCTTTAGAGCAGAAGGTTTTAGCCATCCAAAATTATCTGCATGAAAAAGGAATTAATAAAGGAGATAGGGTAGTAGGTTACCTGCCGAATACACCTGATACGATTGCGATTTTTCTGGCTGTTAATTCGATTGGAGCTATCTGGTCCTGTTGTTCTCCTGATTTTGGTTTAGAGAGCCTGATTGACCGCTTTCAACAGATAGAACCAAAGATTCTTTTTGCTTGTAGCAGCTACCATTATGGAGGAAAGATTTTTGATAAAGGCAATATTGTAAAAGAATTATCCGGTCAGCTGCCTTCTTTGCTTGATACTGTAATTTTAGAAAGCCCAAAGTGGTACTCAATTATGTCTGTCGTACCAGACAGAGCATTAACTTTCTTGCCAATTGAATTTAACGAGCCAATCTGGATTCTATATTCATCAGGCACAACCGGAAAGCCCAAAGCTATTACTCATACTACCGGAGGAAACCTGATCGAACACCTGAAAGCGCTTGCCTTGCATCAGGATGTGCAACCGGGTGAACGCTATTTCTGGTATTCAACCACAGGCTGGATGATGTGGAACTTTGCCCTCTCTTCAATGGCTTGTGGTGCTACTTTATGCTTGTACGATGGCTCCCCGGCCTATCCTGATATTGATGTTTTATGGCAGTTCGCCAAAGACGCCAAAGTTGACCACTTCGGCGGTGGAGCAGCTTTCTATATTAATTACATGAAGCACGATTCAGATTTTTTCAAAGACAACCGGCTTCCGATTAAAACCCTGGGTTCCACCGGGTCACCCTTACCACCACAGGCATTTGAATGGATTTATGAAAATGTTTCCGATAACCTTCATCTGATTTCACTCAGTGGAGGTACAGACGTCTGTAGCGCATTTATGGGTGGTTGCCCATATCTGCCTGTGTACTCAGGCGAGATTCAGTGCAGGATGCTGGGAGCTAATATAGAAGCATGGAATGATGAAGGAAAACCTGTGTATGATGAAGTGGGCGAGTTAGTCATAAAAGATGCTATGCCTTCCATGCCTTTGTTTTTCTGGAAAGATGAACACAGCCAGAAGTATAAAAGTAGTTATTTCGAAAAATACGAAGGCGTCTGGTGTCATGGAGACTGGATAAGAATCACAGAAAATCTCGGAATCATAATTTATGGCAGGTCTGATGCTACCCTGAACCGCGATGGTGTAAGAATAGGTACAGCCGAAGTATATAATGCAGTAGAGGCATTACCGGAAATTAAAGATAGCCTGATTATTTGCATAGAGAGAACCGACGGGAGTTTTTTCATGCCTTTATATGTAGTTCTGCATGAAAATCAGGTATTGGATGAAGCATTAAAAAATAAGATTAAAGCCCAACTTCGAATGCAGTACAGCCCAAGGCATGTACCCGATGCAATTTTTGAAGTTCCGGAGATACCATATACTATTAGTGGTAAAAAAATGGAAATGCCCATCAAGAAAATCCTGATGGGCACTCCCATTGAGAAAGCGGTTTCTCTGGACGCTATGCGAAACCCTCAATCTATTGACTGGTTCTTAAATCAGCCTGCTTATTAATAACGGCCACGATGATGACGGCTATTATCATAATGGCGTCTGTCATGATTGTGGTGATGTCTGTTATATTTCGGAACTACAACAACTCTGGTTCTTGGCTGAACCCTGTAATAGGGGCGATGAACGTACGCAGGCCTATCATAGTAGCGAACAGGTCGGCTACTATACACACAACTCGAAAGCGACAAAGTCAGTAGGGCAAAAAGTCCCACCAATGTCAGCATACGAAATTTTGACTGATTTTTCATAATTTAATTGATAGTTTAATTCTTAGATTAATTAAAACCATAATGGTTTAATTAATATATCCTTTTGACAACTAAAACGATTGTAACCCTCATCATAATATCTGAAAATTAATTAAATTGCTGATAAATCCATTAACGAGAAAGTTTCATTATGGCCCGCACTGAATCAAATATGCTCCCGATTGGCACACTGGCTCCAATATTTATATTACCGGATACTGTTTCCGGTCAATTATTTTCATTGAATGATTTACGTCCTGAAAAGGCTACGGTGGTGATGTTTATTTGTAACCATTGTCCTTATGTTTTGCACGTAAAGGATGAACTGGTGAAACTAGCCAGAGACTATCAGCCAAAGGGTGTTTCATTTGTGGCCATCAGTTCAAACGATGCAGAGCAATATCCGCAAGACGGCCCAGAAGCCATGAAAGATTTTGCCAGGGAGTCTGGTTTTACTTTTCCATATCTGTATGATGAAAGCCAGGATGTTGCAAGGGCTTATGAAGCTGCCTGTACACCTGATTTCTATGTGTTTGATGGCGCATTGACGCTGCGTTACAGAGGTAGATTAGACGAGTCCCGGCCAAAGGTCGAGAACCCTAAGCCCGTTACCGGAAGTGATTTGCGTGGAGCTTTGAATGCCATACTTGCCAATCAGTTGGTTTCAGAGATTCAGTACCCTAGCATGGGGTGCAATATTAAGTGGAAGCAATAAAAAAAGATATACCATGTCTAAACCCTACCTCTATTACGAACGTCTCGGTCTGACGAACCTTAGTTTCTGGAATAATATTTTAGGTTTTACTGTAGCCGGAATGGCTATAGGAGTATTTTTTCAGGCCGATTATAATAGCGGCTGTGGTGATTTCCCACAGCATTATCAGGTAGTCGGGCGTGGTGCGGCAATTGGGGCTATAGTTGGATTGATTTTTAATGTATTGCACGGCAAAATCCCTAATGCATATCGGGTGCAACCCTTCCTTGTTTTCCTGTTGCGCATGTATCTGGCCTGGATAATAATGGGTTACGGTCTCGCAAAAGTTTTTGCCTCTCAATTCCCTTTATTAATGGCAAATATGGATGCCAGAATCGCTGAACTGACACCCATGCGGGTAGCCTGGGCATTTTTTGGTTATTCAAAAGCTTACCAGATTTTTTTAGGATGGGGCGAGGTAATTCCGGCATTATTATTACTTTTTCGTCGGACAACACTCATAGGTGCACTACTGATGGTAGTAGTAATGCTCAATGTCTGGCTTATTAATATCTTTTTTGATGTTTGTGTAAAGCTTAATTCGTTTACCTATTTGGCTGTTGCCGTTTATATTCTTTTACAATATGGAGGCCGGCTATGGAAATTTTTCTTTACAAATCAAGAAGTACCCGCACCTTATTATCCGGTGCTTGCTGATAGAAAAGCATTTAAATGGATAGGCATAATAATCAATATTTTATTAGTGAGTTCTGTTCTTTACATGCCAATAATGAGTATTTATGATTACCTGACATCAGGAGAGGTTGCAGTTAATAAGAATAAATTGTATGGAGCATGGAAAGTAGAAAAGATAGAAAAATTAGAGAATGGCAATTGGATAGCCACCTCCCCAAATGATTCCTGCAATTTTAACAGATTCTTTTTTGAAGGCTATGCAGGCGTTTTACAGGGCGATTTAAAAAGGCAGAGATTTGTGTATTTTTTAGATTCTACAGAGACAGCAGCTACGCTGAATTTTGTCAACAATCAGAATACACGTTATGAAACCCGGATTTGGAAATTTGAAAAACCTGTGGCTGATAAGCTTTTACTTACCGGCCGCTTAAATAAAGACTCATTAAGAGCAGAATGCATCTTGCGAAAAGATAAGCTCCTGCCCAGATAGAGAATAAGCCGATATATCAGAATTAATTCTGAATGATTTGAATATTTCCCTTTGCATACCACTAATTTCTACATAACAATAATATGAGTATCTGGGACATATTTAAGCGTCTGCAACCTTTCGTTAAGCCTTACAGGGGCTTAATCTATCTTGCCCTGGTACTTACTTTACTGGGCTCTATCACCGCACAGGTAAATCCATGGGTATTGCGTTATACCGTTGATACTATACAAGGAATGCTTGATAAACATCTGACAATTGAGAAGGGATATCCGCTTTTATTAGAAATTACCCTGATTCTCTGTGTCAAAGAGGTCATTAACTCCTTTATCACTTTCGGTCAAAAGTTTTATGGCGAGAAAATAAGAATAAATATTTCAAGCGATTTGTCTCAAGAGGTCGTTAGCAGGATTCTGAGTTATCAGATGGCCTTTTATGCTGATAACGAAAACCAGAAAGGAAAATTACAGACACGCATTGATAGGGGAGTGGAGAGCCTGACAAAACTGGTACAAAACTTTTTTATCGATATCCTGCCACTTTTCGCCAACTCAATCATGGCCTTGATAGTCATGTATACGGCCAATGTTTACGTTGGATTAGTCGCAACCATTATTTTGCCGGTTTATTTCTGGATAAGCTATGTGCAGGCTGATAAACTACAAGGCGTGCGGCGAAAATTGAAGTTTCAACGCGAAAATAAGAGTAACGGAATTATTAATCTGATAGAGTCGATTGTAGTGATTAAGTCATTTGTCCGGGAGAAATATGAGGAGATTAAACAGTTTGGCCTGCAAATGAAATTAATGGACTTACAGTTGACCACCCGAAGAACCAACTTCTTATTTGATGCAATAAAGAGTTTTATTGAGCAGATCGGAGTGGTATTGATTATTATTCTGACAGTCTATCTGGTACTTGACAGACAGATTTCAATTGGAGCTATTATGTTTCATATTATGCTCTTTAATAATGTCTCGGCACCTATTCGTCAGCTTCACCGCATTTATGATGAAATGAACGATGCCCTTACCTATTCAGAAGGCTTTTTTGAGATTCTCGACAATAAAAGAGCTATAGAAAAGAGCGGTTCTTATCAACCTGTGCAGATAAAAGGAGATTACCTGCTGAAAAACGTAGATTTCACTTATCCGAACGGTACAAAGGCTTTGCATGATATATCTATTGAAATTGAAAATGGCAAAACAACAGCTTTGGTTGGCTTATCCGGTGCCGGGAAAAGTACTTTGATTAATCTGTTGGTTAAGTTTTATACGCCCGATTCCGGACAATTATTGTTAGACGACATAGATCTGGCTAAGTACGAAACCCAGCTATTGCGCAACGACATAGGCATGGTTTTGCAGAAGAATCATATCTTTAAAGGTAATATAGAAGAAAATATACGCTATGGCGATATGGATGCCACTAAAGAGCAGATTGTAGAGGCTGCCATGCAGGCCTCCCTTCATGAGCAGATTATGGAATTACCGGATAAATACGAGTCAGATGCACAATTGCTTTCAGGCGGACAACAGCAGAGAATTGCTATTGCCCGCTTGTTTCTGAAAAACCCACCGATAATAATTTTAGATGAACCTACGGCAAGTCTTGAT
>CALRLN020000355.1:0-5795 GCA_943368675.1 Chitinophaga pinensis | reverse complement strand
TGAGCCTGATTCTGATATGGACTTCATAGCTTTTAAAAAATGCGTAAGAGAAGAATGGGCTAAAAAATAGCTGTACGTATATAAGATACGTTAGTTGGATGATTGGCTTAAATTCATCCTGGCGGTGGTTCTATGGCTAATGACCGTAAACACAAATCAGAAACTGTTTATATCAATAAATTCCATTTAAAAATGAATACCAGAAACTGGATGTCTCAGATAAATAATGAGATGCCCTTAAAACAAATATGCTTTCCGGGCTCACATGATGCAGGCATGTATCACTCAAAACTTTTCGAAGTATTAAAGACATTTGTACTCCCCCTGACAAAAGCTTCTGCCTTTATACATACGCAGGGCTTGGATATGAAAGGACAACTTGAGGGAGGCGTAAGATATTTTGATATTCGGCCTCAGTATTTAAGTAGCCCGCTGGCGCTATTGAATAAGCTGATTTCTAAACTAGGGGTTAATCTCAATCTGGACTCTTTATTAGCGCCAGTTATCAAAGCGCTTGATATGGCAGAAGGAGAGCCGCTTTTTATAGCACATCATGGCATACCGGTAGGAGACAACATAGCCAATATGTTAAAAGCCGCTAATGAATTTATTAATAATAATAAATCGGAGGTGGTATTGTTGAACTTTTCTCATTGGGAGGATTTCAATAATGCAGATGATAAATTTATAAGCGTGCTGTTGAAATATATTGACAGTGCTAATCTTTTAACGATTGATTATGATAAAAAAATAGCGGATATGAAGCTCAGGGAGCTTAGAGGCAAGGTAATCCTGATTATTGAAAACTCCGAAATGTATAAAAACGCTGTAAAAGCTAAGGGAATAAAAGGTATTTTTAATCTGGGTACAGAGATAAGCATTTATGATGATTACTCCAACGAAAAGTCTTACGAGAATATGCTTATTGACCAAATGGAGAAGTTTGCGAAATTTGGTAAGGAAAAAAATGATGAAGGTAAATTATTCCTTCTTAACTGGACTTTAACCCCCGACGGATGGAATATAATACCTTTTGCTTCAGGCGTGCATGATTATGCCAATGACATTAATCCTAAATTGTCAGCTTATGGGCATGCCCGGGATTTCCTATTTCAGCCTAATTATTACGGTAGAACCATAAACATTATTAATGGTGATTATTGGGAAAACATAGGCGAAACCCTGGTAAATGTATGTCAGGAGGTTATGAACAACAGAAATAACAGGAATGCAAGGATTACTTTAAAATCGACACAGACAAATGAAGCATTGGATATGAAACCCGTTGCCGATGTACATGCAGAACCTTATAATGGTGGTTTATATCAGACATGGTATAAAAAACAAGTAAAGGATAATATCTTCAGGTTACAGAATGCAGGCACAGGGCTTTATCTGCGAGCTGCTACAGAAAATATTTTTTCCAGTGCTTTCTCTTTTTTAGGTTTAAAAGATAAAGATGATAACCTGATAGGTTCTTTAGAAGAAAGCGATGATGATAACCTTAAATGGCATTTTGAATTGATAAGTGAGAAAAAATATCACATTGTTTCATATCGTCGAAAAAAAGACGGTGATTCTCACGATAGATTGGATAGCAGTAATGGTAAAATGTACCTGCATACACCTAATGATGGTAAATTTCAGATCTGGGAAGAGCAGATTGTCTGAGATATCCGGCTCTTTAGGTGCCTTTTAATAAAAAAATGCCAAGCCGAAAAATAAATATGCGAAATTATTTTGAAGAATGAAAAAAACTCACGTTTTTAGTGCCGAAGTACAAACAACTGAGCTGGAAAGCTTCGCAAAGATTACTATTCTTAATAAAAGCTTTAACGGCATATATGTGTTGTTGCTTGTAAAATCTGATTAGTATTTGCTTTTTAAATATTTTTTCAACCTTATTAATAATTAAATTCATTGAGGTTTAGTGCCTTCAATTAAGAAACAACTGAGCTGGGAAGCTTCTAAAGGCACCTTTTTAATAATCTGATAAAAGTCACCTAGAGTTAAATACCCTACTATTGCCGGCAAGGCAATGGACTGGAGAGTATTTGCCTTTTTTCAACCTTTTAAAAGGTGTATACTATTAGTATACAGTAATGTATAGCTAGAAAACAACTGAGCTGGAAAGCTTCGCAGGGCGTCTGGTAGTAAAATCTTATAAAAGCTTTATCGGCCTGAATATACTATTGTTTGCAAAACAATGGGTGAGGAATTATTTGCCTTTTTTATGTTTTTAGGTGGTTAAATACGCTGTTAATACAGCGTATAGGATTAAAATTATTAGATTTTTCTTGCTTTAAAATTCAAAAAACAACTGAGCTGGGAGTGTCATAAGGTACCTTATTTTACTAATCAAAAAAAAGCCTTATCGGCTAAAATGCGCCACTACTTTAAAAGCAGTGGAGTAGATATTATTTGTCTTTTTTCAACCTTTAAACGCCTTTATTCAAATTATGGATGAATACATTGGTATTATAAAACCTTTTGTTGGCGACTACGCTCCGAACGATTGGTTATTCTGCGATGGCTCATTAGTTTCTATACAGAATTATACAGCCCTCTTTGCAATTATAGGATTCAGATACGGTGGAGACGGCTCAACAACCTTTGGTTTGCCGGATTTAAGAGGTCGTATCCCCTTAGATAAGGGAGCGGGACCACAACTGACACCAAGAAATCTGGCCGACAAAGGCGGTGCTGAGACAGTGACAATTACGCCATCAACATTTGCGGCACACACGCATGTTTTTAATGGCCTGAACGGGCCAAGAGAGACAACTAACCCGGCAGGTAATTATTTAGGTATATCAGCCGGAAATTTTTATTGTCAGCAAAATCCGGGGGATACTTTGCTTCCTATGAATTCATCCGCTATCACAACTGCCCCTGGCGGAGGCCTGCCTCATGATAATATACCTCCTTATCTGGTAGTAAACTATATTATTTGTTGGAATGGAATATATCCGACAAACCCCAATTAAATGAAGAAACAGTGCAATAAGATTTACAATAATTTTCAAAGATTAAAAAAATACAAAAAATGGAAGAATATCTTGGAATGATTAAAATGTTTGTGGGTGATTATGCGCCTCAATATTATCTCCCATGCGACGGACGTTCGCTGCCAGTTCAACAATATACTGCCTTGTACGCTGTGATTGGGTATCGCTATGGCGGATCCGGACAAAATTTTAACCTGCCTGATTTACGAGGGCGTATGCCAATAGGTATGGGCACGGGTGTAAATCCTACCCTTACAACGAGACAACTTGGTCAATCCGGGGGGGCAGAAACAGTAACGCTTAATGTTACCCAAATCCCGCCTCATACGCATACCTATAATGCTTTGTCTGGTAACAGAGAAGCTACAAGCCCGGCAGGCAACTTTCTGGGTACTGCTGCCGGAAATTTTTATTCTCAACAAGACCCGACTGACCAATTACTACCTATGAATGCAGGTGTAATTTCGGCCGCAGGCGGGGGGCAGGGACATAATAATATGCCTCCGTTTTTATGTGTCAATTTTATCATATGTGTACAGGGACTGTATCCGTCAAGACCGTAATAGGATATATTACTATTAATAAATAATGTCAGTTAATTAAAATTAAATTATCATGGAAAATCAATCAGAAGAGAATCCTCAGGTTATGCCGGAAAAGAAACAATGGATTAAGCCTGCGATGCATGTAATCATTGATATTAATTCAGCCGGTGGTGGTGGATTAGAATCAGCGACAGGAGGAACACCTTCATAAGAATTTCATAGTTCTCAATAGACCTGAATGCACCATTGCTTTAAAGCGATGGGATGGATGCTATTTGCCTTTTTTTAACCTTTAAACACCTTTATTGACATTATGGATGAATATATTGGTATTATAAAACCCTTCATTGGAGATTATGCGCCTAACGATTGGTTACTATGTAATGGCTCGTTGGTTCCTATCCAATCATATCAGATGCTTTATTCAATTATTGGACTCCGATACGGCGGTGATGGTAGAACAACTTTTGGCTTGCCGGATTTAAGAGGCCGTATACCCTTAGATATGGGAGCAGGGCCACAACTGACACCAAGAAACCTGGCCGACAAAAGTGGTGCTGAAACGGTAGCAATTACACCATCAACATTTGCAGCACACACACATGTTTTCAATGGTCTGAATGGACCAAGAGAGACAACTAATCCTGGGGGTAATTATTTAGGTATAGCGGCCGGAAATTTTTATTGTCAGCAAAATCCGGGTGATACTTTGCTTCCTATGAATTCATCAGCTATCACAATTGCTCCCGGGGGCAACCTGCCTCATGATAATATGCCTCCCTATCTGGTAGTAAATTATATTATCTGTGCTAACGGCATATATCCGGTAAGACCATAATTGAGGCGAATATTACCACTAAAAAAATGATTTTCAACGGTTTTAAAATCACAAAAAATGGAAGAATATATTGGGATGATTAAAATGTTTGTGGGTGATTATGCCCCTCAGGATTATCTTTTATGCAATGGACAAACCTTGCTGGTTCAAGAATATCAGGCATTATACACGATTATTGGTATTCGATACGGAGGCACACCTGGTGTGAATTTCAAATTACCTGATTTACGAGGGCGTATGCCAATAGGCATGGGAACAGGTGTTAACCTTACACCACGCCAACTAGGTCAATCAGGAGGGGCAGAGACTGTAGCGCTTAATGTTAGCCAAATTCCGCCGCATACTCATACCTACAATGCTTTGTCGGGTAACAGAGAAGCCACAAGCCCGGCAGGGAATTTTCTGGGCACAGCTGCCGGAAATTTTTATTCTCAACAAGACCCGACAGACCAATTACTGCCGATGAATGCAGGTGTAATTTCGCCGGCAGGTGCAGGTGCGGCACACAATAATATGCCTCCGTTTTTATGCGTCAATTTTATTATGTGTGCATTCGGATTATATCCGCTAAGACCGCAGTAGTAGTTTTGAGCACCTGGCCTTACTTAAAATTAAATCGGCGAGTTTGGCTTTTCGTTGCAAAGAACCAAAGCTATCATAGTTTGCTACTGAAAGTATTCACTCTTACCATATTATTAGAGCCTTATTTTCATTGTTTTATAAATAATGTTTCTGGAGTATGATTGTTTTTGCTAAGTATTTTTTACCCTTTAACCACCATTAATAAGACTCTTTATTGTATTGTTCTTATACGATATAATAAGCAAACAACTAAGCTGAAAAGCTACTAAGAGTACCCTGATATATTGTTTTAATAAAATTCTTATTGGATTATATACCCATTGCAGCTTAAGCAATGGGGCTGATAGTATTTGCCTTTTTATTAATATTTCTTCACCTTTTAAACACTTTAAGTTCAGATTATGGATGAATATATGGGCATTATTAAGCCATTTTGCGGGAATTACGCTCCAAGGGACTGGATGTTCTGCGATGGCACCGCCTTAAACATACGAGAGTATTCAGCTCTCTACACAATTCTTGGTTTAACCTATGGTGGCGATGGTATAAATACTTTCTGTTTACCTGATTTAAGAGGGCGAGTTGCTATTGAAAATGACAATTCATCTTTCAATTTAGGCGAATCAGCAGGTACAGAAAACGAAACAATTATATCGTCTACTTTCCCTTCGCATTCGCATGCTTTTAATGGCCTTGATGGCGTAAGAGAAACGAATGACCCTGAAGGTAATTACCTTGGTATAGCAGCAGGGAACTTCTATTGTCAGCAACAGCCCGGAGATAATTTGTTGCCAATGAATCCTTTAACTGTCTCAGTAGCAC
>CALRLN020000354.1:0-5801 GCA_943368675.1 Chitinophaga pinensis | reverse complement strand
TATTATAACCAACTACCCAGTCTATACTCGTTTTGCTCTTAGCCAGTGTATGTTTACCTGTTAATTGCCCTGTATATATACCACGATACACCTGATTAAATGAGTGATTGTCAGGGTTATAATTTGCCTCAATGGCACGGCCTGTACGGCGTGTATAGTTTGAGTTGCTTAACTGATTAAACAAGTTCTTAAATTCAATCGAATTATTATCGTTTAACCTGAATGCCCAGTTATGCATTACTCCGACGCGGATATTGCGGCTGTATTGCTGATCATTGAAATTATAAATCGGTGACTGCGTATTGTTGATATTGGCATTAAAGTCATTGCGGTCAATTACAAAATTGGTACGTGTGTCTGAGTAATTTAATGCTGTCACATTACCAATCTTTACATTACCGATTGAAAATTTGTAATTACCTGTTAGTCCAATTCTCTGGTCTGGTGTAGCCTGTGTGTTATTAGCTATCCATTCATTTCTTAATGATCTGCCTGCGGTTTCTAAGGCGGCAGGGTTGTTTGCAACCTGACTGATATTGGCCGGAAAGTACTTCGGCAGGTCATAATAGCCATTATTAAAGCCTGTCCAGTAATTCTTACCCTGATTTGGCTGATAGAAATCATCAAAAGTAGTATTGCTACGATAAGAAGTACTGTAATCAATTACTAAAGAGTTTTTATCAGGGATATTCTTGGTGAAGATTTTTACTAATCCACCTGCAAATTCGCCGGGTAATTCAGCTGATGGGCTTTTGAAAATCAACATTCTGTCGATTTGCGAACTTGGTATAATATCAAATGAGAATGATTTTACGTCAGTTTCCATACTTGGCGTAAAAGCGTTATGCAACATTACATTGTTATAGCGTGCGTTCAGACCTCTGATATTGATAAATCTATCACCTACAATAGTAATACCCGGTACACGCTTTACTACCTGCGCCGCATCACGGTCAAGAGTTTTGGCAATCTGTTGTGCCGAGATACCGTTTACGACCATCTGAGCAGCTTTTATTTCAGAAATCACTGAAACCTCTGTATTTGTCAATCGGCTGGCCGTAACTTTTACCTCTTGTAAAACTGTTTTTTCTTCGTCAAGTGCTGTATTGATTTCAGTGATGTTATCTGCCACAATTGCCACATCATTAATAACTTTATCCTGATAAGAAACATAAGTAATCACAACTTTAGCTTTACCTGCAGGAACTTTAGCAATCGAAAAGAAACCGTTTACATCGGTAACTGTCCCCAGGGAAGTCCCGTCGATTTTAACAGTAGCACCAATTAAATCTTCATTGGTTTTGGCATCTTTGATTGTTCCGCGAATGGTACCCGTCTGGGCAAAACTGATAATTGTAGCAAATAGCAAAAAGAGCGTAGTAGAAATTTTTATCCTGTTCATATTGGTTTTCCGTGTCTTATTTTCACGGTGCAAAACTACTGCGCCAATATTAAGTGAATGTTAAGTCAATATTATGTCTTAATTATGTTTGGATTTGATATTTGAGACAATGAACCTGATTAAAATTATTTGCGGCTCGCCGCTCAGATTTGGATTAGAAAATGGTATATGCTGACTGCGGCTGCTTCATCTATATTCTTAAAAGCTATGTGACAACAATCACATACAGATTGAAATCTATAATGTATATTTGTTTTTTTAATTCCAGTCAAAACATGATAAAATACATTTTTAACATTCTGATAGGCCTGAGCATATTAGCATCAGCTTGTTCACAAGGCCAACCTCAGTCAGCTAATCTATCTGCAACTGCATTCTCGGATAAAATAAAAGAGTTGTCGGGTGCTATTGTTCTCGATGTAAGAACACCGGAAGAATACGCCAAAGGGCATCTCAACAACGCTAAGAACATTAATTGGAAAGAAAGTAATTTTACTACTGAGATTGAGCGGGTAGATAAAACGAAACCGGTTTTTGTATATTGCCTGAGTGGTGGACGGAGCGCAGCCGCAGCAGCCAAAATGCGGGAGTTAGGATTTAAGGAAGTATATGAACTGGAAGGCGGCATTATGAAATGGAGGGCAGCTAACTTACCTGAAGCTACCGGAGCTTCGTCAAAAATCACAGGTATGAGTAAACAGCAATTTGAACAATTCCTTAACTCTGATAAGATTGTCCTGGTGGATTTTTATGCCGATTGGTGTGCACCTTGCAAAAAAATGGAGCCATACCTGAAAGAAATTGCTGTGGATATGAAAGACAAAGTTAATGTAGTGCGTATCAATGCTGATGATAATCAGGCTTTGTGTAAAGAGCTGGGCGTAGAAGGTCTGCCTGTTTTACAAATCTATAAAAATAAAACACTCCGGTGGTCAAATGAAGGGTTTATTGAGAAAAAAGATGTAGTAAAGCAATTGCAATAGTTAAATAGAAAAAGAACGGGGTTTAGCTGTTAAACCTCGTTCTTTAATGAGTTCAAAAAATTATTTCTCAGTGTTTTAGCGCGTAAATCGTTTCCGTCAGGGTTCCAACCGGGTGGCATGAAAATGTATAAAAGTTTGTTCTTCACTCCCGAAGCCTGCTTAACATCCCTCCATAGGTCTTTAAACTCACCAAAATACACATCCATTATTTTGTTCTGATTAACCTCTCTTGTGATTCCGTATTCCACAGGCACGCTTTCTTCTTCTTCCTGATATGTATGAAAAAGTTTGTCCCATATATTAATAATAGAAAAGAAATTAGTATCCATGTATAGATAATTACGTCCATGGTGGACTCTGTGATGTGAGGGGGTGAGAATAACCTTTTCAAGAAATCCTAGTCTGGCATTTTTTAAAGAACTCTCACTAATATGTGCAAATGCACCCCATATACTATCAAGGATCATAATAGTAAATAGCATAATGGGGTTTAAGCCCAATAAGGTGCAAAAAGTAGCTGTAAAAACTTCAGTATAAATATTCTCTATGTATGAGGTATTCAGCGTAATTGAGGCGTTGAGACTTTCGGGGGCATGATGCACAGAATGCAGACACCATAATATCCTTACTTTATGCGATAAATAATGACGGATAAAAGTATTTAGCTCATAAACCAGATATCCATAAATAAACCAGTACCATTTAAGGGACACATGAAAAAGAGCGTATTTACTAAAGATTTGGATACATATAAGAATTACAGATACGCCTATTAATCTTGCCAATACCCGATTTATCACGATTATCATGAATGGAATCCGGTAAGTTTCTTTGTTGAAGCGCCGTGAGAAGAGAAGCCAAACTATTTCTATGATTATTAACAAAGGAGCAATTGGGGAAAGAAAACTCAGGAAACCCTCCAATGTCAATAACACCTCAAAATGACCCGTGCGTATAATACTTAATAGCCCGCCAATTCTAAAGAAATCAATGATTTCATTCAGAACTTTAGTAAGAAATTCCATAAAATTCAATTATAGCCTTGGTAGTAATTAGTTCGTCAGTATCTTGTATTGTAATTGCTACAACAAGGAAGATATTTTTCGCAAAACAGGCTACGAAGGTATAGGTATTTTGGAGCTTAATGGTAAGGCTATAAATTAAAATGTGATTAAAGTTGCCTTTAATCACGTTTTAACAGAAAATATGTAAGTTTTTGCGAAAAAGCTACTTGGTTAAATCTAATTGTTCTCTCAGGATTTTCCCTGCATAGTCTAATTCTATCCAGTAAAGTCCCTTTGGAAGTTTGTTAGTCGGCAAAAATTTGACCTGTGTTCCAAGATTTTCGTAATAATTGTCAATAATTGTCACCACTACCCTTTCGCTCTTATCTTTCAACTTCAGTTTCACATGTCCGGGCTTATTAATCCTGAAAATAATTTTCTTAAGCTTATTACTGTCTGTGCTGTCTGTCGAGAATTCGGTTACAGATTTATCGTCTGTAGCATTGCTTGCTTTTTGATTGTTGGCAAATGCCTGCTGCACACAATCAGCAATATCCGCTTTGAATACCGCACTGGCGTTTACTTCAAACCCGGGCAGCAAAACAATGCTATTACCGGCTGTAAACGAAATATCTCTGGTAGTTGGCACTATACTCTGTGATGCAATACCTTTGATAGCCTTAAAATCACCATTGCTTAACGGAGAGCGATCCAGCTTAATTGAATCTGCGGAGCAATTAATATTAACACCCCTGCAACTACAATTATTATCAAACTTATCATTGACTGTAAGCGGGTCACCATCATCACAGACGGTACCCTCGGCATCGCAAAGAGAAGCATTAAAAGTTATTTTGCTAAAACCCGAGCAAGTAGGATCACCCCAGTTATTGATAGCGGAAATCAGGATATAACGTGCTTTGACATCATTAAAGTTAGGACCTAAAAAACCTGAATAATCCCCATTTCCGGGTGCTTGCGGCCATGAGTAAGTGCCTCCTAAAGGCTGCCAGGTTGTACCATCTATTGAATAATCAACATAAACGCTCTTGAATCCTTTATTAGTTTCGCCTGTTACATTATAATTCCACACCCTGGTATCCTGAAATTTATAGGGTTTAGAGAAATCGTACATAATCCAGTTTTTGTTGGCAGTTCTGGCTGAATTAGGATTTGGTTTCAGCGTACCACAAGATACCCAGGCAACTTCTGATAAGGTAGTCAGGTTGTCCGTCGGGCTACATGAATCGTATACTTTATACCTGGCGGACTCATCATTACAGTCAGGGCCTGAACAAGGTATACCGACACACTCACAGTTACCATTTATTTTATCATCATTCGTAAACGGGTTGTCATCATTACAGGGGGTTCCCTGTGCAATACATGACACCTCACACTTATAATCAAACAGGTAAAAAGCGGGTACCCTTTTCCATGTCTTGTTTTCGTGGAATGGGGTCTTCCAGTAGAGGTTAAAATGGTCTCTCCATGTATTTTCTTTATGCCTGAACTCGAAGTAATAATATTTACCTTTTTCAAGATAAACAGGAGAAATATTCTGCAATGCAGAGGTAACATGGTCAGTTTCATCAACCCCATACCAAACCACTGCCTGATGATATTGCTTATATTCAATAGAGTCATTTTTACTCAGAAAAAAGAAGGTCTGCCCATCACCTGTAATATTAAATTCATAATTACCTGATACCGGAACTGTTAAAAAGCCCTGTACAAGCGTCCCATAATTATCGGTCGCATAAATAGGTATAGTGGGTATAGGACCATAAGCACCTTTTAATTTTTCTTTTCTATCCGGCGACAACGGGAATTTAGGCGAATTTATTAAATCATTTTCTATATAGGTACCTACTATATTATCGTAATAATAAGCCTCTACAAGCCCCCTTTCGCCCACACATGCGTTGCTTGTTGGTGCAATCCCTACGCAATTGCAAAAACCATCCTGCTGGTCATTGGTGGTAGCCGCATTGCCATCATTGCATGGTGTCCCCCTTTCAGGACAAACCTGTCCGCAGGTATATTCATATATATAATTATAGTCTACAATTGCCCATGGAGCATCAGGAGTAGAGGCCTTTTTCCATGACAAAGTCATGTGGTCTCCCCCTACCACTTCAAAATTATACATTTCAAAGTAATAATACTGCCCACCTACTAATTGTATACTTACGGAGGTCTGGGCAGGATCTTTATTGTATTCATCCAGGCCCGTATAAGTTAAAACTTCTGCCCTCTTCACCTTAGCTGAGGGTGACTGATTAGTACTCAGATAGAAAACAGCCTTATCATCACCTGTAAGATTAAAGATATAGTTGTCGGTTGTTGGTACTTTTATAAAACCTCTGATCATACCCACATAATAATCGGTATAGTTGACGGGCGACCTTA
>CALRLN020000353.1:0-5847 GCA_943368675.1 Chitinophaga pinensis | reverse complement strand
ACATTGTAGCCGGAGAAGTAGTAAAGCGTGCTTCAGGTATGGAATGGGAAGATTTTATAGAACAACGAATTCTGAAACCATTGGAAATGACCCAAACAGCTGCATCATTTCACCGATTGAAAAATAAATCAAATGTAATTGACCCGCACGCACCTGTTGATGGAACTGTAAAGGTAATCCGCAGAGACTGGAGCGAAGTGGCTAATTCGGCAGGAGGGCTTTACAGCAATATTGTTGATATGAGCAAATGGATAATTATGCAGATGGATAACGGTAAGTATGGTAACGGTAAACAGCTTTTCAGTGAAGAAGTGCACGATGAAATGTGGACACCTCAAACCATTCTTCCGGTTCGCGGTACAAATTCTTATAATACTCATTTTGCAAGCTATGGGCTGGGTTGGGGATTGAGCGACGTAAAAGGGTATAAACAAGCTACACATACGGGTGGTCTGGCAGGTATTGTAACACAGGTTACCCTGATACCTGAATTGAAACTGGGTATTATTGTCTTCACAAACCAGCAGCAGGGAGCGGCTTTTGTTTCTATTACGAATACTATCAAAGACAGCTACCTTGGTGTAAAAGGTATTGACCGCGTAAAAGAAAATCACGACAGGGTTTTACAGGGGTTAGCCAATGCCAAAAAAATCACAGATGGCATCTGGAAAGATATTGAGGCCCAACAAAAAAATGCGACAAAATTAGATAATAACCTTTTTACGGGCACTTACCATGACAAATGGTTTGGCGATGTTGAAATAGGTATGAAAAACGGCAAATTATGGTTTACTTCAAAACGTTCTTTTTTGCTGAATGGTGAAATGTTCCCTTATAAGGGTAACACCTATATTGTGAAATGGGTCGATCGCAGCCTCGATGCTGATGCCTATGTAATGTTTGATCTGGACGATCAGGGCAAAGGTTCCGGTTTCAGGATGAAGGCTATATCTCCGCTTACAGATTTTAGTTTTGATTTTCAGGATCTGGAGTTTTCGAGATAAATAATGCATTTAAACATACATGTGGGCGTTTACAATTCTAAATGCCTCTATATGCCAATAATTATGACTCTATTGAAGAGGCGGTTGCCTGATGCATATTTATAGAGGCCCTTCAAAGAGGAAGCCATGAGATATTTGGATATTGAAGAAATCAGGATACAGATGAAGGAATATTTCATTGGAGAGCTTCGGGAGCATTATATATATGCATTATCAACCCTTAAGCCTTGTTAATCGCATCTTAAAGTAGATTAATCTCAATATTTTGGATGAGAGTCTATGAATATTTACCTTTAAACTTCTCAAAGAAAATTTTAACGCAAACAAACTAAACATCTCCTCATGAAAAAATTACTACCTGTAATTGTCCTCTTCTGTATTTCTCTTGGCCTTAGTGCTCAGGACGAAAAAGTCGACCTTGAAATGGTCAAGAAAATCCGTCAGGAAGGCTTGAATAACTCAAAAGTAATGGACATTGCTTTTAATCTGACTGATGCAAACGGCCCTAGATTACAAGGCTCACCAGGCTTTATGCGTGCGGCTAATTATTCTAAAAATAAACTGACAGAGTGGGGATTAGCAGATGCAAAACTGGAAGCCTGGGGTGAATTTGGCAAAGGCTGGGAACTGCAAAAAAGCTATCTTGCTATGACAGCACCTTATTACAGGCCATTAATAGCTTACCCAAAAACATGGACAGCCGGAACCAAAGGCAAATTGAAACAAGCCGAAATATTTTTGATTGACGAAACCGATACTACTGCCCTTGAAAACTATAAAGGCAAGTTGAAAGACAAGATTATTTTATTATACAAAAACGATAAAATAAACCCTTCATTCAAAGCGGATGCTACTCGCTATACTGATGAAGAACTAGAGAAAATGGCAAATGATGGCCCGGCGGCAGCTCGTCCGCAGGCTGATACAGCTTTCAGATCGATGATGGCAGCCATGCGCAGAAGCACATTGCTTTCAACCAAGACGAAAGAAATGGCGAAGAAAGAAGGAGCAATCGGATTATTGAGCATGAGCAACAGAGGTAAAGATGGTACACTGTTTGTGTCAGGTGGTGGTTCTTATAAAGCTTCAGACCCTGAGAACCTTTTAGATATCATGATTGCAGCCGAAGATTACCTGTCACTTTGCAGATTAGCCAAAGCGGGTATTCAGGTGAAAATGGAAATTGATGTAAAAACCAAATTCTTCACGGATGATTTGAAAGGATATAACGTTCTGGCTGAAATCCCGGGTACAGACCCAAAGTTAAAAAGTGAAGTAGTTATGCTAGGGGCTCACTTAGATTCATGGCAAAGTGCTACAGGCGCTACTGATAATGCTGCCGGTTCAGCTGTCATGTTGGAAGCCGTTAGAATCCTGAAAGCTGTCAATGCGCACCCACGCAGAACAATCCGTATTGCTTTATGGAGTGCAGAAGAACAAGGCTTACATGGCTCAAGAAACTATGTAAAAAACCATTTGACTGACCCTAATACTAAAAAGAGTAATGCTGAAGGGGATAATGTTGCGGCTTATTTCAATTTGGATAACGGTACTGGTAAAATCAGAGGTATTTATTTACAAGGAAATGATGCCTGCCGTCCGATATTTACTAAATGGTTTGAACCTTTCCATGATTTAGGAGCTAAAACCGTGACTATCAGAAATACTGGCGGAACTGACCACCTTGCCTTTGTAGGCGTGGGTATTCCGGGTTTCCAGTTCATTCAGGACGAAATCGAATACAGTTCTCGTACGCACCATACTAATATGGATTCATACGACCACCTGCAAGCTGATGATTTGAAACAAGCAGCTACCATTGTAGCTTCATTTGTTTATAATGCTGCTATGCGTGACGAGAAATTACCGAGAAAAAAATAATTCAGATTGATTAATAATAGAAAATTCCCTGCTGATGATTTATTGGCAGGGAATTTTTATCGCTAATCAAAAAAGTATTTAAAAGATATTCATTAGTTATGAAGCCTCTTTTTTATTAATCAGCTCGGGCTTCCTCACGAACACCGGTTTAATCAGCTTTTCAGCTTCTACGGCTATGTAAACCAGAAAGGCCATCAGTACACAAATACCAACTTCGGGCAAAGATAATGGTTGGGTTTTAAAGGCCTTATTCATAAAAGGAATATACACTACCGCCAACTGTAAAGCCAAAGTAAGCAATACAGCCCCGATTAATGGCAGATTAGAAAATAAACCTTTTTGCTGAAAAACAGATCTGTCGCTTCTGATACCAACTACGTGACCTAGCTGGCAAAGGCTCAATACCGTAAACACCATTGTTTGCCAGTGTTCGAGCTTGTTATTTAATGCCCATGCCTCAGTGGCTAGTGTGATAGTAGCCATAAATATACCCATCCAGACTATATGATAGCCTACCCCCTCAGCAAAAAGACTCTGGTCTGGGGCTCTGGGTGGCCGTTTCATGATATTTGCTTCAGCTTTTTCATTGGCTAATGCTAATGCAGGCAAACCATCAGTAACCAGATTAATCCATAATATATGAATTGGCAATAGAGGATTTTCCAGACCCAGAAATGGCGCTAAGGCAATAACCAGTATCTCAGCACTATTACAGGTCATGATATACTTCACAAATTTGCGTATGTTGTCAAATATCCTGCGCCCTTCTTTAATAGCTTTTACAATGGTGGCAAAATTATCATCCAGCAATATCATGTGGGCTGCTTCTTTGCTTACATCCGTTCCATTAATACCCATGGCAATGCCTATGTTAGCGGCTCTTAAAGATGGCGCATCATTCACACCATCGCCCGTCATGGCAGCAAAATGCCCTTTCGTTTGTAAGGCTTTTACAATACGTAATTTCTGGTCAGGCGAAACCCTTGCATATACGGCCGTTTGCTCTACTTGAGACAAGAATTTTTTATCTGAAAGTTTCTCTAGTTCTGCACCTGTAATGGCAAATTCATCTTCATCAAGAATACCAAGTTCTCTCGCAATGGCCTGGGCAGTTGATGGATGGTCACCGGTAATCATCACAGGTTTTATACCCGCAGTTTTACATTCGCCTATAGCCACTTTGGCTTCTTCCCGTGGTGGATCTATTAAACCTGCCAGTCCAGCAAAAATCAGATTTTTTTCAATATTTTGTGGTGTTATTTTTTCCGGTAATTTATCTAATAACTTGTAAGCATAGGCCAGCACTCTGATACCTTTTTTTGCCCATTCTTCTGAAATATCCCTGAGTAGCTTATCGTCTTTTGTACCGCTGATAATTTCAGTAATAGCTTCGCTGGCACCTTTACTTATTATCAGAAATTGCTTATCATACTCATGAATGGTAGTCATACATTTACGCTCCGAATCAAACGGAATCACGCCTACACGTTTATATTTCTTAAAAAGCTCTTTATATTTTTTATAAGACAATTCTTCTACAACTTTCTCAATCAAGGCCAGTTCAGTAGCTTCTCCTATCGGTTTATCCTGCTTTTCGAATTTTACCTCATGGTTTAGCAACATCCCCAGTTTAAGCATTGATAGGTCTTCCTCGGTAGTGTCTATTGGCTGCTCATGGCTTTCTACCAGATGCATTTTGTTTTGAGTCAGAGTACCTGTTTTGTCGCTGCAAATAAATGTAACTGAGCCAAGCGTTTCTACTGCGGGTAGTTTCCTGACTAGCACATTCTGTTTAGCCAATCTTGAGGCACCTCTTGATAAGGCAACGGTAATCAGGGCAGGCAAAGCCTCGGGAATAGCTGCTACGGCCAAGCTGACAGACAAAAGCAACATTCTGAATGGTTCTTCACCCCGCACAAGACCTGATACAAAAAGCACAACACAAATGCCCAGAATGATGTAGGATAGATTTTTACCGAATTTAGTCATGCGGGCTTGCAGTGGTGTAACTGCTTCCTTTTCTTGTAATAACCCCGCTATTTTACCTAATTCGGTATTCATACCTGTTCTCACAACTAATCCTTCTGCTTTACCATGAGTGACGAGTGTACCTTTAAATGCCATATTGAGCTGGTCTCCTAATGGGATATTAGCCTCTTTTAATTCATCACTTTCTTTATCGACTGAAACCGATTCACCAGTCAGTGACGATTCATCTATACGTAGTGCATTTATTTCATAGAGGCGAATATCGGCGGGTACTACATTGCCCGCTTCCAGAACTACTATATCGCCTGGCACCAGTTCTTTGGACTCTATTTCATGGGGTTTATCATCTCTTATTACCTGAGTTTTGGTAATACTCATTTTCTTCAAAGCCTCCATAGCCTTCTCAGCTCTGAACTCCTGAATAAATCCCACAACCGCATTGAGTATGATAATGACAAAGATGATTACTGTATCGGCTACATCGCCAAAAATGCCTGAGAGAGTAGCCGCAGCCGCCAGCACCAGAATCATAAAGTCTTTGAACTGATTCAGAAAAAGCACCCAGGGTGGTATCTTTTTCTTTTCTTCTAATTCATTGTAACCGTCTGTCTGTAAGCGATTGCTTGATTCAGCAGCGGATAATCCGGCTTGTGAAGTGTTAAATTGTTTGAACAGAGAATCAATGCTCTCCTGATAGAAGAGGACTCCATTGGGTTTTTTCATAAAAGTCTAGCGTGCTTTAATTGGATTTATATTGCCAGCAGTGCGTATAAATGTGTTTTCAATATTGTACTTGTGAATATAGTATATATACTTTGAATGAGGTGGAATTGTTGTAGGAAATTGTAATTCTTGTAGGGGTTCAAAATTTTGAACCCTTACAAGACATCGCCAGTTAATGATTTCTTACCTCACCTCAAACCCATAAGCCCCAGCCGTCAATATAAACACAACCGTCTTCAAGCTCTCATCT